>NZ_LMEG01000022.1:0-60497 GCF_001426275.1 Ensifer sp. Root423 | reverse complement strand
AAACGCAAACACGTCAGGAACGGGATGCTGTCACCCGTCGAGTTCGAGAAGCAGCAGAAAATCTAACCCGAGGGTGTCTACGAAACTCGGGGCTATTCAGTTTCCGGCGTCTCGTGGCCCGCTTACTGACCAGAAATTAGATACAAAATTTGGTCAGCGACGATTGGAATCGGAACCACCGTGTCTTCCTACTTGATGAGTGCATTCTAAAGAATAACTCGCTTCAGGCGGGTAGCTGCACTATCATTGTGTCATCTCGGGGGACTCTCCATGACTGTGATCTATGTTCATGGTGTGAAGGTGCGTGACGAGAAGCAAGGCGTTGAACTTGGGAAACCGTTCAGGCGCTGGCTTAATGGAAAGCTGGCTGTAAATGGCGCCGACATTGGCTACCAGCCCGTTTACTGGCGGAACGTTGCCGCCCACTTTCCGCTGGGAACTGGGCTCGCGCCCGAAACAAAGCTCCTGGGTATGGGAGGCTCGCCTGGATTTGCCGGGTTAGGGTCCCTGCGGAACTCTGGCGCCTCGTATATTGGACCGACCGAAAGCACCCAGTGGCGGCAGCCCAGTCCTGGGTGGGCCACCCCCGACCAAACGGCATCCGCACCACCAATATCGTCAATACCCAAAGATAAACGCGCTGATTTTCTAGCGGACCTCTTTCTCGTCCTCTATCCGAAAAAGAAAGAAGGCAATGCCCCCTTGCGGACGATCCGTCCATTGCCGCTCTTGCGGATGCAGCTGTCGCTTGGCAGTTAATCGCGAGAATGCGCCCCTTGGGCAGGTGATGGCACTCAATTTGAGATTTCTGGGTGCGATTTTCGGCCGTTGACGCCGCGCGATCCGGCCAGAACCTTCTGTTATATTCGGGGTCTTCTGATGAGGCTTGGCCTGGGGCAGCCATGGTTTCCACGGTGGCGATTCTCACATTAAGTGCCAAAATCGAAGCCAGGTTCTCAAATTAAGTGCCCAATCGCAATTTACGTGCCGCGCAAAGACATCGAAGCTGCTGACGCGAAGCTCAACGTCTCGATCCTGAGGCCTATCTTCGCGAGATCCTCACGCGCGTCGCAAACCATCCGATCAACAGGGTTGAGAAATTGCCGCCCTGGAATTGCTCATTGCCAGCCGCGTGATTGCCACGCAAACAGTCTGCAGAGTTTTAATCTGGAAAAAGCTCGTTACAACGGCGGGCGAAATTGACCAGGACGTCGGCGTCCTTCTCGGCTATGGCTGCTAAGGAATCGACATGCTTTTGCATGTATGCCTCTGCGTCGGCCTTCGTTCGGTTTAACTTCTCAAAATCCGCTTCCGCTTTCAAAGCAAGTTTTTCGAACTTGGCCTTGTAAACTGCCGATTTGCTGATCTCACCGGCGTCCTCATACACTTTAGCCACGATCGCAAACATCGCTCCGCATTGAAACGGATACTCATTGCGTTTGGTATTCTCCCCAGCTTGGCCTTGGCCAAAACTCGGGCATGCGGCAACGATAAATAAAAGCGGTAATAAAATAGACCGACGCAAAGCCGCTCCTTTCCCAAAACAACATTGTCATCGCAGCACTGTAACCAAAAGCAAGTCGACCGCCATCACCGGACGCTTACGGACGCCCGATGAGAACCACTCGTTCGTTGTCCTCACTCGTCGTCGTTTTCGTGAGGCCGAGACGGATTGAGAGGCAGGGAAGGTGAGGGAGCCGGCATCGGCGGGGTCGGCTCCTCGTCGGGCTGGTCCTCGACATGTAGCGCCGCCACTTCGGAGCGGCGTCGGCCGCCGGGGGTGAAAGCGGTCACAAGCAGCGCCTGATCGCGCAGATCGGCTGACCGCTCGACGGCGCAGACCGAGAGGAGTTCTGCCACCGCCTTCTTGCTCTTTCGTTGCCCGCGGTCGGGACGCTCGCGCGACCGCAAACCGCAGCGCCGACTTGAACGAGGAGTCGCCGAAAGCCCCTGTGAGACCGCGCCAAGGGGTCAGGATCGACCAACTCGTCAGTCGGCGTCGCAAGGTTGCGAAGGCATGCGGCCCGTCGGCGCGCAAGAGCCGCCCGGTCCCCAAGCTAGTCACAACCTCGACCGGCATGCCGTGGCTTGGATCTTCCGCGCGCCGGCCAGGGTCCCAGAGATGGTGGACGACGAATTTCAGCAGCAGGGGAGGGGAGCCAGTGGTGAGCCGGCACCAGGCCGCAAGATGCCCGTGGTCGGAGGCGAGCGCCCTCAGCGTGTTATCGCCCATGCCTTCGCCCGCGAGATGCTCGAGCGTCGGGGCTTAATCGTCCCTCAGCAGCGCGGCGAGCTGATTGTGGCGATCAAACGGCACGATGGCGTCTAGGGCGTTGAACTCTTCGGCGCGACGGTGGGCTTCGGTGGCAACGGTCGCGTCCTAGTACGGCCTTTGCGCCAGTCACAAAATGTTCTGCACACCCGTTTAAGTAGTCACTAATTCAAGTTATGATTGATTCATTGCTTACGGAGGTGCGCACTTTGAGCGGGCTAGAAATCAGGACCAAACTTATGCCCGGGGAACGCGTTCTTTGGGAAGGTTCTCCGGCGCAGGGGATACTATTCACGAGTCGCGACGCTCTCCTCATTCCGTTTAGCACGGTCTGGCTGTCCTTCACCCTCTTCTGGCTATAGACTGCCATTTCCAATGGTGCTCCGGTTTTTTTTCGCCTTTGGGGCACAATGTTCCTTGCTATAGGGCTTTTCATATTTGCCGGGCGCTTCGCCGTGGATGCTTGGCTCAGGAAGCGGACTGTTTATGCCGTGACCGATCAGCGGGTCCTGATCGTCCGAAAAGGACCGTTCGCGAGCTTCACGTCCATCGGACTGGACCGTCTACCTGAAATAAACTTGATTGGTGACGGAGGGGCGCGTGGTGATATTCGCTTTGGGCCAACCGCAAGTCTTTCTGGCGATCGGGCGATGTCGGCTTGGGTTCCCTCCCTCGATCAGACGCCCCAGTTTCTGGGCATCGCGGCTCCTTCAAGTGTCTTCGATGTGCTCATGCAGGCTAGCCGCACGATGCGAACAAGAACGAACGCAGAGTCAAGCTAGGTCCGCCCTGCGCGCCAAAGCTCCGTAGCGGGCGCGATGCCACCCGGGCGTTTCCGAGGTAAGTTGCATGAGACGACCTCCACAGCGAATTCATGGTCGACCAGGCGGAGCTTCATGTCCCGAACAAGTTCTGAAATTTCTGTGAAATGGAGAAAACCTCTGCTCCGAGAAGAAGCATGATGGGAGGAGATGCTCTTGGCCTTCAGGGAACGGCTTGGCGAAATCGGTCATGGCGTTCCATGAAGGCAAGACGCGGCCAATGGAATTTGGCTGGTTCGCCGCATTATCGCGACAACGGCGTTGTGAGCGAAAACCAGAGACCTTCGCCTTCCCGGGTTTGATACGATTGACTCCTGACACGGTGCAACATTGCTTGACCTTGGTGAAAAACCGCTCGATCATTCACGCCTCGACCCACCTCAAAATGGTGGGGTCGCTTGTTGATTTGGCAGACTACGCTCCTGGAGCAAGGCGATGACAAGCTTCGATTCGCGACGCATTTCCAGTATCCATCACGAGCTGCATCAGCACTTGCCTTCCGAGTCCGTGCTGAGAACCAGAGCACTCGAAAGCCTTCTCGTCGAAAAGGGGCTGATCGATCCTGCGGCTATGGACGCCTGGATCGAAATGTACCGCGACGAGATCGGACCTAAGCGCGGGGCGAGGGTCGTGGCTCGGGCCTGGAGAGAACCGTCGTTCAAAAGGGCTCTTCTCGAAAATGCGACCGCTGCAATCGAGCAGTTCGGATTTGCTGGGCACGGAACGGGTCACCTGCAGGCGGTTGAGAATACATCAGAGATACACAATCTCGTCGTCTGCACCCTTTGTTCCTGCTACCCATTCTCGATTCTGGGGATTCCGCCTGCGTGGTACAAGTCGAACGAATACAGGGCGCGCGCTGTGCGCGAACCGCGCGCGGTTTTGGCGGAGTTTGGCGTGGAAATTCCCCCGACTGTCGAGGTGCGGGTCTGGGACTCGACGTCCGAGAGACGATATCTGGTGATACCGCAGCAGCCCAATGGTGTGGAATCCTGGAGCGAAGAGCAGCTCGCGGAGCTGGTCTCGCGTAATTCTATGATCGGGACGCAGAGGGATCTTTCTCCAACCAGGAGGGAAGCCTGATGGACGGCGTTCACGATCTTGGCGGGCGCGAAGGATTTGGCCCCATTCTAGGCAGGGATGACGAGCGTCCCTTCCGTTCGGATTGGGAAATGCGGGCTTTCGGTCTCGCCCAGGCTGCCGCTGGCGATGCGGACTGGTCGATTGATTGGTTCAGGCATTGCCGCGAGTTGATCGTTCCGGCCGAATATTTGACGCGGCCATACTTCGATCAATGGGTGCTGACGATTGCAGCCCAGATGATTGATGCCGGCTATCTTGCATTGGAAGAACTCGATGTTGGCCGGTCGTCATTTGCACGCCAGCCTGGCTATCCGCCTGAAAAAGCGCACGAGGCGCGCGCCTACGTCAAGTCCGTGCGCAGCTACGCTCTTGATTCCGGGGCGCCGCCGTTGTTCGTCGTGGGCGACGTGGTGCGCGGCAAATCCATGGGACATTCCGGACATACGCGCTTGCCGTCCTATGTGCGGGGGAGGCGTGGAAGCGTGATCGCACATCACGGCGCCCATGTACTGCCGGACGCGTCAGCCGCCGGAACGCCCAGAGGCGAGCACCTCTACACGGTTGGCTTTGCCGCGTCCGAGTTGTGGTCGGAAGCCCACGACAGCCGCGATCAAGTTTTCGTCGATCTCTGGGAGAGCTATCTTGAGCGGATCTGAACCCGGGACGGCCCACCTGACGCAAAGGGACAGCGAACCGGCTTTCGCCGAGCCGTGGCATGCTCAGGCTTCCGCGATGGCAAATTTGTTGGTTGATTCGGGCGTAATATCAGGAGCGCATTGGGCTGAAACCCTGGGAGCGAAGTTGTGCGAGGCGCATCTCGCCGGACAGTCGGACGACACCGAGACCTATTATCGCGCCGTGTTGTCCGCACTCGAAAGCCTCCTCGATCAAGCACACGCGATTTCCGGCAAGGAATTAATCCAGCGGCGAGATGCCTGGGAGCGCGCATATTTGCGGACGCCGCACGGACGGCCCGTCGTGCTGAATGGGGACTTATGACCAAGCGTTCCCGCTCCTGACGAGTTTTCCGAGCTGTCGTGCCAAGAGACCTGGGATGTGATCCTATTGGCCCGCACACGACACTGCCGGAGGCCTTAGAACATAAATGAGGGATATGGTGGGCCCGGCCCGACTCGAATCTGAAAGAACGAATTCGATCGTCCGGGGTTGAACGATTCGGGTCGTAATCGAGCGCATCAACGACGTTGCTCGCCTGGTCGAACGGGGTAATGGGGCGAGCTTAGCCGGAATCCCTTAGGCCGCCACTTCGCCGATCAGTGAACCAGCCGGGATGTTCCATTCTTTGCTGAGCTTTCTAATCTGATCCAGATTAATTTCCCGTTTTCCGTTCAGAAGATCGGCCGCCCGCGCTTTCGAACCAATAACCGCCACGAGATCGGCGCGCGTGTAGTTGTTCGCAGCCATCACCGACTTGACCACCTCAACGGGGCTCGCCGTCGGGATTGGATAGTGCTTGCCCTCGTACTGTTCGATCAGAAGGACGAGCGCGTCAAAGTGCGCAGCTTCCTCAGAGCCTTCTTCGGGTTCGTCTTCGAAATATGGCCGAACTTCCTTCAGTGCGGCGTTGTACTCGGCCTCACTCTGAAGCGTCCGAAACCCTTTCAAATCCAACATGTCGACTTCCTTTCACGTCAGAGTTCTTTGACGTCGATCGCATCGTACTGGGCGTGCGTCCCGACAAACAGGACGAAAATCCGCTTGGACCGAAATGCGACCAGTCCCACAATGCGGTACTTGTTGCCGCCGACGTCGAAGATAACCTTGTTGCCGGCCACCAGATCAGCTGAGTTAAATGTCTTCTTTAACTCGCTAAAATTACTCCAGCTCGCCTTCGATGCGGTAGTATACCATTCCGTCATTGCGGCTCGCGCGGCCTCTCGTGGGACGCCTTTCGGCAAGCTATTCCAAAAGCTGACCAGCGCAGATTTAGCGATAACGTTCACTTGAGCCCCTATTTAACGAATTCCCAATTTGGAAACAAGCACAAAGTTTCCAATTTGGGAATTTTGTTGCGAGTCATTCTTTGATAAGATCCAGTCAACGCTGAAAGCAGATCTCGGGCAGCACTGTCTGACATACCTTCGAGCGCGGGTCCAACTTGGAAAACCCGCCATCCCTTTGGCCGCCAGCGATCAAGTTCACTTATGGGGCTTGGTCGCCTTCACCATCTTTGGTACCTTCCGCGAAACCTCTTCAAGCGTCGTCATAACCCGGTTCACCTGCGAGAGCGTGGACGTCAGCTCAGGAGCATATCGGACAATGAGATACTCTTGAGCTGAGGAGAGCGTTGCCACGTGCGCCAGCGTGCGCTTGCGCAAGACAAGTCCTGCGGCCCCCGCTCTTCGGGCCGGCTCGCCAAGGTCATGTTGGAAGTTGTGGATCGGCTCGTCATCGAGGCCTTTCGCCTGAAGAAGAGCATCGAGATAAAGCTCGATGGCATGAAGAGCCAGCAGCCTTTGCGGAAGATGGTTAGGACCGGATGGGTTCTCACCCAGCTTGACGGCGGCGGCTTTGTATTGCGTCGCCAGGTCCAAAACGTCTCGCATGCCCGTTGATTTGCCGAGGTCCATGTTGCTAGATCTCCCCCTCAGAGTGAAACTGCGGGCGGGTTCCGACCGCGTCGGCAGTCGTTCGTGACGGTACTGATCGTCTCGCGCACCGTTGATCCGGATGAGGTCCTTCAACAGGGTTCGCAGCTCTGGCCAGGGGGCTTCCTCGAGTTTGAGGTCCGGGTCATGCGTAACGATCAGGCAGTGAAGCTTTGCGACTTCGATCACCGAGGAGACCGGTGCAATCAACAGCACCCGCCCCACTCCCGATCACGCATTCGCCACCCTCCGCCCGGCCGATGCCGTCGAGATCCCGCCGGCGACAAAGCTCGCTAGGGCCGGATGACGAGCGCTCCTGGATTGTTTTGACGGGAAGTAACCGCTTTGCCCCGCCAGACCCGGACGTCCGGCCGCTCGACACCGATAGCGGCTACCACGGCCCGTTGCCTCCACCCCTATTCGAAGAGGTGAAGCGTCGCTTTGCCGGGCTCGCGCGCAGCCAAAGACATCAGGCGACCCCACGTGGTTCCTAAATGCGATTTGTTCCTGCAAGCAAAATGGCGCATCGCATGGCGTTCCGGAAAATACGGGAACCCATCCGGCAACCATCGGTTCGACCGCGCCTTGCGCCGGAATATTGATGCCGTAGAAATGACCGACTTTCTAGACCGCCGTAGCTAACTTCAATCCTGTAAGGCCCAGTCGGCCACCTCCCAGCGCATCTGGCCACGGTCGGCGACGACACGGCCGAGCCCTGGGAAGGGCATGTGCGTGGCGGCGATGAGTGCGCCCTCCGAAGCGGCGCGAGGGAAAAAGCGGTCGCGCATTGCCTTGGCCGCTGCCCGGTCCTGCTCGAACAGGAAGAACACGTCGGTCGCCCCCGGATGCACGACCGGAAAGATCATGTCCGAGACCATGATGAGGCTCTTTCCGTCATCTTCGACCCGCACGCCGATATGGCCGGGTGTATGGCCGGTCAGGTCGACAATTGAGACGCCGCGCACAATTTCGCGTTCTCCGTCAATCGCCTGGAGTTTCGGGTAGAGGCGCACCACCTCCTCCGCCATCTTAAAGCTGGTTTGCAGATAGTCGGGCGCGCCGCTGCGCTTGGCCGGGTCGGTCCAATGGGTGACGTCGCGACGATCGATGTAGAGCTCCGCCTTTGGGTAGTTGTTCTTGCCTCCGGCGATCAGACCGCCCATGTGGTCCTGATGCATATGCGTTACGATCACCGCGTCGATCTGGTCAAGCTGCAGGCCAAGCGCACCAAGCGCCTGCGGCAGTTTGCCGGTCTGACCAATCGAGCCCGCTGCACCGGCATCGATCAGGATGCGGCGCTCGCCATCATCGATGAGATACTGGTTGAAGAGGAACCGCACCCCGCTCGGCCGGGCGGTGAACTGAGCGACTGCCGCCTCCTCCACCTGGGCCGGCGCGCGTCCCGGAAAATAGTCGAAGGGCATATCGGCGTACCCGTCTGTCAGCGCCGTCACCGTGAAGCGACCGATGCGGATCTGCGCCAGCGGCGTAATGCTGACCGGCGTGTTGGGGGTATTCTGCGCGGCGGCAGGGGCCGGTGCGCCACTGATCAGTCCTCCCCCGAGGAGGCCGAGAGGAAGAGCGCTTGCAAAGGCACGACGTGAAAGTTGAGGCATGACGTCTTTCTCCTGATCATTGGCAATACGGGGAGCCGGCCGGCGTCCGCTGGATCGACGCAAAAGCTAGGATATCCGAAAGCAATAGGGTATCCTGCCAATTCTGGAACTTTCCTCTCAGTTTCCGGAAGGATACGATGGATCGGTTTGAAGCGATGTCGGTGCTGCTGGCGGTGGTGGACGCTGGCAGCCTCTCGGCTGGATCGCGGCGATTGCATGCACCGCTCGCCACGGTCAGCCGCAGGGTCGCGGATCTTGAGAAACACCTTGGCGTGCGCCTGGTCGTGCGCACCCGCCGCGGCCTCTCCTTGACGGATGAGGGGCGCAGCTTCGTCGCCGCGTCACGTCGTATTCTGGAGGAGCTGGACGCGGCGGAGCGGCAGGCCAGCGGCGATGATGGCGCGCTGCGTGGAGGGCTGCACGTGACCGCACCGATTGCCTTCGGCGAGCGCCATCTGCTGCCAATAGCTCTGGAGTTCCTGAAGGAGCAACCCGATATCAACCTGCGTCTGACCCTCGCCGATCGTCAGCTAAGTCTGGCGGACGAGCACGTCGATGTGGCCCTGCGGATCGGACACTTGGCGGACAGCGCGCTTATCGCAACGCGCGTCGGCGCCGTCCGACGGGTGATCTGCGCGAGCCCCGACTATCTTGCCCGCCGAGGCGCTCCGCTTCAGCCGGAAGACCTCAGCCACCATGATGGCATAAGCTTTCAGGGCTTTGCGACCGCGCCGGAATGGCGCTACCGCCGGGACGGCGCGGCCTTTGCCATCGAGCCGCGCCCCAAATTCGCGGTCAATACGACGGAGGCTGCCATTCAGGCTGCAATAGCCGGTATCGGCATTATCCGCGTGCTGTCTTACCAGATCTCCGATCAGTTGCGCTCCGGCGCTCTGCACGAATTGCTGACGGACTTTGCACCGGAACCGCTACCTGTGAACGTTATCCATGGACCAGCCGATCCCCTGCCGCTGAAGGTGCGGTGCTTCCTCGACTGGATCGTCCCAAGCCTACGTGCTCAGCTGGCTTACTAGCGTCCCGCTTCAGGCGCACCCCGTTGATAGCAGTGAGGCGCACCGGTGCGAATGCTGCAAGATGCGGCTGTCCTTCCCTAAGTGCCTAACATGTCTATGCTCCGCAGCGCATCCTCAATATCTCCTTCGGCCTAGGTTAGGCCGCTTGGAAAACGTATGTGAGCGCTGAGAGGGGCCGTCATTTCTTTGGCGAAGACGTCTGGCGTGTGATCGTTCGGTCAAAAGCTCACGCGCGCGCCAATCTTCCCGCCGCCCGAGCGCGAACCATCGCCCTCGACGTTAAACAGCAGTGAGAAGTCGATATTCCAGTTGTCGTGGTTGGAGAGAGTGAGCCCGGCGGAGATCCTCCCGAACAGGCCTTCGCCATCAAGCGAGGCAAAGCCGATATCCGCGCCGATCGACGGTGATAGCGTTAGTCCGTTTTTGAGCCCCAGCGTTCTCTCGACATCGAACCCGACGCTGAAGCGGGCTTGTTCCTCTATGAAGCCCTTGAGATCGATTGTTTCGCCAAGGGAATTGGAGACGGAATAGTCCTCTGTCTGCAAGACACGCTCCGCCGAAGGCGGACGCTCTTTCTGGCGACGCGCCCCGATCCAATCTTCGATTACGGTTTCAAGGCGGCCAGGAGGGCTTTTGCCGTTTCGCCAGATGAGGCGGGATTCTGGCCGGTGATGAGCCGGCCATCGACGACCGTGTGGACGCCCCAGTCTTTAACCTTCGAGAAAACGGCGCCGAGACCGAGCAACTCATCTTCTACCAGGAAGGGCACGACCTCCGTCAAACCGACGGCCGCTTCCTCGGAATTCGTAAAGCCCGTGACCTTTCGCCCATTTACGAAAGGTGTGCCGTCCGGGTTCTTGACGCGGTGCAGAACGCCGGGTGCGTGGCATACAAGGGCAATCGTCTTGCCCGCCACAATGAAGGCTTCGAGCAGCTTGATCGAGTTTCCGTCCTCGGCGAGATCCCACATCGGACCGTGACCGCCGGGATAGAAGACGGTGTCGAAGTCCCCTTGGTTGACGCTGTCGAGGCGAACCGTCTCGGCGAGCTGGGCCTTGGCTTCCCGGTCTGCCTTGAAACGCCGAGTGAGGTCGGTCTCAAACATCGGTTCATCGCTCTTCGGGTCGAGCGGCGGTTGGCCGCCCTTGGGTGATGCAAGGGTGATTTCGGCTCCGGCATCCCTAAAGACGTAATAGGGAGCCGCCAGCTCTTCGAGCCAGAACCCTGTCTTCTTGCCGGTGTTACCGAGGGTGTCGTGCGAAGTGAGGACCATTAGGACTTTCATGGATCATATCCTTTACACTGGAGGCGTAGATTTGAAGTCCGATCAGCCGCGTCGGCTTCTCGATGCACTGATATTGGCATCGCAATGATATTTGGGAGATCTAGGTCTCACAATCCAGCTTTCCATCTCGATGATGGACGAAGGAGCGAGAACTTCAACGCGTTGATGGGCGGCGATAAATCGCCGCCCAGGTGGCCGAAAGGCCGGTGCGCTCTTCAGGTCTGACCGTTGCGGGCGTCGACCGGCAGGTTGGCTGCAGTGCCATCCGCACGCGCCAGGACGAAATTGTCGAAGTTGGCGATCGAGGCGCAGGAATGGTTGGGGAACACGCGCACGCGACTGCCGAGCGGCAGGGGGCGCCCGGAATGGGGGACGAACCCGTGTTCCTCGGACAGTCGCTCGAGCGTCCACAGGCCGGTTTCGCCATCGCCTTCGGCGCTGACGACGGTGCCGAACCCTGCGCCACCCATGCCATGTGCGCCGCGATCGGAGCTCATGGACTTCGAACCAGCGTCGATGATGAAGTGCGCGTCGTTCGACGCGACGACCCGGGCGACGACTGAAAGCGCGAGGTCGTCGGCGGTACAGATGCCAAGCCGAAGGGCGGTGCCGTCCAGAAAGACGTAGTTTCCGGGACGGATGCAATCGACTTCCCGGGGCAGCGGTGCACCGACGCAAGTCGGCGTTGCGCCGACGGAAATGCAATCGACGGCAATTCCGCGTTGCCGAAGCCTCTCGGCGAGACCGAAGAGGGCCTCGGCCTCGTCGTCGGCGATCTTGGCCAGGGCATGGGGCTCCGGAGCCCCGTAGGCATGTCCGGCGTGCGAAAGCAGTCCGGCAAATCGCAAACCAGGGGTGCCGGCGATGCTTGCGCACAGTTCAGGCGCTGCCGGGTCATCGGGTTTGAGGCCGACGCGGCCGAGGCCAACGTCGACCTTGAGGAACACGCCGATCTCGATGCCGTGCCGGCTGGCGGCCTGCGACAACGCATGGACACCTGTTTGGCTCGCCGCAATCGTGCGCAGTTCCACGCTCCGCGCCTTGACCGCAGGCAGAAGGCGATCGAGCGACGCCGCGTGGACGATGGGATAGGCCAGGATGATCGACGCAATCCCGGCTTCGGCAAAGATAAGCGCTTCGCTGGGCTTGGAGGCGGTGATGCCGCGCGCACCTGCGGCAAGCTGCTGCCGGGCGATGTGGAGGCTCTTGTGCGTCTTCACATGCGGAAACATCGCCACGCCGGCTGCATCGGCGCGCTGCTGCATGGCCTTGATATTGCGGGTGAGCCGTTTCTCGTCGACCTCGATATAGGGTGTCGGTCGGTCGGCGGCCGCTGGACGCAGGAACATTGCGGCCGTGGTCCCGCTTGTGCTGTCGCGGATATCTGTCGACGCCATGCCGGCAGCGCTCGCAGCCGGTTGCGTCACTTCGAAAGTGCTCATGTTGGGATACTCTGATCTGGAACGGGGTATAGCGGCTATGTCAGGCGGTTGCGACCTGGCGCACGTAGTGGGTCGATGAGATCTGCCGCATCGGCAGTTCGCGAGGCACGAAGTCCGGCGCACGCACCGCACTCGGAATTTCGTCGGACATCGGCTGGCGCCCTTCCGGACGGCGCGTCGGATCGGCAATCGGCACGGTCGATAGCAGCTTGCGGGTATAGGGGTGCTGCGGATTGCTAAACACCGAGCGGCGATCGCCGATCTCGACGATTTCGCCGAGATACATGACCGCAACGCGGTGAGCGATGCGCTCGACCACCGCCATATCGTGGCTGATGAACAGAAGAGCGATCTGCATCTCGCGCTGCAGGTCCATGAGTAGGTTGATCACCTGCGCCTGGATCGTCACGTCGAGCGAAGCGACTGCTTCGTCGGCGACGATGAGACGCGGGTTGAGCGCAAGCGCCCGGGCGATACAGATGCGCTGGCGCTGCCCGCCGGAAAATGCATGCGGATAGCGCTCGAGATGCTCAGGCGAAAGCTCGACCTTTGCCAGAAGTTCGGCAGCGCGGGCGCGCATGTCCCCGGTCGAACCAAGCTTGTGGACCCGCATCGGATCCATCAGCGATTGCTCGATCGTCATGCGCGGGTTGAGCGAAGAAAACGGATCCTGGAAGACCATCTGCGCTTCGCGCCGAAATCGCGCGAGGACAGGGCGCGGCGCGCCGATCAGTTCGGTTCCATCAAAGCGGATGGAGCCAGAGCGCGGTCGATCGAGCTGCATGAGCGAGCGGGCGACCGTCGACTTGCCGCAGCCGGATTCACCGACCAGCGCCAGGGTCTCACCGGGAAAAATGTCGAAGGAGACGTTCTCCACCGCATGTACCCGGCCGGAGACGTGGCCGAACAGCCCGGCCTTGAGATCGAAGCGCGTCACCAGGTTTCGCACCTCGACGAGTGGGCGAGGGGATTGCGTCATAGGAGCCGGCGCGTTCATTCTGTCGCCTCCGCGGGCTGCCGCTCCGGTTCGAACACCAGCAGCGGAAATTTCTCCGGCGCATCCTTGTCGGCCATGCTGCCGAGGCGCGGCACGGCGGAAATCAGGGCGCGTGTATAGGCATGCTTCGGCTTGGCGAAGATGTCGTAAACCGATCCCGTCTCGACGATTTCACCCTTGAGCATCACACAGACCCGGTCTGCGACTTCCGCGACGACGCCCATGTCGTGGGTAATGAACAGCACCGACATGCCGATTTCGTGCTGCAGGGCGCGAACCAGATCGAGGATCTGCGCCTGAATGGTCACGTCGAGCGCGGTCGTCGGCTCGTCGAGGATCATCAGCGACGGGCGGCAGGCGAGCGCAATAGCGATCATGACGCGCTGGCGCATGCCGCCGGAGAGCTGGTGAGGATACTGGTCGAGCCTGCGTTCCGCATCGGGCACACGTACCAGCTTGAGGGTGTTGAGCGCGATCTGGCGCGCTTCCTTCGGTGTCTTGTTCTGGTGATGGATCACCGCTTCGGCAATCTGGTCGCCGACGGTAAAGACCGGGTTCAGGCTCGACATCGGGTCCTGGAACACGATCGAGATGTCCGCGCCACGAAGGGCTTCGACCCGCTTTTCCGACAATGTCGCGAGGTCGGCGACCTTGCCGTCCTTCAAGCGCATCAGCACCCGCCCGCCGGTAATCGCCGCGCCATCATACTCGGTTAAACGCATGATCGTCATGGCGGTCACCGATTTGCCGGATCCAGACTCGCCGACCAGAGCAACTGTCTCGCCGCGCGCGATGCGGAAGGAGACGCCCCGCACCGCGCGCAGCTGTGAGCGGGTGCCGGCCGCGAAGGAAACCTCAAGGTCTTCCACGGATAGGATGACATCCTCGGGCAGTTCAGGGGGCGCGGATTTAGACAGGAACATCAGCACATGGACCCGATTTCGAGGGGACGTTGCCCTATCAGGTCTCGCAACGGGGTTGCATCCTGTCAATATGCTCGGGTGGCGGAGAACTCCCTGCGAGGCAGGCCGTCAGTGCCCGGGCGGCACGCAACCGGCTTTTGTCCGTGCCGCAAAACCGAGTAAAATCAATGTGTCCCGAATGTGGCAATCGAAACTATGCGCTTTCTGCATCGTGTCGCCTGTCTTCGCATATGGCCTCGGTGGGGCGATTTGGGGTATGACGGTGCCTCAGGCGGCGTCGATGCCGACATCGAATCCGTTCTTGTACTGTGGCAATGCCGCACACTGCTTGAGATGCTGCCACAACCCATCGCTGTCGGCGCTACCAGGGCCGGCGCGCCTGAAGATGCGGATCTCCATGTCGAGCGACATCTGTTGTCCGCCGATCTGGACGAGGCGGCCTTGGCGCAGGGCTTCCGCCACACAGATCTGCGGCAGCCAGGCGACGCCACGCCCGGCGACGGCCATGTGCTTCAGGCCATCGGCGAGGCCCGACTGGTAGACGATGCTGAGATTGAGCGGCCGGCGCCAGCGCGACTGGATCAAGGTCGCCAGCTTGCCGATGTAGCCGTCGCTCCAGGAATAGGCGAGATAGGGGATCTCCGTGCTTTCGGGCCCGTCGATGTCGAACAGCGGTCGGCCGCTCTCGTCGGCTCCCGACACCAGGATCAGCCTGTCCTTGCCGATCTGCAACGATTCGAACGGCCCGCCTTCCAGCACCGGCGGTCCATCGGGATGCACATAGGTGATGGCGAAATCGCATTGGCCCGAACACAGATGGTCGATGCTTTCGAGGAAGTCGGCGGCGTGCATGCTGGTGCGCAGCGGCAGGCGCGAGATCAGCGGCGAGCCGATCCATTTCGGGAAGAAGTACATCGCCAGCGTATGCAGCGAGGTGAAGGTGAGCATGGCCGAGCTTTCGCCGGCGACATTGCGGCAATCGGTGCGCAGCCTGTAGGCTTCGCGCACGAGCCGCTGGCAACCCGGCAGGAACATCGTGCCTGCCCTTGTCAACTGTACCGGATAGGTGCTGCGGTCGATCAGGTCGGCGCCGATCCAGTTCTCGAGCGATTTGATGCGCCGGCTGAAGGCCGGTTGGGAGATGTTGCGCGCCGTCGCTGCCGTCGAGAAATTTCTGGTCGCGGCAATTTCCAGAAAATCTTCAAGCCATTGCAGTTCCATGCCGGCCCTCATGCGTGATTTGCATAGTCTATCCTAATTACACATTGGACAGACCTGCAAGCGCTCTTCTAGCCTCCCCTATAACGAGAAGAAAACTTCCGCCTCCACCAAATGGGAACAACGATGAAACGCACCTTAGCCCTAGCTCTGTGCTTGGGGCTCGGCATCGCGGCTGCGCCCGCTATGGCCGAGACCAAGAACCCCGGCACTTTCGTCTTCATGTGGACCGACGACATCCAGTCGTTCGATCCGGCCTATATCGCCAACACGCCGAGCTCTTACGGCGCTCTCAACATCTACAGTCGGTTGTTGAACTTCAACGGCTCGAAGATCTCCGAGTTCGTGCCGTCGCTCTCGACCGAAGTACCGTCGCTCGAAAACGGCCTCATCAAGCAGGCGGCCGATGGCTCGGTGAGCTATACCTTCCCGATCCGCAAAGGCGTTTCAGCCCACAAGGTCGGGATCAAGGGCGCCGACGGCAAAGTCACCTGGGAATACTACGACAAGCTGACTGACGCCCAGAAGGCGACGATCGAGCCGGGTTACGGCCAGATCACGCCCGAAGACGTACGCTACTCGTTGCTGCGCGCCATTCTTCAAGGCCAGTCGTGGATGTCGAACGCGATCACCGAGGTGATCACAGCCGGCAAATATACCGACATCGCCAAGTGGGTTGAGGCCGAAGGCGAGGTGAAATCCATCAACGACGCCAGCCCCGAGATCCTGCGCAAGGTCTATGACCAACTCGCGTCGCAGATCGTCGTCGATGGCGATAATGTCACGCTCAAGCTGCCCAAGTCGTTTCCGGCCACGCTTGGGGTGATCGCGCTGCCCTTCGGCACTTCGGTCGTCGACAAAGAATGGGTTGCATCGGTCGGCGGCTGGGATGGCTCGGGCGACACCTGGAAGGCCCACTACCGTCCGGAACTCGGCGCCAATCCGCTGTTTGCGGAAGAAAATGGCACCGGGCCGTTCATGCTCGAGGAATGGGACCGAACCGACCGGCGCATCACGTTGAAGCGCTTCGACAATTACTTCATGGGCCCCGCCAAGCTTGAGCGCGTGGTCATGCGCACGGTGCCGGAATGGACGACGCGGCGCCTGCAGCTTCTGTCCGGTGACGCCGATTTCGTCACGGCACCCGTCGAGTTCATCGATGAACTCAGCAAGACTGAAGGCGTCAAGGTCATTGACGGCCTGCAGAAAGTGTTCTCGCGCGGCATCTTCTTCGCCTGGCCGCTCGACGACAACGACAATCCGGCGATCGGCAGCGGCAAGCTCGACGGCGCCGGCATTCCGCCGGACTTCTTCGCCGACATCGACGTGCGCAAGGGTTTCAACTACGCCCAGAACTACGACGCGCTGCTCACCCAGGTGCTGCTCAACAAGACCGTGCAGTCTCGTGGGCCGACGGTTCGCGGCATCATGGGTTACCGCCCGGATTCACCTGTCTACAGCTACGATCCCGCCAAGGCCGAAGAACACTTCAAGAAGGCATTTGACGGCAAGCTCTGGGATACCGGCTTTGCCTTCACCGCCTATGTGACCGAAGGCAACCCGCAGCTGACGGCGGCACTCTCGGCGCTGCAGCAGGGGCTGTCGCGCATCAATCCGAAGTTCAAGATGCAGATCCAGGCTCTGCCGTGGGCGTCCGTTTCGGACAAGCTCAACAACCGCGAAAAGCCGGCAGCACCCTTGACGGTGATGGGTTGGGGTCCTGACTATTCCGATCCGGGTGGTCCGCTCGGTGCCGCCAGCTATTACCTCTCGCCCACGGGTCTCGTCGGCGGCATGGTCGGCCAAGGTTATCGCGACCTGATGGCGGAGAAGTTCAAGCCGCTCCTGGATGAAGCCTGGGCATCGGTCGATCCGGCGGTTCGCGAGCCGATCTACGCCAAGCTGCAGGAGATGTCGTACGAATACGCCACCACCCAGTTCCTCTGGGAAGATTTCGGCTACGTCGTCACCCGCAGCAACATCGACGGCTATGTCGACAACATGATCCTCTACGGCGCCTGGGACTTTTACCCGGTCACCAAGGCCAACGACTGATTGGCGAACGGCATGTCGGGCGGCAAGACCGCCCGGCATGCCTTTTCTCTTTTCCCTGAAATCGGAACGTGTGAACCGTGCTGAATTACGCACTCAGACGACTGATGATGCTGCCGATCGTCCTCTTCGCGCTGTCGTTGATGATCTTCGCGCTGCAGATGTCGCTTTCGCCAACCCAGAGACTGGCGGCCTATGCGCCGTCGCCCGATTATCTCAAGGGTGGTCAGGAGAGCATCCGCCGGATGATCGAGCAGTACGGGCTCAACGATCCCTTCTACATTCAGTACGGCCGCTGGATTGGCGGCGTTCTCAGCGGCAATCTCGGCTGGTCCGAGACCGCGCGCCAGCCGGTGTCGACGGCGCTGATGTCGCTGTTTCCGGCGACGCTGGAGCTGGTCGTGCTGGCCTTCGTGCCCTGTCTGCTACTCGCCGTCTACCTCGGCTCGCGCGCCGGCATCTATCTCAACCGCTGGCCGGACCATGTCATCCGCATCTTCACCATTCTCGGCTGGTCTTTTCCGGTTTACGTCTTCGGCCTCTTGATGCTGCTGATCTTCTATTCGGCGCTTGACTGGTTTCCGCCCGGCCGGCTCAGCCAGTGGGCGCAAACCGTGGTCAGCTCCGGCGATTTCGTGCGCTACACCGGCGCCAATACTATCGACGCGCTGCTCAACGGCAACCTGGCGATCTTCGGCGATGCACTTCGTCACCTTGCGGCGCCCGTCATCACGCTGACCTATGTCAACGTCGCCAGCATGACGCGGGTGATGCGCACCTCGATGCTGGAAACGCTGCGCCAGGACTACGTACGCACCGCCCGCGCCAAGGGCCTGCCGCGCCGCGTCGTCGAATTGCATCACGCCAGGCGCAACGCGCTTCTGCCGCTTGCAACCATCGCCGGCATGGAACTCGCCGTGATGATGGGTGGCGTGGTCATCACCGAGACCATCTTTGACTACGCCGGGCTCGGCCAGTTCGCCGCCAAGACCGCTGCCAATCTCGACTTTCCCGCAGTTCTCGGCTTCGGCCTCTATTTCGCGGTCGTCCTGGTGCTGATGAACCTGGTCGTCGATCTCATCTATCCGTTGCTTGACCCGAGGGTGAAGACGCAATGAAGTTTCTTCGTTACCTCGCACGAAATCCGGTGTCGCTGTTTGGTGTCGTGATCCTCCTCGCCTTCGTGCTGATCGCCGTCTTCGCGCCCGTTCTGGCGCCGCCGCAAAGCTTCCAGCTCTCGCCCTACGACACGCCGCGCGAGGGTTTCCTGGCGACGCCGCAACCGCCTTCGCCGGAGGCGGTGTTTGGCACGACCCAGGGCCAGTACGACATCTTCTATGGCGTCGTCTGGGGTACGCGCACGGCATTCAAGATCGGGCTGGGGGTCGTGGCGATCTCCGTGCTGATCGGCACGGTCGTCGGCGCTGTCGCGGCCTATTACGGCGGCGTCGTCGAGGAAGTGCTGATGCGCATCGTCGACGTGTTCATGGCCGTGCCCTTCCTGATCGCCGCCATGGTGCTGACGGCGTTGCTCGGCAAAGGCATCGTGCCCATTACGATCGCGCTGACGACGTTCGGCTGGATGAGTTATGCCCGTATCGTTCGAAGCGAGATCCTGAGGATCCGCGAGATGGATTACATCCACGCAGCCAGGAGCTACGGCGCCAGCGATCTCAGGCTGATCGTCCTGCATATCCTGCCCAACGCCATGTTTCCGGTGCTGGTTCTCGCGACGATGGCGACCGGTTCCATGGTGCTGTCGGCCTCAGCGCTCAGCTTCCTCGGCGTTGGCACCGAAGAAGGTTATGCCGACTGGGGCCAGTTCATCGCCTATTCGCGCAACTGGATCGTCGGTCAGCCCGGCAATCCCTTCCAGTTCTGGTACACGCTGGCCTTCCCCGGCGCGGCCGTCTTCCTCTTCGTACTGTCGTGGAACCTGGTCGGCGATGCGCTACGCGACATGCTCGACCCACGCCACGCCCATTGAGACCCAATCCCTTACGACCAAGGAGCATTTTCCATGTCCTCTCTGTCTGCTGCTTCCATCGAGCTGTTCGAGGATCTGATCCGGTACGAGGTCGAGGACAAGGCGATCCCGTCGATCTCCTACGCCCTCGTCGACCGAGACGGTGTGCTTGCCGAAGGCCATGTCCAGCGCCATGACCGCCATTTCGACATGGGCAAGGACACGTGCTTCCGTATCGGCTCGATCACCAAGACCTTCACCTCGCTGGCGATCATGCAACTGGTCGAAAAGGGCCTTGTCGATATCGATGTCGACGTCTCGACCTACCTGCCCGGATTTAAGCCGGTGAACCCGTTCGCTGGCGCCGAGGGCGGGCCTCACGGCTCGGTCATCAGCCTGCGCAAGCTGATGACCCATACGGCCGGGCTCGTGCGCGAACCCAAGAGTGGCCACTACCTCGACGCGACCCGTCCTCCGCTGGAAGACACGGTCGACGAGCTCGCCAGCTCGACCTTGAAGCAGGATCCGAGCCTCGGGGTGATGCATTACTCCAACGCCGGCATCGCCGTCGTCGGTCGGGTGATCGAGGTCGTCACCGGGCAGAGCTATTCCGACTATGTCGCTGCCAACATTCTGAAACCGCTCGGCATGGACAGTTCCTCCTGCGGCATGGCGCCGGGCATTCGCGAGCGGCTTGCGCCGGCCGACATGTGGACGCTCGACGGCGATACGCCGGCGCCGGTGTTCAGCCTTGGCGGCTCGCCGGCCGGCAACATCTTTTCCACCACGGGGGATATGGCACGCTACGCCCAGTGCCTGCTGCGCGGCGGCTTTGACGCTGCCGGCAATTCGATCATCTCGCCGGCGTCGCTGCGTGAGATGTGGACACCGTTCGGCAAACGTCCGGCCGGCCACGACAAGACGCTCAACGGGTATGGCCTGTGCTTCGGTGCCGGCGACGTCGACGGCTGGACCTCGGTCGGCCATGGTGGCGCCGTCTATGGTTATGCTTCGCAGATGATGCTGTTGCCTGCCGCCGGCGTAGGCGTGCTGATCTTTGCGACCCTTGATTTCGCCAACCAGATCGCCTCGCGGCTCGGCGTCGACGGCGTGCGCATCGTTCTTGCCGAGCGCAAGATGGGCAAGATGCCCGAGCGGACACAGCGTCCGCCGGAGATCCCCGAAGCGCAGTTCAAGACCCTGCCGGGCTATTACCGCAACGACGCCACGCAGGAGATCGTCGAGGTCAAATCCAAGGACGGCAAGATCTACCTTATGGGCGAGGGCGTTCCGCACCGGATCCGTCCCGTTGCCGGCAACGATTTCGTCATCGACGGTCGCATCTACGGGCGCGGCGCGGACTATGCCCATATGAACCTCTCCTTCCCGGCAGCCGGCAAGCTCGTCTGGCGGGATACAAGCTGGACACGCATTGAGACGCCTGAGGACGAGACCGTGCCCGACGCCATTGCGCCGCATCTCGGCGAATATGGGCCGGACTTCAACATCACCTACCTGACCTACAGCCATGGCGGCCTGAAGTGCCTGATCGAGTACTTCTGCACGCACACATGCGAACCGGTCGAGGAGGGACGCTTCCGCATGCATGGGCGGCTTTACGAAGACGAGATCCTCGAACTTGATGCCGTCGACGACAACGGCAAGCGCGGCATCCGCGTCGGGCCGATGTTCCTGGCGCGACGCAGCCCGTCCCAGGCCGAAGCGGCGTGACCATGACCGCTCCAATCAAGATGGAGTCACCTCTTGGCGCCCGCATGTCCATCGGCGGGCGCGAGGTCGACTATTATTGCGGCACGTCGTACTTCTGCCTGCATGGCCACTCCGAGGTGATCGAGGCAGCCTGCGAAGCGACCAGGCGCTACGGCATGGGGCCGGGGACGCTCGCCCATATGCAGGTCTATGCCGATTTGCAGGAGCGGTTGCGCGACTGGTTCGGCACAGACGAGGTCGTCTACATGATTTCCGGCTACACCAGCCCCATGGTGTTGCTGCAGGGGCTGCGCGACGAATTCGATGTCATCTTCATGGATTACGCAACGCATTACAGCACCCGTGACGCGATCCCGACGCTCGGCAAGCGGGTTCACGAATTTCGGCATGCCGATCCGGAGGATCTTGCTGCGCAACTGTCGTTGCATGTGAAGGCGGGCGAGCGGCCGGCGGTGCTGACCGACGGCGTCTTTCCGTCATCCGGACGGTTGGCGCCACTTGGGGATTACCGGCAGGCCATGGCCCCCTATGATGGTGCGCTGCTCTGCATCGACGATTCCCACGGTGTCGGCGTTCTTGGTGAGACCGGCCGCGGATCGCTGCAGCACGCGGGGCTCGAAGGCGAGGGCAACTATCTCGCCGGCACGATGAGCAAGGCGTTCGGCGCGCTCGGCGGCATCGTTCCCGGTAGTGCGGATCTGGCCGCCAAGATCGCGGGCAATGCCATGATCATGCGTGGTGCCTCGCCGGCGCCACCGGGTCTTGCAGCCGCTGCAGCCGCATCGTTGCGCGTTCTGCAGGCGACACCGGAAAAGCGCGCCAACCTCGTTCGCAACGTCAAGCATATGCGCAGCGGGTTGCGGACCCTCGGGTTCGACGTTGCCGACACGCCGGTACCGATCGTCACCATCAAGGGCGTCACCGACCTCGAACAGCTGCGCGATCGTCTGGCGGAGCGCGACATCATCGTCAGGGTGCAGCAGCCTGGTGGTTATTCCGACGCGTCAGATGTTGCGACCATGCGGCTTGCGGTGTTTTCCGAGCACACGGCCGATCAGATCGAACGGCTCCTGCAGTCGATGGGCGAACTTCTCTAGACCTGCGTGTGGAGTTCTCACCGACGTTGGCGTCGGCGAGAACTCCGCGCTAGCGACCGTGCACGCACGCCTGCTCGTGAGGGAGTTATTCATAACCGATTGAAATCTCGGGAGTTAGGCGATTCTTGCATGGAGTTTTGCCCAAATTGAATTGGCCTGTGGCGGCGAGCTGCACCAATGTTCCGTTAAACGACATGCAAATCGCCGATCACCGGTCAGACGTGCCTCGCCGATGACCAAGTCTGCCAAAGTGGCCGCTGAAGCCCCCGCGGTTGGCGGCGCCCATCGCGTTGGTTGGCCTTCGCGATCCCTGCCTGAAACGACCGCATCTATCCCGCTCTTCCCGATTTGACCGATAGAGGAACCCACCCATGAAAGTTTTCATCTCCGCTGACATCGAAGGCACCGCAGGCATCGCGCAATGGGACGAAGCCGAGCGCACCCATTCCGACTGGACCGAATTTCGCGCCCTGATGACCGCCGAGGTGGTCGCTGCCTGCGAGGGCGCGCGTGCCGCCGGTGCGACGGAAGTCGTGGTGAAAGACGCCCATGACAGCGGTCGCAACCTCATCCTCGACCGCCTGCCGGACTATGTCCGCATTGTGCGCGGCTGGTCCGGCCATCCGGATGCGATGATGTTCGGCCTCGATGCCGGCTTCGCGGCCGCGCTCTATACGGGCTATCACTCCAAAGCGGGCAGCGAGGCAAATCCGCTCGCCCATACCTCCACGATGCGCATCTCGCGCCTGCTTTTGAACGGAGAGGTCGCCTCGGAATTTACCGTCAACTCGCTCTGTGCCGCCGGTTACGGTGTACCGTCGGTCTTCCTTGCCGGCGATGCCGGTATTTGCTCTGAGGCGCGGGCGATGGTGCCGGGGCTGAAGTCCGTGGAAACGCTGGAGGGTAAAGGTCGTTCGACGACGTCGATCTCGCCTGCTTGGTCGCGCCGGCTTATTCGTGAAGGCGTGGCAGAAGCGCTGTCCGGCGATTTCGCTCAGGTGCTGCCGTCCAGGGCCGAGCGCTACGAAGTGGTGATCGAGTTCAACAATCCGACGGATGCCTATCGTGCCGGCTGGTATCCCGGTGCATATGCGCACGGTCCTCGCGCCGTCGCCTTCAAGCATGCGGATTTTGCGGAGATCCTGCGAGCGCTGGTCTTCCTGAAAGCCTGATCAAGGGCGGGCTCACGTGCCTGGACGTCGCGGGATAGAGCCACTGGCCTTGATAAGGTAGCAACGCGCCAAAACGGGCGCTTTCCGACCGTCACGCCGCCCTCGGTGGACGAAGCTGGCTCAACCTTGTTGCCTGGCTAGCAGCGCGTTGCCTCCAACAAAGGTGGACGCACGGCCGGGGTTGACGGGATGACGGTGGGACGTATCCGAAACAGGAGTGAACATCGCTTCCTGGTCGATCTTCAAGCTGATCTGCGCAGTGGTGCATATCGGCCAAGTCCGGCCAGGCGCAAGCTCATTCCAAAGGCCGGGAAACCGGGGCAATTCCGACCCTTGGGCATCCCCACCATCAGAGACCGCGTCGTACAAGGCGCGGCCAGAATCCTTTTGGAGCCGATCTTCGAGGCGCAATTCTGGCATGTCTCTTATGGGTTTCGACCCGGCAGAAACACCCACGGCGCCTTGGAGTACATTCGTCGGGCAGCCTTGCCGCAGAAGCGGGACAAGGACACTCGGCGAAACCGGTTGCCATATCCTTGGGTTATTGAGGGGGACATCAAAGGATGCTTCGACAATATCAATCATCATCAGCTGCTCGAGCGGATGCGCAAGCGCATCGGTGATCGACGAGTGGTGAGATTGGTCGGATTATTCCTCAAGGCCGGTGTTTTGACTGAGGATCAGTTCCTCCGGACGGACGCCGGTATCCCTCAGGGCGGGATCATCTCACCTTTGCTCGCAAACATCGCCCTTAGCGCGATCGAGGTGCGATATGAAAGGTGGACCTATCACCGCAAAAAGACCCAAGCCCGTCGCAAAAGCAACGGCGTGGCGGCAGCGGCGAGCGCCCGGGACAGCGGTCGATTTGATAACTGAGTACAGATCTTCACCAAACACCTGCCGCAGCCGGACCTTCAGGTAGGTGGGATGAGTAGGCGAGTGGTGGTCCGATCGATGCTGGGCGTCAGTCCAAGCGCCTACCAGGACGCCTGCGAGGCGATGGGGCCGGAAAATGTGGCTGCGACAATGGCCTGTATTCTCGAAAGGGCAGGGCACATCAACTCGGCCGGCGGATATCTGCGCAATCTGACGGACAAGGCGCGGCGAGGGGAGTTTTCGCTCGGGCCGGTGTTGATGGCTCTGTTGCGGGCGAATCCAGTGGTTGCTCGAAGCGCCTAGCGAACGGCTCTTTGGGGGTGGCAGTGGCTTGAAACTTCTCGCTACCCCGGCGAATGTCGTAGTCGCTTGCGTTACCGTCAATAGAGTCATATATTTCGCACAATAAATGAGTTGCTGGATATGGCGGAATGATCATGCCTCAGGTTCTGAAATCTTTAGAGCACAGCGGTCCCTTGGTGCTGTCCTATATGGATCGCTCGGGAAAGATCGCTGTGGAACGGGTCGCAACCGGCTTCGGCATGTCTAAGAGCCAGTTGGCCGAGACGGCGGGGCTAGCCCGCGAAACACTGTATAGAAGTGAACGTAGCCTGGGCGCGAAAACGCAGAGCCGTCTTCGGGAAATGCTGGAGATTATCAGTCGTGTCTCAGATTGGGCCGGTGGTAAGGAGCAGGCAATGGCTTGGTACCGGGCCCAACCTCTACCAGCTTTTGGCGGGCGTACGCCCGAGGCTCTCGTAAAAGACGGCAAGGCCGCGGCGGTGCGAGATTACCTCGATCATATGGCCCTAGGGGGCTTCGCTTGAGGTTTGTGGGCAATTGTTACCGTGCGCACGATCCACGCTGGGCTTTCAAACCGGTTTCAGGAGATGGCGCGGCTATAAGAGGCGCGCGGTTCAACCCAAAAGGCGTGCCAGCTCTCTATCTCGCCCTTAGTGTGATGACGGCGGTAAAGGAAGCCAATCAAGGGTTTGCCCATCGCATCGACCCTTGTGTACTTTGTTCCTACGATGTCGACTGTGATGACATTACGGATCTTGCTTCTGAAGTTGGTCGGGCCTCGAATTCCGTTTCGGTGGAGGAAATGGCCTGCAGTTGGGCCACCACGCTTTCCGAAGGAAGGAGACCCCCATCCTGGTCGATATACGATCGACTCAAGGCGAGGGGCACGGCAGGCATCATAGTACCCAGCTTTGCGCCCGGCGCCGAAGAGGGAGATCGAAATCTGGTGCTTTGGAACTGGGGCCCCAACCTGCCGCATAAAGTGCAGGTACACGACCCAAGTGGTCGGCTTCCGAAGGATCAACTGTCCTGGGATTAGGCGCATCGGCGCAATTAACGCGTTCAGGCCCTTTACGACTGCGTCTTGATCTTGCAGCCATATTACGCCCGCTCTACCGTGCTTACAGCAAAGGTAAGCAACCAAGATCCGGAATTTTGGTCCGGTGCGATAGACGCGAGAGCTCGCATGCTTTTCGTTGACGCCGGAACCGTCTACTAATGTGAGCGTACCAGTATCATTCGAGCCTATCGGTCCGACACGACGATGATCAAAGGAGGATACTTTGGCAACCGGTACAGTAAAATGGTTCAACACAACAAAAGGCTTCGGTTTCATCCAGCCGGATGACGGAACTGCCGATGTGTTCGTCCACATTTCCGCGGTAGAGCGAGCTGGTCTACGCGGACTCAACGACGGCCAGAAGGTTACCTATGAGCTGGTGAAAGACCGCAAGTCCGGCAAGATGTCGGCGGACAACCTCCAGGCCTGAGCGCATTGCGATTCTGCAGCTTACTGCATGCAGTGTTTGCTCTGCTCCAGCGGTGCCTCTTGGCCGGAACCCGCCGGTATGACCGGCGCTTTCAGGTGATCAGCCGGGCCGCGCGACCTTGTTTTCGCTCAAATCGGTCGGCGTATGGTCGATCTGGCAGACGTCGAGTGGGTGCGGTGCGTGGATATAGCCTGGTCGCGGTTTTAACCGCAGCAGGTGCTTTGGATTGGCCGACCGCTTTCTGGCGATCTCTTCAGGCGAAAACAGCGCCGGGATGCGCCGGGCAATGGTGACATAGGACGGCAGGGCAAGACCAGCCTCTTCACAGCGCGCACGGGTTTCGGCGACGACCGGTGCGAGAGGAGGCGCCTCGAGCGTCAGCCATTGCTCGCGCAGTGTCTTGCTGATGATTGCCTCGATGCCTTCTGACGCCATCGTCCGCCTCGTCGGCGCGATCCTGCTCGAGCAGAACGACGAATGGGCTGTCCAACGCGCCAGATACATGACGCTGGAAACCATCAGCCAGATGAGCGATGATCCGCTCATCAGCCTGCCAGCCGTGGCGCGCTGATCATCCCGGCCCATGCAAGAACGCGGCGACCAAAGCCGCCACTTACACCACTCCCTGGGACATGATCCCGAACGCAGCACCGACGACCCTTTGTAAGTCCGCAATCCTTGATTTCAGTTATTTCAGCTATAAGGTGGAGGCATTGCCCAAAGGGGATTACAGGCCAATGCTCCCAGAGAAGAAGGACCGTTCGCCTGTTGCGCTGGAACAGCGCGACGTCAGCGCCGACCAGCGCATGTTCTCACCTTCCGCTGCGCGAAATTCGGCGCCGATCCTCGCGGTCCTACAACGTGTCCTTCCAACACGTGGCACCGTTCTGGAGATTGGATGCGGGACCGGCGAGCACGCCGTGTGTTTTGCGGGGGCAATGCCAGACATCACCTGGCAGCCGAGCGATCCGGATGCCGGCGCCCGCGCCAGTACGTCTAGCTGGATCAAATTCTCAAGGCTGAAGAATGTGCTGGCACCGCGGGATATTGATGTGTGCTCAGGACAATGGATCGTCGAACAAACGGGGCATTTTGACGCCATCTTATCAATCAATATGATCCACATCGCGCCATGGACGGCAAGCTCAGGATTGTTCGAAGGAGCTGGCCGTTTGCTTCACGATGGTGGGCTTCTCCTTCTCTACGGTCCCTTTATGCGCGACGGCGTACACAACGCCCCCTCGAATGCTGCTTTCGACGCCGCTCTAAAGGAGCGCAACCCATCCTGGGGTGTGCGTGATATCGCTGACCTTGAACAAATGGGTGAGGCCGCTGGACTTGTTCTCCGCGAGACGATCGAGATGCCTGCCAACAACATGTTGCTGGTCTTCTGCAGAGGTACTGTCTCAACGACAAGCCGGCGCGAAAGAGAGATGTGACCATGCAGTAAGCTGCCGTCCGAGGTCGATGCTCGAAACGTGCGGTATAGGCGAGAATGCGGCCGAAGGCGGAACGCGACAGGCGCACTGCGCGGGGTGTGATCTAACCGGAACCCGCGGGGATGGATACCGAGGTTGTGCTTTTGGAAGGAGAGACGAGAACGATGCCGACACCAGAGCAACCCAGCCTGATAGTTCGACAAAAATCCCCACAGAATACCGAGTTTCCATTTGCGTCGCTCTCCGATTTGCTGATCCCAACCGAGCTGTTCTTCGTGCGAAACCATTTCCCCTCGCCGGACCTCGATGCGCGAGACTGGAGATTGCGCGTTAACGGGGCGGTGGCGCGGCCGCTCGAACTTGACCTCGACAGCATCAAGGCGATGCGGAGCACGAGCTTGACTGCCGTCGTCGAATGCGCCGGGAATGGCCGCGTCTACTATGTGCCACCGAAGGAGGGGTTGCAGTGGCAGAACGGAGCCGTCGGCAATGCTGCGTGGACAGGAGTTCTTCTCAGCGAGATATTGGAAATGGCGGGCGTTAAGCCTAACGCGCGTGAGGTCCTGCTTGTGGGCGCAGACAGCGGCGTCGTCGACACGAACAAAAAAACGGCTTCTCCTGGCCCCATCGCTTTTGCGCGCAGTCTACCGCTTGAGAAGGCCATGGCGCACAGCACGATCCTTGCCCATTCGATGAACGAGGAGCCGTTGACGCGCGATCACGGCTACCCGCTGCGCGCGGTTGTGGGTGGCTGGTTCGGCATGGCTTGGGTCAAGTGGATTACCCATATCACGGTTTTGGAACAACCATTCCTTGGCTACTGGCAAGCGCGTGAGTACTTCCGTTGGGAGCGCAACCTCGGGGAACCGAGCCTAGTCCCCCTCACGGAGATGGAGGTCAAAGCGCAGATCGCGCGACCCGTGCAGGGCGCGCGTCTCATCGCCGGCCAACCCTATCGAATTTTCGGAGCCGCCTGGGGCGGCGAGGCTGCTATCCGGCAGGTTCAGGTCTGCACCGAAGATGGAAGTGGCTGGCGCGAGGCAAGCCTCCTCGAGAAAGAACGTCCTTTTGCATGGCGCTTGTGGGACTACACGTGGACCCCTGAAAAGGTGGGGCAATACAAACTGCGATGTCGCGCGATCGATGCGGCGGGGCGCGTGCAGCCCGACCAGCAGCGTTCCGACTTCGAGAGCTACGCGGCCAATTGGATCGTGCCGGTGGAGGTTACGGTCGTTCCCGAGCCGCAGACCTATGAGGAGGAATTCGTGATCTAATCAACCGCATGGGGAGAAATGGCGGCGAGCGTCACCTGTTAGCGGTTGTTGATCCGCTCGAACACTCTGTCGAGCACTCGCGTCAGCGCTTGGGTTCCGCCCCTTTCGTCGAAGTCCCGGAACACCTGTTCGTTGAGGCCGCTCTTGGTGGCAAACTCGCGGCACCTCTCGACGAAGTCGACATCCTTGCCTTGCGTGAAGTGCCGCTTCGGAACGACCGGCAAACAGGGGCACGAGATAGGCGCGGCCCTTTTCTCCCGGCAGGCTATTTTGGGTGAGCCATTCTGTCGTGCGGTGTATGATGCCGAAATAGGCGGCCATCACGGCGCTGGCTGCGGCGAGAAGGTCATATTCCACCTTGCTCTCGCATTCGACGGCGTTGCCGAGCACGTCGAAGATCGCCGCCGTCGCTTGACAAAAGACCGCGGTTTAAACTATAGGGTAATCGATAACCCAACGGAGTTCAGGAGCATCGTGGCAATCTCGCTTTCTGACATTGCGGAGCGTGCAGGCGTCTCGGTGAAGACGGTCTCCGGCGCATTGCACGGTGGCTCCGCGCGCATGTCGGACGACACGCGCCAGAAGGTGAAGGCGATCGCGGAGGAACTGGGTTACGTGACTAATCTCGCCGCGCGCGGTGTGCGTCAGGGATGGCTGCCGCTGGTCGGCGTCGTTTCTGATGGCCTCATCACTTCGCCGTTCGCCACCGAAATCGTGCGCGGGCTCGATGGTGCTGCGCGCAGTGCAGGCATGGCAGTGTTTGCCGTCAACCACAGCAGCGGACAGTCAATCGGCTCGGTGGTCGACGAGGTGCAGCAGTTCCGGCCGCGTGCCGTTGCCTATGCCGCCATGTACCACAAGGACGTCGATCTGCCGCCGGCACTCGCGGGCTCCGTCGGCGTGATGATCAATTGCCGCGAGGCCTCCGGGCGCGTCACGTCACTGGTCCCCGACGAAGAAGGTGGGGCGCGCGAGATCGTGCGTTACCTGCTCGCCTCTGCCCGCCGCCGCATCGCCTTCATCAACCTGCCGGGTATCCTTGCCGGGGCGCTACGAGAGAAGGGTTTTCGCGCAGCCCTTGAAGAGGACGGCATCGAACCGATTGGTGTGCTTCCGGCCGTCCGCCGCAGCGTTTATAGCGACCGCGCTCCGAGCCTCGTCGCGTCGCATGTCGAGACATTGCTGGCCACCGGTCAGCGGCCGGACGCGATCCTGTGCGGCAACGACCGTGTCGCAATGGAAGTCTATGCGGCCCTTGCGCGCGCCGGCCTTAAAATCCCGGACGACATTGCGGTGGCCAGCTTCGACAACCAGGTCGAGCTCGCCTCGCGGCTGGATCCGCCGTTGACGACGATGGCCCTGCCGCACCGCGCGATGGGCCGCCTGGCCATGGAGATACTGCTCGCCGGGGAACCTCAGCCGCCGCATCTGCGCAAGCTGCCGTTTCATCTCGTGGAGCGGGCATCGGTCTGACAATCAGCATTTTCGTCGAACTGAATAGGAGGAGAAGATCAATGACAACTTATCTGGGTAATCGTTTACTTAGCGTGCTTTTCGCGTCTTCCGCACTCTTATGGACCGCCGGTTTTGCAGAGGCAAAATCCGTCATCCATGTGATGCACCAGGGCGATCCGGGTTGGGTGAAGGCCTATGGCGACGTCGCCAAGCGCTTCGAGGAAGCCAATCCCGACATCGACGTCGAGATGATCTACGCGCCGCACGACGCCTATAACGAGAAGTTCAGCGCCGCCGTCATGGCAAAGCAGTTGCCCGACGTGATGGAACTCGACGCGCCGTTTCTCGCTAACTACGTCTGGTCGGGCTACCTGCAGCCCATCAAGCCACTCGTCGACAAGGATGTCCTCGACGACATGACCGGCTCGAACATCGCTCAGGGAACCTACCCGATCGACAAGGACCTCTATGCAATCGGTCTCACTGACTCCTCGGTCGTTCTCTACGGCAACAAAAAGTATCTCGAAGCCATCGGCGCACGCATTCCGAAATCTGTCGATGATGCCTGGACGCGCGAGGAATTCGAAGGCTATCTCGAAAAGCTCTCCAAACTCGAAGGCGTGAAGTGGCCGATCGACACGTTCCGCGGTTACGGGATCAAGACCGAGTGGATCACCTATGCCTACGGAACGCTGCTCGAAAGTGCGGGCTGCGACCTGATCGATCGCAAGGCTTGGAAGGCGAGCGGCACGCTCGACAGCCAAGCCTGCGTCAAGGCGCTGACGATGATGCAGACCTGGGTGAAAAACGGCTGGGTTGTTCCGACCTCGTCCGGCACCAACCAGTTCTATGCAGAGGGGCAGCCGGCAGCGCTTGCCATGGGTGGGCACTGGTTCTACGCCGAAGCTGCCGCTGCGATGAAGGACAACATCGTCGTCATGCCGCTGCCGAAGATCGGCAAAAAGGGCGTCAGCCCGAACGGCACCTGGATCTGGGGTATCTCGGCGAGCTCCGAAAACCCTGAGGCCGCCGGAAAATTCCTGAGCTTCCTTCTGAAGGACAAGGACTATCGCGACTATGCAAAGACCCAGTCGGCCTATCCGGGCCTGAAGAGCTTTGCCGCAGAATCCCCGCTCTACGCTGAAGGCGGGCCGCTTGCCGTCGCCTTCGAGCAGGCCTCGAAAACCGCCGTCGCCCGTCCGCCGCACCCGGCCTATCCGACGATCACCTCGGCCTTCATGCAGGCGGTCGACAAAATCTTCAATGGCGGTGATGCGCAGGAGGCACTGACGGCTGCGGCCAAGAAGATCGATCAGGACATCGAGGACAACGCCGGCTACCCGCCCTTCGACGAGCAGCAATAGGGCGTATTTTGCAGGGCCGTCCCGCTGGCCGGCCCTGCGCGATTTCGGGAGGATGAGCGATGAGGAGGAGACCATGACCTTGCAACAGACGTCTACGGCCGCGCTGCCACGCCCCGCCAGGCGGCGCGACCGGCAGCGGTTCTGGCAGGAGGTCGCGATGATCGCACCGGCCGTGCTGCTGCTCGCCATCTTCCTGATCACGCCGTTTCTTCTATCCTTCTGGACGGCGATGACCAATCAGCCGCTGGTGCCGCGTCCGACGCCGGTGCGTTTCGTCGGCCTCCTGAATTTCCAGCGGGTCTTCACCGATCCGCTGTTCTGGACGTCGCTCTGGAATGTCACCCGCTTCACCGCTTGGGTGCTGCCGGTTCAGTGCGGTCTTGCTTTCCTGACGGCGCTGCTGCTGCACCAGAAGCTGCCGATGCAGAACCTTCTGCGCGGCATGTTCTTTCTGCCGGCGATTACATCCATGGTGGTCGTCTGCGTGATCTGGGGCACGTTGTTCCAGTATCCGAGCGGTCCGCTCAACCAGATCGTCGGTTTCTTGTCCGGCGGCATGATCCAGCCGATCGACTGGCTCGGCGACCCGAACTGGGCGATGTTCTCGATCGTGCTGCTCTCGGCCTGGCAGGCCTATGGCTTCCAGATGATCATTTACCTCGCCGGCCTGCAGGGCATTCCGGACGAACTTTACGATGCCGCCCGCATCGACGGCGCCAGCGCGTTTCGCCGCTTCTGGCACGTCACCATGCCGGGCCTGCGTCCGACCCACGTCTTCGTGCTGGTCATCACTACGATCCAGGCCTTCAAGCTCTACACGCAGGTTGCGATCCTGACCCAGGGCGGACCGAAGGAAAGCACGGAGACCGTCGTGCACTACATGGTGCGTGCCGGCTTCGAGGAACAGAAGCTCGGATACGCATCCGCCGTCTCCGTCATTCTCTTCGTCATCGTTCTTCTGATCGCGCTTCTCCAGCGCAAACTCCTGAGGCGCTTCGATGTCTGATCTCGTGCTCAGCCAGCCAGCCCCGCTGGCGATCCCCCGCGGCAACAGCAAGACGGGCCTGCGTGTCGTCCAGACCGTCTGCATCTTCATCATCGCTCTGGTGATGATTTCGCCGCTCTTCATGCTGCTGATCGCCAGCCTCAAGGATGACCGTTTCCGCATCCTTGCGGACATGGGCAGCTTCCGCGCCTTCTGGGTCAGCGATCCGACCCTGTCGAACTACCGCGAGATCGCCAATTTCTCCGGCGAACTTGCCTATGGTCGCTACCTCGTCAACTCGCTGGTGATCCTCGTCGTCACCGTCGTGTCCGGGCTGATCATCAATTCCATGGCGGGCTTCGTTCTCGCCTGGGCGTCGCTTCGCGGCAAGGCGATCCTGCTTGCCCTCGTGGTCGCGCTCTACGTCATCCCGCAGGAAAGCATCATCATGCCGCTCGTCGTGATGATGTCGCGGGTGGGCCTGACGGATACGTTTGCCGTGCAGATCCTGCCCTGGGTGGCAAGCCCGCTCTATGTCTTCCTGTTCTACCAGTTCTTCGCCCAGCTACCGAAGGAACTCTACGAAGCTGCGGAGATGGATGGAGCGTCGGCGTTTCGCATCTACCGGTCGATCTACATGCCGCTCAGCCTGCCGGCGCTTGCGACGGTCTCGATCCTGATGGGGATCGAGAGCTGGAACCAGTATCTGTGGCCGACGCTGGTCACCCAGACCGACTATGCCCGGCCGATCTCCGTCGCGATCGCCACCTTCTTCGGACAGGACAGCATTTACTGGGACCGCGCCATGGCCGCGTCCGTGCTGATGATGATCCCTGTCCTCATCCTTTACCTCGCCTTCCAGCGCTGGTTCGTAAGTTCGTTCGTCGGCTCCGCCGTGAAAGGTTGATTATGACTTCGCAGACAAAACCCGCGAGCCCCGTGCTTGAAATCGTCGAGGCCGAACTCCCGGCCGGGACCGTGCTGCATCTCTGGCTGAAGGCGCGCAAAATTGGCGACGAGGCAATACTGTCCGTCACCTTAGACCGCAGTGAGATTGCCGGTCCGTCCACGCGCCGCGCCGGGGAGTTCGAATTCTTCGCGGTGACGCTCGAGACGACTGGCCCCACGGTGCTTGCCTATGATGCGGAAACAACCGCGCTCTCCGTCGCCTATGCGTTCCACCCGCAGACGGTGCTGGAGGAGGGGATCCGCGTCCTCCATTGCGACGTCCGCACGGCGCCGCCCGAGGTTCCCGGCAGCTACCATTTCCGACCGCCCTTCGGCTGGATGAACGACCCGAACGGCTTCGGCCGGTTCGAGGGTCTCGGCCATCTCTTCTACCAGCACTATCCGCATGGCTTGCGTTGGAACACCATGCACTGGGGCCATGCGGTCTCGAAAGATTTGATCCGCTGGACGCACTTGCCGATGTTCCTGTTTCCGGCGGACCACCTGTCGGAAAAGGACGATGGCCGTGGCGGCGCCTTTTCCGGCTCGGCCGTCCCCGTCTCCGGGCCGGACGGGGACGACATCCGGGTCTTCTACACCGAACACGTTCGCGACCGGGAGCCGGAGGAGCAGATCCAGCTCTCGGCCGTCAGCCGAGACGGCATCGTTGCCGGCCCGTCCGAGGTGATCCTGCCTATCCGTCCGGAGGGTCTGAACCTCACGACTGATTTCCGCGATCCCTATGTGTTCAAGGGCCCGGACGGCCGCTGGAAGATGCTGCTTGGCAGTCGCGACCGATCGGGCGGTGTCGTCCTGCTTTACGAGACGGCGGATCTGCAGGGTGCCACGGGCTGGACCTTCCTCGACATCATTCATCGCGAGGACGGTTTCGGCATGACCGCAGCGGAGTGCCCGTGCATGCTGCCGGTCGGCGGCATGGCGGATGATCCGGAGACCCGCTGGGCGCTGATCTTTGGCCTGCTCACAAGCCGTGACCCGGCCACCGGCCGGCGCAACCTCACATCCGTCACCGTCGGCCGCTTCGACGGCCGGGCGTTCACGGCCGAATTCGAACAGGAACTGGATTTCGGCTCCGACGCCTACGCCTTCCAGGCCTTCGTCGACGGCGACGAACCGGTCGGCATCGCCTGGCTTGCCAACTGGACCGACTTTTCCAAGAAGGACGATTTCCCGACGGCGATGACCTTGCCGCGTCGCGTGCTTCTCGATGGGGGTGCCGTGTTGACGCCGCCGGTCGCGGCAGTCGAAAGCCTGCGCCACAGGCTGCTCGATGAAACAGCCCTTGCTGCGGGCGAAACGGTTCCACTCGAAAGCGGTGCGGTCGAGATCGTGCTTGCACTGCCCGAGGCCGGCGCGGCTTTCGAGCTCGTCCTCGATCACCCGGATGTCGCGCTTGGCGTCAGGCTCGATGACGAGGGCCTTGCAATCCTCTTCGATGCCGGTACCGGCAAGCCGCCACCGCGATATCTGGCGTCAGGCGCCAGACCTTCGCAGCTGCGCATCTTCCTCGATGCGGGCTCGATCGAGGTCTTTGCCGACAACGGCCGCTGGACAGGCACCAAGCGCATTCCGGGATTTGCCGCCGCGCGATCGGCAAGGCTGACGGGCGCCGTCACGGGCGCGAAAATCTGGCAACTCAAGCTTTGAGGGAGGAAGAAAAATGGCATCGGTAGCGATCGACCGCGTTCTGAAACAGTATGGCGCAGCCTCCGTCATCCACGGCGTTTCCGTGGACATTCAGGATGGAGAATTCGTCACGCTCGTCGGACCGTCCGGCTGCGGCAAGTCCACGCTCCTGCGCATGCTTGCGGGGCTCGAGGACATCAGCGGCGGCGAAATCCGCATCGATGGCCGCGTCGTCAACGACGTCGCACCCAAGGAGCGCGACATCGCCATGGTGTTCCAGAGCTACGCACTCTATCCGCACATGACGGTCAAGGAGAACATGGGCTTCTCCCTGAAGCTCCAGGGTCGAGACAAGGCGACGATCGATAAGCTGGTGAAGGAGGCCGCCGGAATTCTTGCGCTCGAACCATTGCTCGACCGCCTGCCCAAGCAACTCTCCGGTGGCCAGCGCCAGCGTGTCGCCATGGGCCGCGCCATCGTTCGTCACCCCAAGGTATTCCTCTTCGACGAGCCGCTGTCCAATCTCGATGCTAAGCTGCGCGTGACCATGCGCAGCGAGATCAAGGAATTGCACCAGCGGCTCGGCACGACCATCGTCTACGTTACCCACGACCAGATCGAAGCCATGACCATGGCCGACAAGATCGTCGTCATGCGCGCCGGCCGCGTGGAGCAGATCGGCAAGCCGCTCGACCTCTACGATCGCCCGGGCAATACCTTTGTCGCCACCTTCATCGGCTCGCCGTCGATGAACCTCTTTGAGGGCAACGTCGGTGATGGCGGCTTTTTCATTGACGGCGGTGTTTCCCTGCCGCTGCCGGCGTCGCTGGGTCACGGTGAAGCACGCACCTACGGCATCCGCCCGGAAGATCTGGAGATAGCCGAAACCGGCATACCGGCAACCGTGCTGACCGTCGAGCCAACCGGCGCCGAAACCCACCTTCTGGTGCGCGTGGGCACGCACACGGCGGGGGTCGTGCTGCATCGCCGCGTGGACCTGAAGCCTGAGGAGCAGATTTATCTCCAGCCGAACAACCAGAAGATCCATCTGTTCTGCGCCGAAGGAGCCCGGGTCAACTGATCCTTTGGCCCCCAATTGAGCGTCGACAAACCGTGATTGCTTCGCGTCAGTCTATGCCGCTTCGAGCTTCTTCGCGCAGCGAAGCAGCATGCCGTAGAGGTCACGCGGTTCGTCGGGATCAGCGAGGAGGTCGAGTTCTGTGAACATGGCACCCCCGGCATCAATCGGCCAATCGGCGTGCAGGTCGCTGGTAACTCGAACGGCAACTACGTCGAGCGTCGCGCCCCGTTCGTCGAGGCGAACTCTGTCGGCAACACTTCGGTTGGCTTTGGCTTGAGTGGAGGGAAGCTCACCCTTGCGCCTCGGCCTTTCGAGCCGCGCGCGTCCAAATTCGTCGTCAGCTTTCGACCGCAAGAGCCGGCTGACCGGGATCGCTGGCGGGCGGCGGCACCGACAAATCGGCAATCGGCAAGGAGTCTTTACCTAACACGCCCTTTGCCGACTAACAGATGCCATCCGGCTGCGGATCACTTGCTCGGTTAGAAATGCTAGGGATGTTCGATTGGGCTTCGAAAGATAAGGGGCTCCTGCCTACCAGCGCGCCCGAACGCCACTAGTCGAAGAAAGGCCCAGGTATAGGCCGATGCAAAATCCGATAAGCGCGGCCGTACTGACGATTGTCGTTGCTGTTCCGGGATTTTCCCGCGCGGCCTCTATTGCGCCCTGTCCTTGCTGTCGGACCGTCTGGGCTGCGTTCCTAGCTATTCCAGAGGCGCCTTCAGCCGCAGAATTGATCCCCTCACTCACAGCTTGCTTCACCTCCGCGATCTGCGATCGCAATTCGGCGATTTGATCTTCAATCGATTGCTGGTTCACACCAATCATCTTCCACCTCCTGGTTTGTGAACGCAAAACCGTTGAGCTGCGAGAATGTTCCAGCAACGGGGAGTGGGGTCGCCGCCTGTCCCTGACTCTCTGCTGAAGTGCGGCAACGCACAGTATTCGTCACGCGTTTGCGCAACGCGTATCTTCCGGTTCTGTGCATTTTTGATCCGCATAACGTATCGACGGGAACTGAGCCTCCCATGAGCAGCTTCATCAGGTCGGCAAGTTCGGCGCAATCAGCGTCAACGTTGGGAAATAGGTGCGATAACGGCCGACGTCGCGTGTGAGCAGCGAATATCCGCTAACCGCTGCGTGCGCACCGATGAAGAAATCAGGGAGCACCCCTGTCCGCGTTCCGCCTGCTTTGCGATATCGTGTGAAAACCTTGCTCGCCAGAAAGAGGGCCTCACGCGGTACCGCCGTCAGCTCCAACCCCGCGTGATCAAGCAAGCCGTCAACGTCTTCTATCCGATCGTAGCGGACGGAGAGTTCGGCGTAGACGATGTCGTTGATCCAGATTGCTCCCCCGAGGCTTGCGGCTTCCAGCTGGGCTATCGACCAATCGGCCCAAGTTGGATCATCGGTAACGACGTCGAGAAGGACATTCGTGTCTACGAGTATCACGGTTCGCCACGCGTAAGCGCCATGATCGCGTCAGTGTCGAGGCCCTTGCCCGCATGCCCTCGTAGTTTCGCGAAGCGGCTGGGCGGCTGCTTTTTCGTAGCATGGACGAGGACAACGCTTCCATCTGAAGTGCGTCGGAAGTCTATCTTGCTTCCAGGCACGATACCCAAGAGATCGCGCACAGGCTTGGGAATTGTAATTTGTCCCTTGGATGTAACTGTCGTCGTCATGGCCGGACCTGTGTAAGGAATGATTTATCCAAGGTATTACTTTTTGCCGCGGTTTTCAAGGAATTGGGTAGTAAGTTCGATTCCCTTCAAGGCGCTCAATTGGCCTCTATCAGGCTGCTTGGCGACTGACGCCCAGCGTTCCCCGGCTTGACCGTCGACAAACCGGGGAACGTGATTACTTCGCGTCAGTCTATGCCGCTTCGAGTTTCTTCTCACACCGCAGAAGCATGCCGTAGAGGTCACGTGGCTCGTCGGGATCAGCGAGGAGGTCGAGTTCTGTGAACATACCGTGTTCGGCAATCTGGTCCCGGACGTAGCGGAGGGCGGAGAAGTCCTCGATCGCAAAACCGACACTGTCGAAGAGCGTGATCTGATCCGGGCTCTTGCGGCCCTCTGTCTCGCCGGTCATGACCTGCCAGAGTTCGATGACGGGGTGCTCGGCCGGCAGCTGCTGGATTTCGCCTTCGATGCGTGTCTGCGGCGGATATTCGACGAAGATGTCCGAGCGCAGCAGAATGTCCTTGCTGAGTTCGGTCTTGCCGGGGCAGTCACCGCCCACCGCGTTGATGTGGACACCGGGGCCGACATGGTTGTCCGATAGGATCGTCGCGTACTGCTTGTCGGCGGTGACCGTGGTGATGATGTCTGCGCCTTCGACCGCCTCTTCGACCGAGGTGCATTCTTCAATGGTGAAGCCGAGGCCCGCGAGGTTGCGTGCGCATTTCCGGGTGGCGGAGGCGTCGATATCGTAGAGGCGAAGCTTGTCGATGCCGAGCAGCGACTTGAAGGCGCGAGCCTGGAATTCGCTCTGCGCACCATTGCCGATGATGGCCATGGTCCGGGCATTCGGCCGGGCGAGGTACTTCGCCGCGACCGCGGACGTTGCCGCAGTGCGTAGCGCGGTCAGGATCGTCATTTCGGTGAGCAGCATCGGGTAGCCGTTGCCGACATCCGAGAGCACGCCGAAGGCCGTCACGGTCTGGCGGCCATCGCGCGTGTTCTTCGGGTGACCATTGACGTATTTGAAGCCATAAAGCGTTCCGTCGCTGGTGGGCATCAGCTCGATGACGCCTTCCTGCGAATGGGAAGCGACGCGCGGGGTCTTGTCGAAGACCGGCCAGCGGCGGAAGTCCTCCTCGATCGTGGCCGCCAGGTCCGTCAGGAACCGGTCGATGCCGACCTTCAGAACCAGTTTCATCATGTGGTCGACGCTTACGAACGGAACCACGTTCAGTTTCGGATCAGTATTCATTTTTCCTCCAACCAAAGAACAATCGAAATCAGCCAGTGACAGTCGGGCGATCCATCACCCGCTTGCCCATCAGGCTGGCGACGAGATCGACGAGCAGCCGAGCGGTCTTGCCGCGCTCGTCGAGGAACGGATTGAGTTCGACAATGTCGAGGCTGGTCACCAGCCCGCTGTCATGCAGCATTTCCATGATCAGGTGCGCCTCGCGGAAAGTTGCTCCTCCCGGTACCGTGGTGCCAACGGCCGGCGCGATGTCCGGCTCGAGGAAGTCGACATCGAAGCTGACATGCAGGAGGCCGTTTGCGGCCCGGACCCGTTCGATGAAATTGCGGACGAGGACGGCCACGCCATGCTCATCGATTACGCGCATGTCGTGCACCGTGATGCCGGTGGTGCGAATGGCGGCCTTTTCGGCGGCGTCAACGCTGCGGATGCCGATCATGCAGACGTTTTGTGCGGCAACGGGATGGGCAAGCGCAGGGAAGAAGCCATCGAAACCGGTCTGGCCGGTATAGTAAGCGACGGGCGTGCCGTGCAGGTTGCCGCTGACCGTCGTTTCGAGAGTATGGAAGTCGGTATGGGCGTCCAGCCAGAGCACGAACAGCGGCCGCCCGAGTTCAGCGGCTCGGCGTGCGAGACCCGGAACGGTACCCGCGGAGATGGCGTGGTCGCCGCCGAGGAAGATGGGCATGCCTGCCTTGCTGTGTTCGTAGGCAGCAGCAGACAGCGCTTCGACCCAGGCGACCGTTTCGCCGAGGTGATGGACGGCCTTGTTCGGATGGGGCATCTCGTCGAACGCACGCGGGCTGAGATTGCCATTGTCCTTGACCGAATGGCCCAGTTCTTCCAGTGCCGTACGAAGGCCAGCGATGCGCAGGGCGCTCGGCCCCATCTCGCAGCCAAGCTGCCCTGCCCCGATTTGCAGGGGCGCGCCGATGAGCGTGCAGTCCATAGTGTACTCCCGTTTGTTTTCATGATTATAAAAGTCATCGATGGCGGATTGAACATTGAATTTTGGCATATCGAGATGCTAGTTTGACCAAATTGATAAGAACGGAATCCAAATCGGCATGGATGCTCTCGACCAGAAGATCGTGATGCTGTTGCGCGGCAATGGGCGTCGAAGTGTCTCGGACCTCGCGCTGGAAACGGGCGCCTCGCGGGCGACCGTGCGGGCGCGCATCGAGCGGATGGAGCAGGACGGGACCATCCTCGGCTACACGGTGATGCTGCGTGCCGATGCGCTTGAAGATGTCGTTCGTGGGGTGATGATGGTTGAGATCGAGGGCCATGTGACCGATCGGGTGATCCGCACGCTCGGCGGCTTTCCTGAAATCTCGCAGATTCACACGACGAACGGCCGGTGGGATTTGCTGGTGGAACTCAGCGCATCGAGCCTGGCCAACTTCGATGCCGTGCTGCGCAAGATCCGTCTCGTGCCCGGCATTATGGGCAGCGAGACGAGCCTTCTTTTGTCCACGCCGCGGTCGACGAGGGCGAAGCTCTAACCTGACGAGCGTCGACCCGGAAACTCACTTCGACGGGTGTCGCTGCGGCTGGCGCGCCGCGTTTTCCTGCAATGGGTTGGCGCACCGGCGGCACAAGCGCCGGCGACAATCATCGAGCGCTTTGCCACCTTGAGGATTGCGGCGGCTTTGTTGATAGCGGCGCATCCGGTCGCGGCCGGGCCTCGGCCGACGAATGATCGGCCGGGGTAATTATGACATCGAGCGGGGCTCAACAAGGACGGGCGCGGACGCGCGGAATGGTGCAATGCCTTCGGTCAGTGCAGGATCTGGCTGAGGAAGAGCTTGGTGCGCTCGTGCTGCGGATTGTCGAAGAACTCAGCCGGCGAGTTCTGTTCGACGATCTGGCCCTGGTCCATGAAGATCACGCGGTTGGCGACCTGGCGGGCGAAGCCCATTTCGTGGGTCACGCACAGCATGGTCATGCCTTCTTCNCTTGACCATTTCCGGGTCGAGCGCCGAGGTCGGCTCATCGAAGAGCAGGATCTTCGGCTTCATGCACAGCGAGCGGGCGATCGCCACGCGCTGCTGCTGACCACCGGAGAGCTGGCCCGGATACTTGTTCGCCTGCTCGGGGATCTTGACGCGCTTCAGGAAGTGCATCGCCAGTTCCTCGGCCTGCTTCTTCGGCATCTTGCGCACCCATATCGGCGCAAGCGTGCAGTTTTCGAGGATCGTCAGGTGCGGGAAGAGGTTGAAGTGCTGGAACACCATGCCGACTTCGCGGCGCACTTCATCGATCTTCTTCAGGTCGTTGGTGAGCTCGATGCCGTCGACGACGATCTTGCCCTTCTGGTGCTCTTCGAGCCGATTGATGCAGCGGATCATCGTCGACTTGCCGGAGCCCGACNTCGTTGGTGAGCTCGATGCCGTCGACGACGATCTTGCCCTTCTGGTGCTCTTCGAGCCGATTGATGCAGCGGATCATCGTCGACTTGCCGGAGCCCGACGGGCCGGCAATGACGATGCGTTCACCCTGCTGAACATCTAGATCGATGTCCTTCAAGACGTGGAAAGCGCCGTACCACTTGTTCATGGCGGCGATCTTGACTGCTGACTTTGACATTTTTTCTCCTCCAGAAGTGTGCATTGGCTGCGCCGCGCGGAAGACGTTCTCCGCTTGCAGTTCTCGCGACTGTCGATCGTGTTGGCTTATCGGCTTGGGATGGCGAACCTTGTTTCGAGCCCCTTGAAGACCCGCCCGAAGGCGGCGCCGATCAAGAGATAGATGGCACCCGCGATCAGGAACGTTTCGAATGGTGCATAGGTCTTGGCGACGAATACGCGGGCTGCACCGGTCATTTCCATGACCGTGACCGCGCTGGCGAGGGTCGACCCCTTCATGACGAGGATCAGTTCGTTGCCGATGCTTGGCAACACGGCGCGGTAGATCTGCGGCAGGACGACCTTGATCAACAGGACGTATTTTGCCAACCCGAGGGCTTTCCCGGCTTCCCACTGCCCTTTGGGCACCTGCCGGATTGCACCGGCCAGGACCTCAGCCGAATAGGCGGCCGAGTTGAGGGCGATCGTCAGGACGGCGCAGTAGACCGGGCTGCGGAGGATGGGCCAGAGGACGCTTTCGCGAACGGCCTCGAGCTGTCCTAGGCCGTAGTAGACAATGAAGAGCTGCACGAGAAGCGGGCTGCCACGGATGACGAATGTGTAGGCAGACGCCGGAAGCCGCAAGCACCTTGAGGGAGAGGACAGAGCCAGGGCGACCGGCAGCGCGAGCACCTGTCCCACGAGAAAGCTCGCCAGGGTGATGATCAGTGTCAGAACGAAGCCGTTCTTGATGGTGATGAAAGCAGGAAGAAAGAGATCCAATGACATGGGACTACCGCAGATGAGTGGTCAGGCGCTGGTTGTAGGCATTGATGAAGAGCGTCGAGACGCCGGTCACCAGCACATACAGCGCCGCAGCCGTAAGGTAGAAGGCGAGGGGCTTGTGGGTTGCGCCGGCCGCGACGACGGATTTGCGCATCAATTCCTCGAGTCCGACGATCGAGACCAAGGCGCTCTCCTTCAGGATCACGAGCCACTGATTGCCGAGGCCGGGGCAGGGCTCGGACCATCATCTGCGGCAGGACGATGAGCCGGAACGCTCCGGGCCTGCGAAGGCCGAGAGCGAGTGCCGCCTCCCATTGACCTGACGACACCCCGACCAGTGCGCCGCGGACGATCTCCGTCAGATAGGCGGTCGAGACGACAGTCAGCGCTGCGATGCCGGCGGTGAGAGCATCCACTTCGACATAGACGCCGAAAAGACCGGTCAATAGAACCGTGCCGCCGTAGAAGATCAGGAAGATGACCAGCAGTTCCGGCAGACCCCGAATGAGGCTGACGTAACCGGCGATGACCTTGCGAACCGGGGCGGATCCGTAGACCGCGGCCGGTGCAAGCACGACCGCGAAGATCAGTCCAAGGACAAAGCTTCCGACGGCGACGGAGAGCGTAACGAGGAAGCCCTGCAGGAGCTGGGGAAAATACTGGACAACCGCTTCGATCATGACCCGGTCTCGCGTTGCTGGTAACCAACGTCTGCCGCCGATCCGCACTGGCTGGCGAGCGCGGAGAAGAAGTCTGCGGAGAAGCCGATCATCTGGTGGAACTGGTCGATGAGGATGTTCTCATCGGGAGAGTGCAACATTGCGCCATGGTGCGTGATGCCCGCACCGAAAAGCGTGGCGCCGAGCTGATGCACGAAGGGGTGCGCAAGCCCCGAGGCTGCCGAACTCGGCTGAAGGATGGCAGGCTGGCCGAACCACTTTTCCAGCAACTTCGCCCCGAGCTTGACGGCCCAATGCGACGGATCGCTGCGAACACCCAAGACCTCGGCGTCGTGAACGATCAGCTCGATATCGTCAAAGCCGTTGTCGTCCAGGTGCAGGCGTACCAGGTCAGCGACGGCTTTGGGGTTCTGTCCAGGGACGAGACGAAAATCGAGCTTGGCGGTCGCGGTCGCCGGCAGAACCGTCTTCGTGCCAGCGCCCTCGTATCCGCCATGGATACCGTTGACGTTCAGGCAGGGTTCGAAGTTGAGGTGCTCGTAGAAGTTGGATGGCGTCACGGCGCCAAGAAGCTTTTGCCCCCCGGTTGCCGCCATTAAGTCTTCCAGTGCAAACGGGGGCGAAGCGGCAAGTTCTCTCGTCGCTCGATCGGGCTCGATGCCTTCGTAGAAGCCTTTGATCAGGACACGGCCGGCTGCATCGCGCATGGAAGCGACAGAAGAGGCCAGCCGCCATAGGGGATTATCGAATATGGCGCCGAGGCTGGAATGCAGATCAGCGTGTGCGGTGCGAACGCTCAGCTCGATCGCCAACACGCCCTTGAAGCCCATGAGGACCACCGGTCGGCCGCGTGTATCGACCTCCCCGAATTCCCACCAGCAGAGGTCAGCTTGAAGGCCTGCACAACGTTTCTCAAGGAAGCGTACGAGCGAAGGACTTCCGATTTCCTCTTCGCCCTCGACGATCCAGATCAGGCGGAAGGGTAAGGGGCCGGGGTGTCGTTCCCGGAACAGGCGCCATCCGGCAAGGCGGCTGACGAATTCGCCCTTGTCGTCTGCCGCACCGCGGCCGAAGAGCGCGCCGTGGCGCTCCGTCAGGCGGAAGGGCGGTGCCGTCCAAAGATTGACAGGCTCTTCAGGCTGAACGTCGTAGTGGTTGTAGATCACCAGTGTGAAGGGGCCCTCACCGATTTCTCCGGTTACGAACGGACCGACGTCCCCTGGCTCGATTGCAGTTTGGAAGCCGGCGTCGGCGAGAAGAGCGGCAACCTTATCGGCGCACGCATCGAGGCCTTCAACTCGGGCGCTGACGGAAGGGATCGCGACGAGGTCCGTCAGGTCTCGCATCGCTTCGATCTTGATGTGATCTGGAAGTGTCATCGTCCAATTCCTTTCGCGAGGAGGCGGGCTTGCTCGCCCCCTCGCGTGGTTCACGTGTTCGTCGTTTCTTGGAAATGTCGTAGCCGAACCACTTTTCGGAGATCGTCTTGATCGTGCCGTCGGCGAGCATCTCCGCCACGGCCTTGTCAACCTTGGCGGCGAGTTCCGTGTTGCCTTTGGCGATGGCGACGCCCTGTCCCTTCCCGAATTCGGGGAAGTCCGCGCTGGTCAGGAGCGGGCCGGCATAGACCAGCTTGTCAGCGCCACGATCCTTCACAAGCGGCTCCAGTGCGGATCGCTCCATCAGGCCGGCATCGATGCGTCCGGCGACAACGTCGTCGGCAATCTGGTCCGGGCGGTCATAGACGCGCACGTCCGCATCCGGGAAATGGGCGCGAACCACCTGCTCATGGGTTGTGCCGGTCTGCACGCCGATCGCGACCTTCGCAAGCTTGGCCTGCAGATCCTTGGCGGACTTCGCCTCGGCAACCAGGCTGCCCGCGGCAACGACCATCGCGTTTGGGGCGTCCGCGTAGGCGACGGAAAAGTCGACCTTCTGCGCCCGTTCCTCGTTGATTGATACGCCCGAGATCACCAGGTTGAACTTCCCGACCTGCAGGCCGGGCAGCAGACCGTCATAGGCCTGGTTCTGCCATGTACAATTCGCCTCGATGCGCTTGCAGATTTCGTTACCGACGTCGCGGTCGAAACCGACGACCTCGCCGGCGGCATCGACGGACTCCCACGGCGGATAATCTGCGCTCGTGCCGACCCGCAGATCTTCCGCACTGGCGACACTCGCTGCCAGCGAAATCGTCATCACGGCAAGTAATTTCTTCATGTTCACTCCCCTTTCGTTATGAGACATTGCATCTCCACCGCCCTGATCACGCGGCCGCGGTTTGATAGCCCTTAAGAAATTCGGACATGCGCTTCAGGCCTTCCTGAAGGGTGGTGCCGTTGTTGGTGAAGCCGATCCGGACGTACCCTTCCATGTCCATCGCGCTGCCAGGCGTCAGCATGACGCCGGTACGTTCCAGAAGCCGGATGCAGAACTCTTCCGAGGAAATGGGCAGATCGTACTTGAGGAGTGCCGTGGTGCCGGATTTCGGTTTGATCCACGAGATCAACGGCTCGTTCTCGACCCAGTCGGAAAGCAAGGCGAGGTTGGTGCGCGTGATCGCCTGGCTGCGCGCAAGAATCTTGTCGCGGTTCTCCAGTGCAATGGCTGCGAAATGATCGTCCAGCATGCCGACGCTGATCGTGTTGTAGTCGCGATGGACGGAGACAGCATGGATCAATTCTACGGGAGCGACGATCCATCCAAGGCGCAGGCCGGCAAGCGCGAAAGTCTTGGACATGCTCGCGGTGCTGATGCCTTTCTCATAGAGGTCGGCGATCGACGCCGTCATTCCGTCGCCTTCCTGGTCCGTACCGCGATAGACCTCGTCACACAGGATCCACGCGCCGCAGGCGCGGGCAATCTCGACGACTTTCTCCAGATAGGCGCGATCCATCAGCGAGCCCGTCGGATTGTTCGGATTGTTGATGGCGATGAGTTTCGTGCCCGGTGTTGCAAGGCGCTTCAGCTCTTCCAGGTCTGGCAGGAAGCCAGTCTTTTCCGTGAGCTTGAGGATCTGTACGTCGGCGCCGTAGCTTTCCGGGATGGAATAGTGCTGCTGGTAGGTCGGCAGGACCGAGATCACACGGTCACCCGCTTCGACCAGTGTTGCGTGCACCAGGGCATTCGCACCGATGGCGCCGTGCGTGACCACGACATTTTCTGCACTTTGCTTTTCGTAGAGGCCGGCAACCAGCCTGCGGAGGCGTTCGCTGCCTTCGATGGCACCGTAGGTTAGCTTCATGGGCAGAAGCTCGGAGAGGATCGTGTCGGTCTTGCCGGCCATCTCCAAAAGTTCAGCGACTGTCAGCGACTCGACGCAGGTCTCGGCGATGTTCCAGTCGCACCTGGTTTCATAGCGGTTCATCCAGATCTCGACGCCGAAATTACGAATCTTCATTGCCTATCTCCTGTGCTGTCTTGGAATTGGTTAGCTGCGTGCTGCGGAAAGCAGGGCGCTGGCGGTTGCTATGTCTTCGAGCCCGAGCCCGATCGAACGGAAGAAAGCTGGACGGCCAGTGTCCCGGGCAGTCGCTCGGCCCGACAATAGTTCGGGCAGGTCGCCAACAAGGCGATCTGTGCTCCACTGGCCACGTTCCGCGGCAAGTTTCATTTCGCCGGCCGCAGCCGGCGTGGTGGCCCGATAGTCGCAATAGACATCGAACCGATTGAGCGTGTCGGGGGCGATCTCGTGGGCGTTGGCGACATTGGTGCTGATGGATGTGACGAGTACGCCCGCGCCGAACCTCGACGCGTCGATGACCGGTGTGCCGGACGAGGTGCATAGCATGACCACGTCGGCGCCGGCCGCGGCCGTATCGGTATAGGTGGATGTCGTCACCGGGCAGCCGGATTCGAGCTGCACCGGAAGACCGTGTCGGTTGGCAATATCCGGAGAGCACAGACGAATTTCCTGCCACGGACGGATCGATGCGGCATGCCGAAGATGCGCGAGGCCGATTTCGCCTGTGCCGATGATCGTCAGGATCTTTGCCTCCTTCGAGGCGAGCAGATCGGCGGCAATCGCGGTGGTCGCGGCCGTTCGTTCGGTCGTCAGGCGTTTGGAATCACACAGGAGCAGCGGCTTCCCGGTCTCCATCGACATCAGAAGCGTCCAGGCGGTAACGGTCGCCCCATTCGTGCCGGGGATATAGGGCGACAGCTTCGTGCCAAAGACACCATCGCTTCCAAGAACGCCTGGATAGGTGATGAAGTCTCCGCCGCCGGCCGGGAATAGGCTCAACGTCTGTGGCGGCTGCACAGCCCGTCCATCGGCAAGCGCGATGAACATACGCTCCAGGGCTGCGCGAACATCTGTCCGGGGCAACAATCGAGTGATATCTTCGTCGTTGAGTACGACCAATTTCTGCATTGTGACGATCCCAAAAAGGCGTGCGAAGTCACGCTGCATGGACGCCAAAGCCTTGGCGCCCCATGCAGGGCAAGACGCACAGAAATGTGTTGAGCTGTGAAAGCCGGTAGTCTAGAAGGACCATATGAGCAATATATTGCACAGTCAAGACCGGGCCGATGTGTTGACCCACGTTTCCGGAAACCTCCGCCGTTTAAGGCTCGCCTCGGGCCTGAGCCAAACGGCGCTGGCAGATGCATCCGGTATCAGCCGGCGGATGATCGCGGCGGTCGAGAGCGGCGACGCGAACATCAGCCTTTCCAGCCTCGATAAATTGGCGACCGCGATGGGCGTAGACTTCGTCGAGTTGGTGCGCGATCCATCGAGGGAGACGCGCGCCGAGATCAACGAGGTCACCTGGCGCGGAAGTCAACCGGCGAGCGCCGCGATGCTGCTTTGTTCGGCGCCCGCCTCGCGGGAAACACAGATGTGGCTGTGGACCCTCGGCCCGGGCGACAGCTACGTGGCCGAGCCAGACCCCGAAGGATGGCACGAGATGCTTTTCGTTGTCGAAGGAGCGCTGCGTTTGATCCAATCGGGCGAGGCGCAGGACTATGCCACGGGCGAGTTTGTCACTTACAGCACGGCCCAGCATTATTCGTACTGCAACGTCGGAAAGAAGACCGTCCGCTTCATTCGCAACGTCGTCTCGTAGATCGAAATACCGCCCGGCAGGGAGATAGTGCGCGGCTCCGCACAGGGATTTCTCGGATGGCTTCAGCGAAACAGTTCAACTATCCCGTTTGGACCATGGTCGTTCGAGAAAAGTCCGGTGGGCCGACGTTGCAGGAGCAGCTCTTCATCCAGTTGCGCCGGCTGATCGTCAACGGACAGCTTGCGCGCGGCGCCCGAATGCCGGCCAGCCGGTCGATAGCGACCGATCTCGCGATATCGAGAAACACGGTCAACATGGCCTATGATCGCTTGGCGGCCGAGGGCTATATCAAGCGTCGCCCGAGTTCCGGCTTCTACGTGGAAGAGAGCCTTCCAGAAGACTCGGTGCGGCCTGGAGGAGAAAGAAGCCTGCCGCCTTCGAGTTTACCGGTTGCGCTGTCTGCACGGGGGAGAGAGGCATCGGTACGGCATTGGAGTTGGTCGCGCCAGGACAAGTTCGATCTCAGTCCTGGCATGCCGGCGCTGGATATCTTCCCCTACAAGCAGTTCGGCAAGATCGCCGCCAACTATTGGCGACGCTTCACGGTTTCTGACCTCGGGTATGGCGAAGGCGGCGGCCTGGCGGCGCTTCGCCAACAACTCGCCATCTATCTTAGCGAGGCGCGCGGTATCCGATGCGAGGCTGACCAAATTATCGTCGTGGGAAGCACGCTTCAGGCTGCCAATCTCGTCGCGCATGTTCTTCTCGACGCCGGTGACGTTGTCGGCGTCGAGGACCCGGCCTACGCGACGCTCTTGTCCACTCTGCGTTCGGCTGGGCTTCGGCTCTCACCCGTGCCCGTTTCTCGTGACGGACTGAACGCTGACGACATCGCGCATCGTGCCGCGGATGCCCGGATGATCCTGGTTTCGCCGGTCGGCCAGTTTCCCGCGGGTGCAACCATGTCGGAAGCGGCGATTGAACGGCTTCTCGCCTGGGCCAATACGTCGCAGCGCTGGATATTCGAGGACGACTTTAACAGCGAGATCAGATGGCGCGGTACGCCGCTCATGCCGCTCGCCGCGCGCAAGGGTGGCGAGCGGGTCATCCATGTCAGCTCCTTCAATCGTGTGCTCGCCCCCGGGCTGCGGCTTGCTTATCTCGTCGTGCCGCGCGAGCTGATCACCTCGTTCACGGCAGTGCAAGACAGCCTTTCCTGCTATGCGCCGCTGACGCACCAGCATACGGTCGCCGACTTCATGGCGAGCGGAGAACTCGCATCTCATATCCGGCGCACGCGCGCCCTCTACAGGGATCGTGCCACCGCGATGATCGCGTCCCTGAAAGAAAAGCTGGGCGACGTGTTCGATGTGCCGGAACTGGACGCTGGTCTCCATTTGACGCTTACGGCGCGCGAGCCCTTCGACGACGTCGAGCTTTCACGGCTCCTGCGCGGAGCATGGATCGACACCCCACCGCTCTCTTCCTATTGCATTGAGCGGAAGGATCTTTTTGGTCTCGTAGCGGGATTTGGAAATCTCTCCACCGAGCGGCTGGCCGGGGCGGTTCAGCGGATGGAGCTTGTCACGAGGCGGTTTCTGGAGAAAGCCGGCAAATCTTCCTGAAGCTCGGTCTGGTACCATCAGTTCATGGGAATTGGTACTTTAGCTCGTTCTGCTTCCGCGCCATCCTTTGTTCCAGAAGACAGGTTCTGGAGGGAGGCCAGAATGCAAGTCGGATCCAAAGACATCACCAGATAGTCGCGCTCACCAGCATCGCCGGAGCAGGTACGTGCTGCTGGCTTTGAACACAGGTCGCCGCCAGCGGCACCTCATATGCAGCCGCGCGCTTAAAGCAGCTGCCCTGTTCCCATGCCGAAAAAACGCAGCCTTTTGACAAGGAAGGTCCCATGAAAAAGATCATCGTATTCACCTTCGCCGGCCTTTTGCTCGGCGCGACGTCGTCGCAGGCCGCGACGCTGAAAGTGGCAGCCGACTGCACCTATCCCCCGTTCGGATATCAGGACGCGAACGGAGAAATCAAAGGCTTCGACGTCGATGTCGCGCGTGCCATAGGCAGGCAGATTGGCAGTGAGGTCGAAATCATCTGCCAGTCCTGGGACGGCATGATCCCCGGCCTGCTCGCCGGAAAGTACGACCTGATCTCCGCATCGATGTCCATCACCGAGGAGCGGCTGCAGAGTATCAATTTCTCCGTTCCCTACCGCTCGTCGGCCGCCCGGTTCGTCGGACTAAAGACCTTGGATGCCAAGCCGGTGACGGAGGCAGGCGAGCCGAACCCGGAAGGCGTTGCCGGTAAGACCATCGGCCTCCAGCGCTCGTCGACCTATGCGAAGTACATTGCAGAGAAGTATCCGCAGGCGACCGTGTCCGAGTATGACAAGGTCGACAACATGATCCTCGATCTTCAGGCCGGCCGCGTCGATCTCATTTTTGCTGGCCCCATCAAGCTCGACAACGATTTCCTCAGCAAGCCGGAAGGCAAGGACTACGGTTTCGTCGGTCCGGAAATCGACGACGTATCCTACTTCGGCGCCGGTATCGGTATCGGCATCCGCAAGGCCGACGAAGATCTTCTGAAGAATGTCGATGGTGCGCTGACCGCCATGTTCAAGGATGGCAACTTCAAGGCGATCAACGACAAATACTGGTCGTTCAGCGTCCTTCCGGCCTCCGCAAAATAATCCGCGACGACAACCGGACGGAGCCGATCGACGGCTCCGTCTTTCTTTGGAGACGACCATGGATCTATTGCAGGGATGGGGTGACGAGATCGCCCACGGCACCCTTTTGACCATGAAAGTGGCAGTCCTCTCGCTGCTCGTCGGCCTGTGCTGGGGCATGCTGGGCGCGTTGGCGCAGATGTCACCGAACCGGGCCGTGGCATCCCTTGGCCGTGGCTTCAGCCTGGTGATGCGAGGTACCCCCGAACTGTTGGTCATCCTGATCGTGTACTTCGGCGGCACGGTGGCGCTGACGAAAGCGGTCAACCTCTTCGTCGCGGATTTCGGCTTCGTCGAGGTGCCGCCTCTCCAGGCTGGCGTCTTCGCGCTCAGCCTCGTCTTCGGTGGCTATGCTGCCGAAGTCCTACGCGGTGCGTGGCAATCCGTTCCGAGCGGAGTGATCGAGGCGGGGCACTCGCTTGGCCTCGGGTGGTTCGTCATGTTCGCCAAGATCCGTCTGCCGCTGCTCATGCGCTTTGCATTGCCAGGCCTTGGCAACAACTGGATTTCGCTGATCAAGGATACCTCGCTGATCTCGATCGTCGGTTTGCATGAACTGACGGGCTTGTCGCAGATGGCCACTTCGGTCACCCGCCAGCCCTTCACCTTCTATATGACGGCCGCCCTGATTTACCTGACTCTGACATTGGCAAACACGCGCCTCATCGCCTGGTTCGAAGGACGGTTGATGCGCGGCGAGAGGAGGTCCCCAGTATGAACTGGTCCCTGATGTTGGAGAGCGTTCCGGCGCTGCTCTACGGTGCGCTGGCCACGGTGCAATTGCTCCTTATGACCCTTGTTTGCGGAGCCCTGCTCGCCTTGCCGCTTGGCATCGTCGCAGCCAATGGCCGCCCGATCATCCGGCTCCCGGTGATGGGCTACATCACCTTCTTCCGTGGAACGCCTCTGCTGGTGCAGGTTTTCCTGGTTTATTACGGATTTTCGCAGTTTCAGATCATTCGCAGCAGCATCTTCTGGCCAGTCCTTCGTGAAGCCTGGTTCTGCGCACTGCTGACGCTCGCGCTCCATACCGCAGCCTACACCGCGAACATCCTGCGCGGCGCCATTCTCGCAATCCCGGCCGGTCAGAAGGAGGCGGCCGTCGCCTTGGGCATGCGCCCCTTGTTGATCTACCGGCTCGTTATTCTTCCCCAGGCGTTGCGCATCGGCATGCCGGCCTATGGCAACGAAATGATCAGCATGATGAAGGCGACCTCGCTCGCCAGCACGATCACGATCATGGAGCTCACGGGCACGGCAAATACGATCGTCGCCCGAACTTATGCTCCCTACGAAGTCTTTATCTCCGCTGCGCTCGTCTATCTCTCCGTCGCCTGGATGCTCTCACGCCTGGTGCGGGCGATCGAGGCCCGACTTTCCCGCCACATGCGACCGGCCGGAGAGGCACAAAACACATTGAGGAGGGTACCCGCCCATGCTTGACCAGCCGCTTCAGCTTTTTTCCAGTTTCGCCAGCGAGATCGCCGATGTTGCGCGGCAGATCGTGCGCACTGCTGCGGCCGGCCCGCGCCGCCCCGTTGCGAAATCGGATTCGAGCCCGGTGACGGAAACGGATCGCGCGGTCGAGCAGTCGCTGCGCGAACGCATCGCAGACCGCTTCCCCCGCCATGGGGTACTCGGGGAGGAGTTTGGCGCCGAGGGTTTGGGGGAGGAGTTCGTCTGGGTCATCGATCCTATTGACGGCACTAAGGCTTTCGTCGGCGGACTTGCTGTCTATGGCACGTTGATTTCATTGACGCATGGCGGGACGCCGGTCCTCGGACTGATCGACAATCCTGTCACCGGCGACCGCTGGCTGGGACTGTCAGGGCGCGCGACGACCCTCAACGGTGTCGCCATCCGGACCGCATCGACCGCTCTCCTTTCGGAGGCTTTCATGGCCAACGGCAATCCGGAGCCGTTCCAGCAAAACGAGAAGGATGGCGTTGAACGCCTGCGCCTATCTACGCGGTGGTGCGTCTATGGGGGGAGCTGCATGGCCTATGGCCGCGTCGCGGACGGCAGCATCGACATCAGCATCGATGGAGGGCTCGATCCCTACGACTATTGCGCCCTTGTCCCGGTGGTGACGGGTGCGGGCGGATGTATCACGGACTGGCAGGGTCGGCCGCTCACGCTGACTTCCGGCAATCTGTGCCTCGCGGCCGCCAACGAAGCCTTGCATCGCCAAGTCCTCGAAACGCTGAATTGATGCAGCTCTGATGAGATTAGGGCTACGATCAACCGTCTCCCTGCCCCCGAATGACAGCTCGCCCTCCGATAGGCCACAAGCGTTTCAGCATCCATCAGGTCGCGCTGGTAGAAGAACATGGTGGCCGCATAGCGGGCGCGGCCGGACCACTCGGTTCCGTCCGGCAGCCTGTTCATCTTCCAGTGCCGCTTCGCCTCCTCGTCCATGACGCTGGTCTCAGAAGCGGCCAGGCGGGTTGGCCGAGCGACGGTCGAGCTTGACGAAGGGCCGCGCGACAACGCGCGCCCGCTGGCCACCTGGTGGCGATGATGCGATTCCGAAGACCGTCCAATTCGGATTGCGCGATTTCGGCGCGAAACGGCCTGATTTCATCTCCAACGGAGCTACTGGTCGATCGCACGGACCCTACTGCAAAGCCGTTGGCGAGCATCGGCACAGCGGCCGGTGACACGCCAGCGCCCAAAGCAAACCTCGCCTAGACAGTGACCTGGTGAGGGTATTTGTTTCATGAGTGGATCGCCCCCCCATCGCAGCGAACTTATTTCAGCGGGACAACAAGAGGCGTGTCCTTCGCGACGATGTAAGTCGCAAGCTCCGACGCCACGCCATCGCCAACATTCGTGGCGATGTGCGCAACACCCGCCGGAATGAAAAGGGCTTCACCGGCCTTCAGCGTTACCGGCTTCTGACCCTCGAGCGTGTACTCAAGCGCACCTTTGAGCACATATGCAATTTCTTCGCCGGGATGTTTATGATTGATAGATGCAGCCTTTGGCGGGAAATCTACCCGGACCTGAAGCGCTTCCTTGCCCGGCACGCTGATATCGCTTTGAACCAGACCAGTCCGTTTGAGTTCCTGGGCCTGGGCAACGCCGCCCAGCGCGAAACTGATTGAAGCCGCCGCGGCAGCGATCGCGATGCTATGCATAATTTTCATTTGGAACCCTTTCCAGTGGTGACCAGTTGTCGAAGTTGGAGCGTGCAGCCGAAGATGCAGTCGCGCTTTTGCGGCGGGACCTCAGTCCTCACGAAATCCGTTTCTATTACCGCGTTCAGTTGACGCGCTGCTTGTGTATGGATTGTTTCTCGATGAGCAGGGGTTTGTACCGAATCTGCGCCAATAGATTGGCTGAAACGATTAGTTACAAATTGCGATGATGGTTCGTCGAAACCTGGAGCAACTCGAGCCAGGCTATCCTTGACACTGCCCGCGCTGCGTTCTGGTATCTTTCCAACCCCGAAAGTCAGTCGGTCACCGCGCCGTGGGCTTCTTGGCGGCTAAGCCGGCGGCGCTGAGCATTGAGCACCATCACTTTTCTAAGGACAGCAGAACCGATAGATCAATCCCGTGGCGGCTTTCCTGAAATCTCGCAGATTCACACGACGAACGGCCGGTGGGATCTGCTGGTAGAACTCAGCGCGTCTAGCCTGGGCAACGTTGATGCTGTGCTGCGCAAAATCCGTCTCGTGCCCGGCACGGCATTATAGGCAGCGAAACGATCTTTTCCACACCGTGGTCGACGACGGCGAAGCTCTAACTTAACGAGCGTCGATTTAGGTCACGCCGCGGCGTGGGGCGGCTGCGATGATATCGTTCGCATCTCCGCTGGAAACATGGACGACCATCAGCGGCACGCCGGTCACCCCACACCAGCTGCATTTCGCAACGATCCTGACCATCGCGCCCTCATGGCGCGCAGTTTCCAGGGCGTCGAGCAACTCGCGGTGCCCGTAGCCCAGAATGAAGACAGGACGCTTTGCCAAACGCAGCTTCGCCGAGACATGAAGGCGACGAAGCTTACTTCCGCTAGAAAGCAGACGGCGTCAATGGAACGGCATTGCTGCTGCACCAAGTCAGACACCAGATCCTTACGTGCAAACCGTGTAGACCGGCGACGCTTCAGCAGCGGCATTCGCCTGATGACGTTGTTGGTCGCGAAATCTGGTAATATCCGCCCCAGTTCTGCCTAATGGACCCGCAACGATCTTGGCTTCCGTGCTTGGAGATATAGCGCCATGCCGACCCGGCGACATTTCCTTATCAGCTTCGTCGCCACGCCGATTGTTCTGCCGAGACTCGGCCATGCAGCCGGCGGTTCCGTGGAGTTGCCGCTTACGGCCAATTGCGGTGATGACGACGATCTGACGCCGGCACAGACCGAAGGCCCGTATTTCACACCGGAGAGCCCTGAAAAAAAGGACTTCGCCAGCGATTCACCGGGCGGTGAAAGAATGACACTTGTTGGCTACGTGTTAACCAAGGACTGCCAGCCGGTAGAAAAAGCGTTGATCGAGTTATGGCATGCCGATGAGACCGGCACCTACGACAACAACGGATACAAACTCCGCGGACATCAATTCACGGACGCAGAAGGCAAATGGTGGTTCGAGACGATCGTGCCTGGGCTCTATCCTGGCCGCACCCGGCATTACCACGTGAAAGTCCAAAGGCCGGGCGGGAACGTGCTGACGACGCAGCTGTATTTTGCCGATGAGCCGGACAATAGGCGTGACCGCATATTCAATGCAGACCTGTTGCTCGACATCAAAACCACGAGCGACGGAAAATTCGGCCGCTACGATTTCATAGTGGCGTAACTGGCACTTTTCATCCAGCCCTACCGGCGGCTGCGCCGTGGCAGAGTGTGTCTGAGCATTCTTATAGCAGTTCGGTCATGTTCCAATGGCATGGCTTTCGAGAAATGCCATTGCTGAGGATAGGAAGAGGTCGGGGCGCTTGAGGTTGATTACGGGGCCGCCTAGCAGATCCTGCTGCCTGCAGCATATCGCAACCTCATGATTTCCCTGATGACCGTTCACACACACCGTCCTCCCCGCCTACGCTGTGTGGACCGATCTCCGCGAATGGACCGACACTGAAAGCCGTGCGCATCAAGGCCAAGGACTCTGGTACTTTAGACCGGATCGTTCGCTTTGGCGCTGTCGTAGCCGTTTGCGGCCATTTTTTCTCCCCCTCCCGGCTTTCAGATCGAGCCGGAACCAATCCTGACGTCGTAGGTTTGAAGATCGTCCTGGCTCTCTTACACCAGGATTTTGGCACGTACCTCCTAGGGTCCCGTTATCGGCTTTCGGGGCCCCTTTTTTTCTTCGGTGCTGGAACCTCTGTCAAATGTATGCGGTTCTAGGTCTGCTTAGATCCACCATCCCCCGCGGGATCTAGGCTAGGCTCCATCTAATAGCCCAGCATGGAGCCCATGGCACCTCCGTGCCGAGGCCCCGCTCTCCCCGGACGGGGCCGTCTCTTTTCCAACTGGGAACCACTTTCACACGCGGCAGTTAGAGGATAGGCAATGATCCTTTCCGGGATCACAGCCCGCTTCATGGGGTACTCCCATTCCCCGCGTAGAAGCGCCAACGATACCAACTGGCCCCGACACCCCATCGGGGCCATTCTTCCATTTGCTCCGGAACCGCTCGACCTCACAGTAGTTTCTCGTTTCAAAGCGGGGATGTCATGATTGAGAGCAAGCGCGAAATGAACGCAAATGAGATCCCAAGTTTTGTGGCCGAAGTGATCGCGGCGGGTTGCGATATCAACGCCGTGGGACACGATATGTATGTGCTTGGCGATGTCGATGAGCAGGAAGAAGCCAAGGAGGAACTTAGTCGGATCGGCGAGAGGTATGGCGACCGCGCAGCTCTGAGGTCCGAGATCATCGCCTACCTTCGGTCCATTGGTCGGTTCGTGGACGTGACATGGCCCCAGACCATCCACTAGCGCAGCCTGCGCGACCTTACGGAGCCATCTTTATTCAACGGCAGCAGGAACCTATCCGGGACCTGTTGGTTTGTTCATTGCTGATGATCCCGGATCCCTCCGGATCAAACGTAGAGAGCCCCATCGTCGTGCCGTCGGAGGTGGGGTTCTTCTTTCTGCTTACCAACCTTACCCCGTGATCCCGAAGATGATCCGCCGTATCGCCTCGGCCTGACTTATCGCGAGCGCCCTGGCCGCAATTCCGGTGACTCCAAGCCACCGATGCCTCAGCTTCCATCGCCTCACGTCATCGGTCACCAGCTTCATCTCGGAGACCTCCTCCCCAATCGTTATCGCGGAGGCCTCAAGATGGCCGACGCGGTCGACAAGCTGGTTCATGCGCCAATGAACCACTTGCCGGCTAGTCGTCGCCTTGTCTTGACGGCCAGACCTGGGCCAGGCGCGCGGCCGAGTAATTGAGCTTCTCGATCACCCGCTGCATCGTGCCGCCGGTCTCGTGAAAGACGGTCGCGAGCTGTCGGCGAGCCACCGGTCGTCGATTACCGTGCCGGCCGATTGCGACCGATCCCACTCGTCGCGGATGGCACTCATGGCACCGATCTCGGATGCATCAGGCGGCCGCCAAAAGGCGCGCGCCCCGCATAGGCGAGCGACGTCGTTCTGTTCATCGGGTTTTCCTTTAGTGAGATGAAAAAATGAGATAAAAATCGCCGGCCGAAGTCGGCGCTGGCGCTGTTAAGGGCTAGTCACACCCCGTTTTGAAGACCATATTTTGTCTGATTGCTGGACCATGAAACGGGCTCCAGCGACTGATGGACCATCATCACTTTCGCCTGAAATGGAGGAGGTTATGTTTGATCGACTGCAATCCGGATACATTCTTCCCGAGGGGCTCACCGTCATTTCCACGGTCTTTAATAAGGTCGTGAACGCACGGAATATCCCCCGACAAAGTGAAGAAGGCGAATGGCTGGCTCGCGAGGCGCTCCGTTTGTTCATGAGTGGCGTACGAGACGCCTGGGATCTGGAACGCCGACTTAAGGATGCTCGCCGCCCGCTCGACCATTCACCGCCATCGGGAGGCGTTGGCATGGTTGTGGACCTGCTGCCAGAGCTGACGGCATGGGCGCGGAGCTTGACCGCCTCACAGCGTGCGGCAACCGCGCTCACCGAAAAAACACTCGAATACGCCATCGAAAACATCGATGAATTCGTGGCGACATCAGATGTCAGGAGATGGCTGGTCCGTGTGATGTTGGACCTCCGACTTGGCCGAAGACGAGGCCAACATCGAACGTAGGCCAGCAGGGGAAATCAACGGGATCTACCTCTTTGTTAGGAACGCCAGCCACCATTCACGAACGGCATGAAGCCGGCTGAGGAACAGATCATGGGCTATGACTGGAATGGTGCTCGCGGGCGCCGGATGAAGATCGCGCGAATTGGAACGGCCGTCGCGCTGGCCGCCTTGTTGGTGTCCGTCGCGACGGAGGTTGTGACGCGAGCTATCTAGAGGGTAATAGACGATGGATGCTTTGGGGGCGACGGTGCTGATCGCAGGGGCTGTTCTGGCTGACCAGAAGAACACTAGCTGGGAGCCTCGTACGCAACCTCAACCAGGGTCGAAACCTTCCCATCGAGCAAAATCGCCGCCTGGGACCGACGCCTTGACTGGCTGGGGTCCCTGCCGGCTTGGCCTGGAGCCGCGTTCGTCTTCATCGGCGTCTCCATGATCTCCTGACGCTGAGATTGCACTCGTTCAATCTACCCCCTTAAGCATCGCGAACCCGGCGCCGGCTTTGCGGATCGATCAAAAGCGACTATTTTAGTGATGTCTTTCGTACCATGCAGGAGGCATCCATGGGGCTTGGCAGCACAACGGTCCAGGGCGAATTTCTGGGTTCTTTTTCTATCGCGTCCATTGACCCGCTCCTGGGGGTTTTTGAACTATCAACTTCGGCTGGTACGACGATCGAGGTTCAGCTTGACCGGTACAGCGCGGAGACATTGATGTCGGCACTTGCGCAGTTCCTGGCTCAAGGGCAAGCAGCGGAGTTTGACGACGGGATGTGAAGGGTTTGCTGGGTGAGGCGAGCTCTTTAGGGAGGAAATGAGAGCCTACTTGCGAGTGATCGCGCTGATCGCAGGTGTATTGCGGCTCGATCGAAGAGCCCTGGCGGAGGGGACTATCCGCAATTGCTTGACTGGATCCCCGCGATACCGGCTTGGCCTGGAGCCGCGGTGATCGTCGTCAGGGGGGATTGTGATATTGATGTGAAAAGGCTCCAGATCGAAACGGGTACGATCCAGAGCCTTCGTCTGAGTGTTGCCTTCCGTCTGCGCCTTCGATTTCGACAGACGACGCAATTGAGAGCGCATTCACTCGCAGAATGCAACCAGACGATTTCTGTTGCTTCGTCGGCTGGACCATCGAGGGCGAGTGGTCGTCGCTCTGGCGGCCTGTCCGTCGAGGCATCGCGGACCTGCTCTGCGCGGTGATGGCCCGCCGGTTAGTGACATGCGTGGGGCAGGCAAAGTAGCTAGGCAACTTGCTAATGAAGTCGTGTTCGAGGAGACTGCGTTCAGCCTTACCTTTAGGGGTGTAAAATGGACTTCCAAAAGGTCGGTAGAGCCCGGATGATGATGCGCTTGCCACGACATCGGAAACAAATTGCCGATGCAAACTTCCTTGCGATAACCGATCTGCTCGAAGCTTACGGTAAAGCCGCCATGACCCGTGATGAACTGCGCGAGCAGGCGGGTCCCGCCCCAGCACGGCTGAAAGAACATGAAGACCTGTGCCGGAAGTTGGAGGACGACATCCTGAGAATGCTGAGTGCCGTCAGTCCACGTATGATCCGCTAGCGCACGAGAGCGATGTTGACAGCGATGTCTTTCGACACTTCCGCCGCACCGTCCGGAACGGACGCAATCGTCGCCATTCGGTACAAGCCTCCGCAAACACGTTACGATGTTGTTTCTCGACTGGCAGATGCCGAAAATGGATGGAAGAGAGACTGCAATGGCCGCTCGCTTGGGATGACCGACACGCCGTGTCTCATCATGGTGATGGCCCATGGCCGTGAGGAAGTAGTCAAGGCGGCGGGAAGGGCGGGAATTTCAGATGTGCTGGTCAAGCCTGTTCAGCCATCTGCTGTTCGATGCGGTCATCCGTGCGATGGGGGACGAGCCGCCGACAGGGCCGAGGGAGGTGCATCCTCAAGCGTCGCCTGTCCTAGGTTTTTAGATCAAAGCCGCCTTTCACCCAGCTGAGATAGGCGTCCTCGCCCTGCCTGACCGTCTCAAATCCTGATGGTGTCTCCGCCAAGTGCCGTCCTTGCCCTTGGGCTATCGCTTGCGAGTGCTGCAGTTCCTGCCAGCACCAGGAGGTGCCTTCTGTATAGCCCGGCATGCTGATTAGAGAAGAACCCCATGTTCATGGTCGTTACCTTTCCTCATGATGTCGATACCGGCATTTGGCAGCGATGCGGTACCCTCAGAGCCAGCCGCCGGAAAACCCCGCACGCCTCAGGCCGGTGACCACAGGGGCGCATCGGCGCATGATGTTCCACAGCAGGCCGGTCCTGTAGTTCTCGATCATCAGCACCACGGGGCCTTGGTCGATGCCGAAATGATAGGGGCTGACCCACCAG
>NZ_LMEG01000021.1:360-44912 GCF_001426275.1 Ensifer sp. Root423 | reverse complement strand
ACGCATGAAGCTTACCAGTACTAATCGTTCGATTGGCTTGATCGTTCCCATTGCTCATGCTCATCTCCAGATGAGCGACGTGTTCAAAACAAAACGAGTTGGCTCGACCAACTCACCAGCTTCTCATCCGGTTTGCGCCAAGCTAGRCGCAAATCTTGCGCTTTGCCGACCTGGTGGTTCTGGCGGGGTGGCTGCACCCGTTCCCATTCCGAACACGGCCGTGAAACGCCCCAGCGCCGATGGTACTTCGTCTTAAGACGCGGGAGAGTAGGTCGCTGCCAGGTCTGCAAAGCGCAAGAAAATCCGGAAAACAAAGATCACCTTCTCTTCATGCCTCGGCCCAGCCGAAACACGGGCCGCCCTCAAGCGGCCCTTTTGTTTTGCTAGACCGAAGTCATCAGTGCGTCCCTTACACGAGACAAATCGCTTCGCAATTTGCTCGGCACAGACCATAAATCCCTTCGGGATTTACGTTACCGCGATAAATCCCATCGGGATTTACGCTTGGCGCGGGGTGGAGCAGCCCGGTAGCTCGTCAGGCTCATAACCTGAAGGCCGGGCCGCAGGTTCAAATCCTGCCCCCGCAACCAAATCAAAAAAAGCCCGCATGGAGAAATCCAGCGGGCTTTTTGACGTTTGAACGGCGCGCACACAGGGGCGACCCTCATCGGGTGGAGAGAGGCGGCGGCGGTGGCGGCGTCGTCGAGCCCGGACCCAGCGAGCGTTGGACCATGACGCTATCGGCCCAGCGCCCGTAACGATAAGCGACACCCGGAAGCAGGCCGACGCGTACGAAGTTGAAGCGTTCGTGCAAAGTGAGGGAGGCGACATTGTCGGCGTCGATGTAGCCGATCATCTGGTGAAAGCCGGCTGCGGCGCAGGCGTCGATCAGGCCCCGCATGAGCAGACGTCCGACGCCTTGACCGAGATGCTCGTGGTGAACATAGATCGAGTGCTTGACCGTGTAACGGTAGGCGGGGCGCTTGCGAAACAGCACGACATAGGCGTATCCGACCACCACGCCCTCCTTCACCGCGACGAGATGGGGCAAGCGGCGGCTTTTCAGGTTCTTCCGCCGCTCGCGAAGGTCGTCCGGCTGTGGTGCGTCGCCCTCTTCGACACCCTCTTCTATGCCGCGTCGGATGTGGCGGCGATAGATGGCCAGCATGGCATCAACGTCGCTCTCCCGCGACCGGCGAATGATGATTGCTTCATCCTGCGGCATGAGGGGTCTCGAAACTCCAATATTCTATTCAGCGACGACGTAGGTATGAAGTCGTATGCGACCCGACGCGTCGGTTTGGCGGTAAAGGCCCTGGATCTCGACGTCGAAGCCGGGGAAAGTGTTGAAGCAGGTTTCGAACATCTTGAGATAGTCGATCATCGGCTGTGCGCGCTCGGTCAGTCGCTCGCCCGGCACGATTGTGGCGATCCCCGGCGGATAGACGACAAAAGGTGTCGTTGCGATCCGCCCGGCAATAGCGTCGATCGGCAGAAAGTCGACGTCGTTGCGCACAAGGCAGCGCGCCGCGTCGTGGGGTGAAAGGGCGATATCCGGCAGATGCTCTTCAGAAAACTGCTTGGCCTGCAGCGCGCTGACATTGGCGTCGCGGAAGAATCGATGCATCTCGCCGCACAGATCACGCAATCGCACCCCCGCGTAGCGGCCGGGGCGGCGGCGATAGAACTCCGGGATGACCTCTTCCAGAGGCGCGTTGTCGTCATGAAGCCGTTTGAATGCGACGAGGCCGCTGATCAATGTGCCCGCCTTGCTTGCCTCGACGCCGGGCGTGAGCAGAAACAGCAGGGAGTTGAGATCGTTTTTCTCGGCGACGATCCGGTTCTCGCGCAAGTACTGCGCAACGATCGGGGCGGGAATGCCGTGCTCTGAATATGCGCCCGTTGCCCTGTCAAAACCTGGCGTGAGGAGCGTGAGCTTGTTGGGATCGGTCATCGCGAAACCTGGCGCCATGTCGGGAAAGCCGTGCCATGCAGCCCCCGGCGTGAGGTGCCAGAAGGCCGGATTGGTGGCGAGTTGATCGGTGGCGACGCTCTCCCATGGCACGTCGTGTACCGCCCCGGGGCTTGCCACGTCCGGCATGGCCACGCGGTCCGGCACGAAGGGCTCGAAGAACCAGCGGCGCTCGGGCCGACGCTCCTTTTCCTCGAACTCCCTACGCACCGCCCGGATTTTCTTGCGAAGCTCGATGCCGAGCCGGATCGTATCGTCCCACAGCACTTCGCCGGAACGACCCTTCATCATCTGCGCGCCGACATCGAGGGATGCGAAGAGCGGATAAAAAGGCGACGTCGAAGCGTGCTGCATGAAGCTCTCATTGAAGCGTCGGTGCTCGACCCGGCGCTTCTGGCCGGTAATGTGCCGATCCTTCATGTGGATCTGCGATGCCTGCGAAAAGCTCGCAAGCTGCTTGTGCGTGGATTGCGTGGCGATGATACCCGGTGCCTCGGGTCCGAGTTCGGCAAGGCCCATGGCAAAACGACCGGCATAGAGCGGATGAAATTTCATGAAGCCCGCCCAGGCCTCGTCGAACAGGATGTAATCGCACAGATGGCCGATGGCTTTCAGGATCATCTCGGCATTGTGGATCGTGCCGTCATAGGTGCACTGTTCCACCACTGCCACCCGAAACGGGCGCGGTTTCTGCCAGGCATCCGGATCCTTGACCAGCGGGTGGGCGCGGATGCGTTCGCGCAGCGCCTCCTCATTGAGCGCGCCTAAATCCATGGGGCCAATGAGCCCATGGGCATTTCTGGCCGTCGGCACATAGACCGGGATGCCGCCGGAGATCATCAGCGCGCCGTGATGGGCCGCCTTGTGATTGTTACGGTCAAACAGCACCAGGTCGCCATCGGTGACCAGGGCGGAAAGCGCAACTTTGTTGGAAGTCGAGGTGCCGTTAAGGACGAAGTAGGTCTTCTCCGCGCCAAAAATCTTGGCGGCTTCCTTCTGGGCGGCGAGCGCCGGCCCTTCATGGGTCAGGAGATCGCCAAGATCGAGCACGGAATTGTCAAGATCATCGCGAAAGACCGCTTCGCCCAGATGCTCCATGAACACGCGGCCGACCGGGCTGCGGCTGTAGAACACGCCGCCGTTGTGTCCGGGGCAGGTCCAAAGCTGGTTGCCTTCCTCGGCGTAATCCACCAGCGCGCCAAAGAAAGGCGTCTTCATCGTCTCGGCATATTGCTTGAGGCGGCTGATGAGGTTTTTCGCGATGAAGGCAGGCGTCTCTTCGGATAGAAAGACATAGCCGTCGATGAAGTCGAGCACTTCGACCGGTACGTCCTCAAAGCGCTTGCGCCGGATCAGAAGGATGATCGGGAATTCGAGACCGCGTCGGCGCATCAGATTGATGAGGGAGGCGGTCTTGCCTTCCATGCCTTTCTTGCCCCAGTCAACCATCATGCAGCCGATGGCCGCGTCCGTCTGGACGGCGATTTCCGCGTCCTCAAGGCTCCGTGCGCGGACCACCTCGAAACCAGACCGCTCGATCTCCTCGACAATCTGCTTGTACCGGGCCCCCTCGAGATCCTCGTTGTCGAAGGCGGGTGTCGCGAACAAAAAGGTGAAGCGTCTGAAGTAATCCATCTGTGCCTCCGCCATTTACACGAAGCGAGTTGTTCGTGCGTTTCGTGACGATGTTGTGACGGCGGCTCTGGTTAGACGCGATCTGTGAGCCGCAGAAGGTTGCGGAACGCCCGATGCGCTCTTGAAGTTCCACTGCGGCAAGGCGCGCGCGAAGGAATACCGACCACGGGTCGGACGTCCCTTCAATGCCCGATCCAGGCGAGCGGATCGCCGCTGCTAGCAGCAAGGGCTCCTATGAGGCGTGCAAGTCGCGCGATATCGGAGCGCCCAGGCAAAATCCTTCGAACTGCGCGGTAAAACCTTCGCGCTCAGGAGAGCAGGCCATGACACCGATCCGTGCGTCTTCACCGGAGAATGGACATAACCGCGCCATCTGCCACGGACCATCGCCAAGGTGAAACTGGACCCTGAGCGCTGCCTCGTGCCGCGTCAGCCGGATATGCACTTCGGCGTTCGGCTGCGCTTGCGCAAGCGGGATTACGGACCAGTCCGACGTTCCGTTCGTGACGACAACTGAGAAATGCATCAAGCCGTCGGTGAACTCTATGCCGGTCTTGAGCCAGTGTGTTTCGTCGATAATCAGCATCAGCCCGGCTTGATCGTAGAGCTCGCGATAATCACCGCGCACGACCACCGATGCGGTAAAATCTCCGCTCACCGCCTGCAGTCTGGCATGACCGGAATGGCGCCTGAAGCCATAGAAGGTTGTCTGCCAGAAGTCGGTATTCGCCTCCGTTTTGAGGGTTAGCACGCCATTTTCGACGTTCCAGTTTCGAGGCTCATTCAACCAGGTAAAATCCGTCAAAACTCCCTCCAGCCTTACGATCGGCACGCAGGGCGCACCCACCATTGCGGCACATCTATGGCCGAAGCAGGCGTCCGTAAAGGTTTCTGCGCGAAAGGTCGCCTGTGTGGGCGACTTTCGGCCGGAGGCGCAGCCTTCACCTGCATTCGTAGCGCCGGCCGTCACGCCCAATGAATGTTCCGCTGCGCGGGTCATAGGAGCGGTAGCGCGCAAGGCACCGCGCATCGCGATCGTTGCGCCGATAAGCTTCCACCTCGCGCTTCCGCTCGGCCTCCTGTGCCGCACCGATAATGATGGCACCGAGGGCCAAACCGATCGCGCCGGCGGCCAAACCAGCCTTCATATCCTTCTTGTCCTGTTTTTCCTGGCGCTCGCGCCACCGATCGCGCCGCGCCTCCTCACAACGCCACCGGTCTCTTCCGTGAAGGTCCCGACAATGGCGCCAACCTCCATCGTAATCGTCAGCAAGGACGGTTGGAGCTGCAGGCACAGTCGCGCCCAAAGCTGCGGTCAGCGCGAGAACCTTACCGAAGACCGACGCACGCATGGGACATACTCCTTCAAATATCGAATCGACTGTTCAGGAGTCTTGGGGCCACGCGTTGCGAGAACATTGCGGCGAAGCACAGGGTTATGCCGTCGCGGCCAAGCGATTGCTGGAGCTCGATCTTGGCCACGGATGCGGATCAGAGCGGCGCGTCGGGACCGGTGTATTGGGTCACCCATGCCGGAGGCTCTTCCTCCTTGCTTCCATCCACCTTGAGGTCCCGCTCCCTTGCCCAGCGATACCCCCACATTGGTCCGAACTTGGTGGCAAATCGAGGCGGCTGCCTGTACGCCGGGGGGGCTTGCGTCTCCTCCAGGGAGACGAAGCGGTAGCCCGTACTTCTGAAAAGCCCGAGTATTCGATCGATGGTGGCCGCATTGATGCGATTGGCATGAAGCAGGAGAATGCCGGGCGGTTCGCACCCGAGGACCTTGCGGTTCAGATCCGCATAATACGCAATCTCGACGCGGCTATAGTCTATGTAAGCGTCTTCGATCCTGCGGGCCATCGCCGTATCGGATCGCGCCAATGCCCGTTCATAGCAGCATCAAACACATAATCCGACGTATCGATGGTGGATGCCGCGAGATGATAACCGCGTTCGCCAAGTACCCGTTCGAACGCCTCGCGACGTTGATCCGTGTCTCCGAGGTGATTGTAGGGAAACCGGAAGAACCGAAGGGTTCGGCCGGCCTTTTCCACCATCGGCCGAATGGTCGCCTCTCCGTCAATCACTTCGCGACGAAACGCATCGACGTCCAAGGTATTGCTATCGGGGTGGTTCGCACTGTGATTGCCAAGCTCGAATTGGCCAGTGTTCCACGGCTGCAACAGTGCCTGACCGATCTCACCCAGCGCCTGCACACGCCGATCGACGACAAACCCGATAGCGGGAACGTTACGAACGGCGAGACCGGCCAGGATGGCTTCGTTCGTGGCCCTCGCGACCGCAGCGAGTTCCTGCCCTCCCGCATCGCCTGCGCGGGCATAAGGGAGATCGTCGAACGTGATGGCAACCGTTCTGTCGTGCGGAGAAGGGCAAACGGGTTCGATCGCCTGCGACCGGGCCGGATCTGCCGGCGTCAGCAGCAGCACGAGACCCGCCATCACCAGCCTCGTGCGCATTCCATTTCCTCGCTTGGTTTCTCTTTCTGCGCGCGGAGTGCCGTTTTGCGTCGTGTCGCTGTCACAAATGCTCAAGGCCGTTTCGCTCCCTGTTTGAAGTGCGCGGCTTCATGCGCCGACCTTCGCCAATCTTCCATTGATTGGCGAGATCACAGCGCCCGGATTGCCTCAACATTGCGTACGATCCGACAAGCCCAACACGGTCGCGATCAAACGCGGTAGCTCGCCGTCGTCCACGGCCATTCCACCGCGTGAAAATGCTACCCCCTTCAGGCACGGTAGCGAGCGCCGGCCAGGTCTGCCCATCGTTCGACCAGGTCTGACGACGTCGTCCAAACGGTTGCTGTCGGGTCGCATAGAGCTTGATTGCGATCGCCTCGGAGTGGATAAACGCCGGCAAGCCATAGGGAGATTCCTTGCCATGAGAGCACTTGTCCAGCGCGTTTCATCTGCGCGTGTCACGGTAGACGGCGCGGTCACGGGAGAAATCGCCAGCGGCCTGTTGGTGCTCGTGTGTGCGATGAAGGGCGACACCGAGAAGGAAAGCGAATGGCTGGCGCGCAAGATCGTCAACCTGCGCATCTTCAGGGACGATCAGCATCGCATGAACCGTTCCCTGGTCGACGTGGGCGGCTCAGCGCTCGTCGTCAGCCAGTTTACCCTGGCCGCAGAGACGAAAGGCAACCGGCCGGGCTTTTCTACTGCCGCGCCGCCGCAGGAGGGTAAACGCCTCTATGAGCATTTCTCTGCACAAGTCTCGACCCTTGGCGTTGCTGTTGCGAATGGCGTCTTCGGCGCGGACATGCGGGTGGAACTGGCCAATGACGGTCCTGTAACGATCTGGTTAGATACGGCGGCCGGTTGATCGGTTTTGCGCGAGGACGCGCATCAAAGAAAAGCGGCCGACCGAGGTCTCCATGACCAGGGGGGTAGCCCATCGCGCGAGCGTCAGGATGGCTGCGCGATGGCCTCGTTCATTTGGGCCTGCTGACCGTAGAACACGCGAATGGCAAGAACGACACCAGCGATGAGCACCGCGACGCCGGCTGCCTCCATCATCGTCGGCCAACGTGCATGGACAACAAGTCCGCCAATTACGCCGAAGGCCGTTTCCGACACGATCAGCTGTGCCGCGAGCGCAACAGGAAGCGTCCTCGACGCGACATTCCAAGCCCATACCCCGCACACGGTCGCCATCAGTGCCAGCGACGTTCCCCATAGATAGAGGGAGTCGGCGGCTTCCCAACCGAAACCGAGCTTCGGAAGCTGGAAAAGGTCCATCGCCGCACCGACCGGGTAGAAAACCAGCATCTGGAGACCACCGCCGATCAGGATCAATGCGGACCATATGCCCGAAGGCATCGCCGGGCGGATTGCGAGCGCTGCCTGATTGGCGATCGCGAACCATACCCATAGACCGACCGCGGCCAGAGCAAGCGGAATACCAATCCAGAGCGAGCGAACGGAACCGAGACTATCTGCGGTGAACGCCGTGCCGTTGACCAGCACGAGACCGATCGCGACCAGTGCAAGCGGTGTCATCAAGAAGCGCCATGGCAGTGACGCCTGACCCCGGTTTCCAATGACGGCAAGCACAATCGGAACCAGGCCAAGGAAGGCAGGCGCAATGACCGGGCCGGCGTAGATTGCCGCTCCCGTTACCGTCAGGAAGTAGCCGACATAGCCGATGAAGGCCAATCCCGTGGCAGCCATGGCGTTTTGGAACGTCAGGTGGCGCAATGCCGTCTCGCGTTCTGAAAACAGAATGAAGACCCCAACCGTCGCCGAGACCACATGCCGGATAAGAGCAAAGTCGAACGTGGAGAAGTCGCCGATTATGAACGGCACGACGAAATTGAGGGAGAAGGCAAAGGCTGCAAAGAGCGCGGCAAACACGCCGACCGAAAACTGCCTGTTCATCATGAGCATAGCCTCAGAGTTTTGATCGAGCTTTGCCGATTTTTCGTTGCCAAGCTCCGTTTCCACGATCCTTAAAGGGATAATCCTTCCCTTCGCGCGCTTCGACGCATAAGTTCGCAAGAGGGTTTTCGAAAAACAGAAACATGAACTGGAACGATGTCCGCTACTTCCTTGCAGTGACACGCCAGGGCGGCCTCACCGGCGCTGCGCGTGAAGTGAAAGCGAGCGCTTCGACGGTGGCGCGACGGATAGAGACCCTGGAATACGCACTGAAGACGCGCCTGTTCGAGCGCCGGCCGGACGGCTACGAGCTCACTGACGCAGGGCGGGCGATGGTCGAGAAAGCAACGGCGATTGAAACCGCCATGCGCGAACTGGAAGGCAGCTTTTGCGGCCAGGACGGTCGCGTCTCGGGGGCGGTTAGGATTATCACCGTCGACACGCTCGCACATCACCTGCTGATGCCAAACCTGCCTGCTTTGCAGGAAGCCTATCCCGATCTTTCGTTGGGCGTTTCGGTCAACGCCACGTCCTTCGCCCAGATTCCACAGCGAGAGACGGATATCGGCCTTCGGCTCTGCCGCCCTGAACAGGGCAACTATGTGGTGCGTCGGATCGGAACGATTGCGTTCGGTCTCTACGCTTCGAAAGCCTATCTTGAGAGCCACCCCGTCCGGGAAAATAAACTGCCGATCACCGGCCATAGGCTGATTACCTGGGGCGATCCCCTGTCGTTCCTTGTCGTGCCCAAGACCCTGCGCTCGTGGGTCAAAAGCGGCATCGCCAACCTGACGGTCGATACGATGCAGGCGCAGGTGCTCGCGATGAAGGCGGGCAACGGCCTCGGCGTATTGCCGTGTATCCTTGCCGACACGGAGGACGAGCTTGTCCGGGTCAAACCCGACCTTTGCAGGCAGGAGGAAGCCATTTGGCTTGTCGTTCATGAAGGGGTTCGCGACACCAAACGTATTCGTGTTGTTGGCGATTTCCTCGAGACGATCGTGAAGCAAGGGCAGCGCGCACTTTCCGGTCGGTTTTCGGAACAATTGCAAGTGAAGTGACGCATGAGTGTCTTGTCTTTTGGCAGGGCGAAAGGGGCGTCACGGCGCGAAACAATCAGCGGTCACGTTGGCGGGGGTATCATGGATCGCCTCGAAGCAATGAAAATGCTGCTCGCAGTCGTTGATGCCGGCAGCATCTCCGCAGGAAGCAGGAAATTGAATGCTCCGCTGCCAAGTGTCAGTCGCAAGGTTGCCGAACTCGAACGGTACCTGGGGGCGAGCCTCATCGTGCGCACCAGCCGCAACCTTCAACTCACCGATGCGGGCCGGGAATATGTCGAGGCGGCCCGAAAGATCATGGGCGATCTGGAGGAGGCGGAGCGGCGAGCCTCGGGCGAATACCAGACACCGCGCGGCACGCTGACGATCACCATGCCGGTCGAGTTCGGCGCCCGCTACATCATGCCGATCGCCCTTGGTTATATGGAGACACACCCGGAGGTATCGTTGAACCTCCTTTCGCTCGACAGAACGGTCCATCTTGTCGAAGAGCAGGTCGATATCGCCATTCGTCTCGGCGACCTCGCGGACAGTTCGCTCTATGCGGTCAAGGCTGGAGAGTTTCGCCTGCTGACCTGCGCCAGCCCGGCATATCTTGAGCGCCGGGGTGTGCCGACGCATCCGGGCGATCTCGAAGGCCATGACGGAATACTCTTCAACAAGCGGACGTTCTTCTGGACGTTCGATGTCGACGGCCGCCCGATGGAGGCCGTTCCCCGCAATCGTCTTGAGGTGAATACCGCGGCCAATTGCGTGGCCGCGGCGGTCGGCGGAGCCGGCATCGCCCGCTTGTTCGATTACCAGATCCCGGACGAGTTGGCGTCAGGCGCCCTCGTGCCGGTTCTGGAGGGTTTCGACGGCACGTCGAGACCGATCCACATCGTCTATTCCGGTCAGGGCATGCTCACGTTGAAGGTGCGCTCCTTCATTGACTGGGCCCTGCCTCGCCTTCGCACTGTCTTCGGGCGGAGTGAGGCCTTAAAGGCCTAGTCGGCGAAGGCTCGGCGAACTTCGTCGACTGTTCGTGCCGGATCCTGAAGGTGGGGGAAGTGGCCAATACCCTTTAGAACGGCGAATTTCGAACCGGTTCGATTGGCGAACTCCTTGCCCATCTCCGGTTTGATGTAGATGTCCTTTTCGCCCCAGATCACCTTGATCGGGGTCTTGAGCCTAGACAGATTGGCCTCAAGATAATCTTCATCCCGCGTGAAGTGGGCGTAATAGAATGCGAAGGCGTCGGCTGTCGTCACACCGTCGCGCATCCAGGATTCCTTCATGTCCGATAGCACCTCGGACGGCAAGTCGAACTGGTTTTCCGGTGCAAGGCCGCGCCGATGTACGTTCTCCAAGATCTCGTCGCTTGTCTTGTTCATATAGGCGCGCGTTGGTGTTGCCGTCGGTTCGGCCTTCAGATTTTGAAGGCTCTCGTACATCCAATGCGGCCGGTTGAACGGCGCAAAGTCGCCGACGATGATCTTCTTCGCGACCGCCGGTTCTTCCAGCGCAAGAAGCAGAGCGGGAAGGCTGCCGATGTCCGAGGCGTAGATCACCAAATTCGATCGGTCGATGCCCGATCTGTCGATATAGGCTTTGAGAACCTTGGCGTAGTCTCTTGGTGAATAGGAGAACCGCTCCGGGGAAGGACGCGACGACTGGCCATAGCCAGGCCAATCGAACGCATGCACTTCGTACTGTGCGCCCATAGTTTCCGTGATCTTCGTCCAGACGCCCAGCGTCTCGGGAAAGCCGTGCAGGAAGAGAACCGTGCCGTTCGGATTGCCCTGACGGGAAACCATTCGTCGGAGCGTTATGTTCTCGTCGATCGTAATGAAGTCGATTTTCAGGGCCGTTGCGGAGCCGATTGGGCCCGCGTGTCCTGGTGCGGTCGATGCCATGATCGCAGAAGCTGTTGCGACGACGGTCTTGAGCGATGCCATGTCTTTAAGTCCTTCCGGTCTCTGAATGGTGAGTGTGACCAGAGCATCGGGCATCGAGCAGTCCGTCGGCAGATGCAGTTTTTGAGAGGCACCCTCTTGAACTCGGGCAAATTCGCTCTCGAGTGGACGCCAGTGCATTCAAGCGAGAGGATGGCTCTCAGATTTGCTCAGTACCGGGCAGCAGGTGCGATCCGTAGATTCCCGTCATTCATGTATCGGCGGGTTTAGCGACGATCCCGAACGAAGCAGCGAGACGAGACCGTCACTCGCGACGAAAGGACTGAGGAAAATGAACGACATCACGGCCTCCCCGCACAAGGAGATCGCGGAAAAGACAAGAGCGCTCGCCGGCCACTCTACCGTCGGCACGAACGACCTCGATGCCGCAGCGGCTTATTATGACAAGCTCCTTGCCGTCTTCGGCATCAGCCGCGTGCTCGTCCAGCCCGGACGCGCTGTCTATTACGGCCACCGTACCCTCGAATTTGGTGTGACGAAGCCCTTTAACGGAGAGACAGCGGTTGCCGGCAATGGCACCATGGTCGCCTTTGAAGCGCGCTCTCGAGCCCAGGTCGATCAGGCTCATGCCACCGCATTGGAAGCAGGAGGTTCCGACGAGGGTGCTCCCGGCCCGAGAGGCCCGGACGGCGGTGACCCCTATTGTGCCTATTTCCGAGATCCCGAAGGCAACAAGTTTCTCGTCTACCGCAAAGGCCCCGACGAGGTTTGATGATCAATGGAGTGCGGGGGCCGTCGCGCGGGGCGAGCCCCCCGCTCGACCTGTTTCCGCGCATCTTTTGAACAAGAGCTCTGCGCGGATCTCTCCAATGCGCCTTCTTGATTAGCGGACAGGAGTTTTTTGAAATGAACCTGGAAAACAAGGCTGGTGACGGGCCGCTCACGCGACGCTCGTTTCTGTTTCGGGGCGCTGCGATCGGTGTAGCCGCCGCGGTGCTGCCCAGAACCGGCATCGCAGCCGACATCGTGAACGCGACGGCGACGGGCGATGCCATCCATCCATTCAAGGCCGACATTCCTGAAAATGCCCTCATTGACCTCAGACGGCGCCTGGTCGCAACCCGTTGGCCGGACAGCGCGACCGTCGCGGATCGGTCCCAGGGCGTCCAGCAGCGAAAGCTTCGTGAACTCGCGCAGTATTGGCAGTCCTCCTATGATTGGCGCCGGGCAGAGCGCAAGTTGAACGCGTTTCCCCAATTCCTGACGAAGATCGACGGGCTCGACATCCATTTCATCCACGTACGCTCCCGCCATGAGAACGCTCTTCCGCTGATTATGACCCACGGGTGGCCGGGTTCGATCTTTGAACTGCTTGACGTCATTGATCCGTTGACGGATCCGACTGCACATGGCGGTAAGGCCGAAGACGCCTTCCATCTCGTCATCCCTTCAATCCCAGGCTTCGGCTTTTCGCAAAAACCAGACACGACCGGTTGGGAGGCGCAACGGATCGCACGTGCCTGGGACGCCCTCATGAAGCGGCTCGGCTATAACAGCTATGTCTCGCAAGGCGGTGATTGGGGCGCGATCATCAGCGATGCCCTGGCGCGTCAGGCGCCAGCCGGACTGCTTGGCATCCACGTCAACAGGGTGGAGCGTTCGACGACGCTTCCAGCGGACGCTGCCAAGGCGTTGAAGAACGGCGGGCCAGCTCCCGAGACCATGTCTGCCGATGAAAAGAAGGTTTTCGACGAGGCTCGCGACTTCCTGAACAATGGTTTCGGCTACGCCTCGATCCTCAGTACGCGCCCGGAAACGATCGGCTACGGCCTTGCCGATTCACCGGTGGGGCTTGCAGCCTGGCTCTTGGACAAGATCGCCGACTGGGTGTTCACGCGTGGCGATGCGGAACAGGCGCTCGGCAAGGACGCCATCCTCGACAATATCACCTTGTATTGGCTGACCAACTCAGGGCCCTCAAGCGGACGTATCTATTGGGAGAACGTCAAGGCAGGCGCGAAGCTCACGCCAGCCAAGGTTCCTGTGGCCGTCACCGTCTTTCCGGGCGAGGTCTATCGGCCACCGAGACAATGGCTGTCAAAGGCTTATCCAAAGCTCGTCTACTACAACCGCGCCTTAAAGGGTGGGCACTTCGCCGCCTGGGAGGAGCCCGAAATCTTCGTCGAGGAGATCAGAGCAGGTTTCAAGTCTATGCGCTTTTAGACGACGGATCGCCATTCCAAGAGACCAAGCAAGCTCCGCGCGGAGCCGGCATCGGTATCGGCTTTGCGGCAGAATACTTAAGTCGAGTAGTCAGTAGCCGACGTGCTTGATCCGATGCGATACCGGGATATCGATGATGGCGAGGAATTTAACGACCGCGTCGAAAGCTTGCGTTAGCGCAACGAGGCCTGACGCCAAACATCTAGCAAGGAGCAGCCGGGTTTCGCGGATCGAGCACATTGGAGGGCTCAAATCATGGTCGAGATGGAACAGAGGGATCCAACGTTATGCGATTGCACGATTGAGGTTGCTGAACTGTTTGCCAGCATCCCGGCTGCTGGCATTGACGACGGCTTTTTGCTCGATCTTCTTAGCGTTCGCCTTGAGGCATCACGGGTCCGTCTGACGCGGCCTCATCCGCGCGCGAGGGACGACACATCATCCAAAAGAAAAGCTCTATGCTGACACTGACAAACCGACGAGTTTTGCGCGTCGAGCGCGACGCCAGTGGCGATTTCTCCGTGCCGGCGGCGACCATGTCGTCGGCGCTGCGTCTGCCCCCGACTGAGCTTAGAAATCGCCTCGGCCGGGGAGAAGTCAAGAGCCAGGTTGAGATCGGTCAAGGGGAGCACCTGGGCACATTCCGGTTGACGCTTCGGTGCGGCGGGCGTCTCTGGAATGCAACCGTATCTTCCGATGGTACGGTGATCGATGAAGTCTTCACGTTCGATCGCGAGCGCCTGGCGAACTGGCGCCGTCGCCACGGCACCAGCGGCAAGGGCTCTTAACGGTCATTCAGATCTTCAACGATTGCGATCCTTCCGGAATAAAGTTGCGTTTCGACAAAGAACGATCGGAAGAACTGCCCCAGCTTCTCCCTTGAACAACGATCATGGATCGCCCCGCTTTGAAATCGATTGCGGATCATGACCTTTTAGGCGCCAAGGAGAGCACATTGACCGAATACACATTGGACACAGCCGTCGGAGTGATTGCGTGCGAGCTTCCCGGTGCCGCGGAACTCTTCAGACAGCACGGTATCGGATTTTGCTGTGGTGGCGATGTACCGCTTGCGCAAGCGGCCGCGGATGCCGGCATAGAGGCCGCTGATCTGCTCGATCGGCTTCAGGCGTTGGAGCTTGCCGCAAGACGCGAGGCTCCGGATGCTACAGGCGAGCTTATCGCTCATATTCTGGAGCGTTATCACCAGACCCACCGCACCGATCTGGAATGGTTGATCCCGCTTGCCCAAAAGGTGGAGCACGTCCACGGTGCTCATCGCTCCGCGCCACTTGGTCTTGCCGACGCGCTGGCCGAGCTCAAGGACCACCTTCTTCCCCACATGGCGCGGGAAGAGCTTGCGCTCTTTCCGATGATGCGCCATGAGCCCGATCCAGACATCCGACATCTGATTGCCGGCATGCGGGACGATCATGCATGCGAGAGCCGGAGCCTCGCCGTGATCGAGCATTTGACGCATGGTTTTACGCTTCCGGACGGGGCCTGCAGGTCCTGGACGGCGCTCTATGTCGGGGTTCAAAAATTCTGCGACGATCTCGTTACACATATGCATCTGGAAAACAGCGTTCTGTTTCCGCGGTTCGCTGGCATTGATGCATTTGAGGGTTCCGCTCTCTCGCCAGCAGCGCTTTCTGCGGGGTGAGGCCCTGACAGGTCTTTCCGGCATCGCTTTGCCCAACGGGAGGAGGCGGAGCTTCACACATCTTTTTGCACGCAATCCGACCCGGCGCTTAGCGCCGGGCACACCTTCACTGTTTTGAGCTGGCGCCGCCATGCCCCCACGAGGCACGGCGGCGAATAATCTGCTCTTCGCGAGCCGAGCTCACAGGGCGGAACTTGTTCGCACGACCCGCAGTAGTTGTGGGTGACGGGCTGCCTGCCGTCCCCTGGCAGGTATTGCGGGGAGGGCAGGCCATGGGCCGGGCGATCCGACTTCAAAGGTATTGTTCTTGCGCCGGTCGGCCGCCGGCTTGACGCGAAGTCCATTCCCCAGCTCCATCTGAGCATCAAATCGTGCACGACATGCGGCAATCAAGGATTGCAATCAACGAAGCTGTCTTTGTTTGAGCTAGATCAAAGAATGTCCCGCGCCAAAGTTTCAATGCTCCGGCAACGATTTGCGGGAAAACACCCTGGAATGAAACTCTTCCGTCTTGTCCTTTTCCTCTGCCTCAGCCTCTGCGGTGCCATATCCGCCAGCGCGGCATCGGTGCTGCAGGCGTTTTTGCCGACCACCACAGCCTCCGATCTTGTGCCAGGAGCGGACGGTTTTGGCGCTGTGCGTGATGATGTGGCGGCGGCCCCGGTGCTGAAGGGCGGCCAGACGGTGGCGTGGGTTTTCGTGACCTCGGATTTCGTCGGAACGACCGGCTATTCCGGCAAACCCATCCATACGCTCGTGGCGGTGGACAAGGATGCGAAGATCGTCGGCGTCCGGCTGGTGAAACATTCGGAACCCATCGTCCTCATCGGCATTCCCGACGCCAAGGTGAAGGCGCTTGTTGCCGGCTACGCAGGCCTTGATCTCGTCGCCGAGGCGAAATCCGGCGGCACGACCCACGAAGTCGATATCATCTCGGGCGCGACGGTGACCGTCATGGTCATCGACGATTCGATCGTCCGGTCCGGGCTAAAGGTTGCGCGCGCGCTCGGGCTTGGCGGATTGACACCGGAAGCGGACAATGCCGGCCCGCGCTTCGAAATCGATCCCGCGGCTACCGCGCCGGCCGACTGGGTCGAGGCAGAAGGTGACGGCACGCTGCGCCGCCTGTCGCTCGACGTTGCGCAGGTCAATGCTGCTTTCGCCGGCCATCCCGATGAGCGCGCCCGCGAGCGCGCGATTGCGCAAGCGCCGGAAACGACATTCATCGAGATGCAGGCGGCACTGGTCTCGGTACCTTCCATCGGCAAGGCCTTTCTCGGGGCAGCCGAAGAGAAAAACCTTCAGGCTTGGCTTGGCGAAGGCGAACACGCGATCGCCGTGGTCGGACGCGGGCTCTATTCCTTCAAGGGATCAGGCTATGTGCGCGGCGGCATCTTTGATCGCATCGTGCTGATCCAGGACGATGTTTCCGTTCGCTTTCGTGATCGCGACCACCGTCGCCTGGGCGCAATCTCGCTTGCCGGTGCGCCGGAATACAACGAGATGGACCTGTTCCGCATTAAAGCAGGCCTCGGCTTCGACCCGACAAAACCTTTCCGCATACAGCTCCTGGCCCAACGTGAGGTTGGACCGGTCGAAAAAGTCTTTCATACCTTCGATCTGGGTTACCAGCTTCCGCAGAAGTATCTGCGTGCTGTCGCGCCACCACCGGTGAAGGACGTTGCAGCCGTTGCTGATCGTGACGAGGGGACTGCACAGTCCGACCTGTGGAAACGCATCTGGGACGACTCGAAGCTGAAGATCGTCGTGCTCGGCGCCATGTTGGTCGTGCTGACGGGCGTGTTCTTCTTCCAGACCTATGCGGTCAGGAACGCGCGAGCGTTCTACATCTTTCGCATCATCTTCCTGACGGTAACGCTGGTCTTTCTTGGCTGGTATGCCAACGCGCAGCTTTCTGTCGTCAATCTGATGGCGCTCTTCGGCAGTCTCGTCAACGGGTTCAGCTGGCAGGCTTTCCTGCTCGATCCGCTCACCTTCATCCTGTGGTTTGCCGTTGCCGCGGCACTCCTGTTCTGGGGACGAGGAGCCTATTGCGGCTGGCTCTGCCCCTTCGGCGCACTGCAGGAGCTGACCAACCAGATCGCACGCAAGCTGCGTATCCCGCAATGGACATTGCCATGGGGCCTGCACGAGCGACTCTGGCCGATCAAATACATGATCTTCCTCGGCCTTTTCGGGGTCTCCCTGATGAGCGTCGAGCAGGCAGAGCATCTGGCCGAGATCGAGCCATTCAAGACAGCGATCATCCTGAAGTTCATCCGCGCCTGGCCGTTCGTGGCCTATGCCACAGCACTTCTCGTCGCCGGGCTCTTCGTCGAGAGGTTCTATTGCCGCTACCTCTGCCCGCTCGGTGCGGCGCTTGCGATCCCTGCGCGCATACGCATGTTCGACTGGCTCAAGCGCTACCATGAATGCGGGAACCCCTGCCAGACCTGCGCCCACCAATGTCCGGTGCAGGCGATCCACCGGACCGGCGAGATCAATCCGAACGAGTGCATCAACTGCCTGCACTGCCAGGTGCTCTACCAGTCCGAAACCGTCTGCCCCGTCGTGATCAAGAAGATGAAGTCGCGGGCGAAGCTTGCGGCAAGCCCGGGCGGCGTGCCGACCCATCAACCCGCAGCCAAAGTTTAATCGAAGCCAAGGTTCAAGCAAAAAGGAACCAGATCTATGGAATCTAAGGAACACAAGGGACTAAGCCGGCGAGCACTTTTCAGCGCGACTGCAGGCAGCGCCATTCTGGCGGGCACTGTAGGGCCGGCCGCATTCAGCCTCGGCGCTGCAGGATTGGCGACACCGGCCCGTGCGGCCACGGGCGCCGACGGCTCGGTCGCACCGGGCAAGCTCGACGATTACTACGGCTTCTGGTCCTCCGGTCAGACCGGCGAGATGCGCATTCTCGGCATTCCCTCGATGCGCGAACTGATGCGCGTGCCGGTGTTCAACCGTTGCTCGGCCACCGGTTGGGGGCAGACCAATGAATCGATCCGGATCCATCAGCGCACGATGACGGAAAAGACGAAGAAGCAGCTTGCCGCCAACGGCAAGAAAATCCACGACAACGGCGACCTGCATCACGTCCATATGTCCTTCACCGACGGTAAATATGACGGTCGCTACCTGTTCATGAACGACAAGGCCAATACGCGCGTGGCGCGCGTGCGCTGCGACGTGATGAAGACCGACGCCATCCTGGAGATCCCCAACGCCAAGGGCATCCACGGCATGCGTCCGCAGAAATGGCCGCGTTCAAACTATGTGTTCTGCAACGGCGAGGACGAGGCCCCGCTCGTCAACGACGGCTCGACGATGACGGACGTGGCGACCTACGTGAACATCTTCACCGCCGTCGATGCCGACAAGTGGGAAGTGGCGTGGCAGGTGAAGGTCTCGGGCAACCTCGACAATTGCGATGCCGACTACGAGGGCAAGTGGGCGTTCTCCACCAGCTACAACTCCGAAATGGGCATGACGCTGGAGGAGATGACCAAGTCCGAGATGGACCATATCGTCGTCTTCAACATCGCCGAAATCGAGAAGGCCATTAAGGCCGGCCAATATGAGGAGATCAACGGCGTCAAGGTGGTGGACGGGCGCAAGGAGGCCAAGTCGCTCTTCACGCGCTACATCCCGATCGCCAACAACCCGCACGGCTGCAACATGGCGCCGGACAGGAAGCATCTGTGCGTTGCCGGCAAGCTTTCGCCAACCGTCACCGTGCTGGACGTGACGAAGTTCGATGCCCTGTTTTACGACAATGCCGAGCCGCGCAGCGCGGTGGTTGCGGAACCGGAACTGGGCCTCGGCCCGTTGCACACCGCCTTCGACGGGCGCGGCAACGCCTATACGTCGCTGTTCCTCGACAGCCAGGTGGTAAAGTGGAACATCGATGAGGCCATCCGCGCCTACGCCGGTGAGAAGATCAATCCGATCAAGGACAAGCTCGACGTTCAGTATCAACCCGGCCACTTGAAGACGGTGATGGGCGAAACGCTCGACGCCGCCAACGACTGGCTCGTTTGCCTGTGCAAATTCTCCAAGGACCGGTTCCTGAATGTCGGCCCGCTGAAGCCGGAAAACGATCAGTTGATCGACATTTCCGGTGACAAGATGGTGCTGGTCCATGACGGCCCGACCTTCGCCGAGCCGCATGACGCCATCGCCGTCTCCCCCTCGATCCTGCCGAACATCCGCTCGGTCTGGGATCGCAAGGATCCGCTGTGGGCCGAAACCCGCAAGCAGGCCGAGGCCGATGAGGTCGACATCGACGAATGGACCGAGGCCGTGATCCGCGACGGCAACAAGGTTCGCGTCTACATGACCTCGGTCGCACCCAGCTTCAGCCAGCCGAGCTTTACGGTGAAGGAGGGCGACGAAGTCACGGTCATCGTCACCAATCTCGATGAGATCGATGACCTTACCCATGGCTTCACCATGGGCAATCACGGCGTGGCGATGGAGGTCGGCCCGCAACAGACGAGCTCCGTTACCTTCGTTGCGGCCAATCCTGGCGTCTACTGGTACTATTGCCAATGGTTCTGCCATGCCCTGCACATGGAAATGCGCGGCCGCATGTTCGTGGAACCGAAGGGCGCCTGATCGATGCGGCTGTCCGTTCTCCTGATCGGCTTTCTTCTCGCCTCTCCGCTCTTAGCGGCGGAGCGCGCAGTCGTGCCGGGTGCGGGCAGTCTTGCCGCAGCCATCGCCGGGGCCCAACCCGGCGATGTGCTGGTGTTGACCGACGGGGCCTATGACGGCCCCGTCACCATCGACCGACCACTGACCATCACCGGTCCGCGTGGAGCGGTGGTGAATGGGCTTAAGCAGGGTAGCGTGGTGACGATTGCCGCGTCGGACGTCACCTTGACGGGGTTCACCGTCACCGGTTCGGGTCGCATCAACCAGGATCTCGACGCCGGGGTCAAAATCGTTCAAGGCGCCAATCGCGCCCGTGTCGAAAAGCTGCTCGTCACCGACAACATGCACGGCATCGACGTCCATGGCGGCCGCGACACGATTGTCTCCGGAAACGAGATCATCGGCACGCGCAGCGCCCGCATGAACGAGCGCGGTAACGGCATCTATGTCTGGAACAGCCCCGGTACGCTGCTTCAAGACAATATTATCCGCTACGGTCGCGACGGCATCTTTTCAAACGCCAGCGCCGACAGCATCTATCGCCGCAACATCATGCGCGACCTGCGCTTTGCCGTGCACTTCATGTACACCCGCAACACCGAGGTTTCCGACAACATCTCGATCGGAAACCATCTGGGCTTTGCGATCATGTTCTCCAACCGCGCGAAGATCCTGAACAATCTCAGCCTCGGCGACCGCGAGCATGGGCTGATGCTGAACTATGCCAACAATGCCGACGTGTCAGGCAATCTGGTGCGCGGGGGCACGAAGAAATGCCTGTTCATCTACAACGCCCACAAGAACCTGGTCTGGGGAAATCGCTTCGAGAGCTGCGGCATTGGCATACATTTCACCGCCGGTTCGGAAAAGAATGTGCTGACAGGCAACGCCTTCATCGCCAACCGCGAGCAGGTCAAATACGTCGGCACCCGCAATATGGAATGGAGCCATGAAGGCCGGGGCAATTTCTGGTCCGATCATCCGGCCTTCGACCTCAACGGCGACGGCGTTGCCGACAGTTTCTACCGCCCCAACGACCTGATGGACCAGATCCTCTGGTCGCAGCCCGCGGCAAGCCTGCTCACCGGCTCGCCGGCCGTGCAGATCGTTCGCTGGAGCCAGCGGGATTTTCCCGCCACGCTGCCTGGAGGCGTGCGCGACAGCGCGCCGCTGATGCGCCCCCTGACCATCCCTGTCCCGCTCGAAATCCTTGCCTATGAGGCCGAGGCCGCAGGGCGCTGGACTGAAGGAAATTACGATGACACCGACGCTGACAATCTCCAGGCTCACTAAGCGCTTCCAATCGGTGGAAGCGCTCAAGTCCGTTTCCCTTGCGCTGGAGCCGGGACGGCGCGCGGCACTGCTCGGCCATAACGGTGCGGGCAAGTCGACGATGATGAAGATCGTGCTTGGCCTCATCCCCTTCGACAGCGGCGAGGTTTCTGTTTGCGGCTCCGCGCCCGGTTCGCCCGCCGCGCGGACCCAGGTGGCGTATCTGCCGGAAAATGTCGCCTTTCACCCGGCTTTGACGGGAGAAGAACAGCTTCGCCACTATCTCGCACTGCGTGGCGAAAACCCGAAGCAGGCCACGGAGCTTCTTGCGAGGGTCGGACTTGGCCACGCGGCGCGGCGTCGGATCGGTACCTATTCCAAGGGCATGCGCCAGCGGGTGGGTCTGGCCCAGACGCTGATCGGCCGCCCCCGTCTCCTGGTGCTGGACGAACCGACCTCTGGCCTGGACCCGGTGTCGCGACGGGACTTCTATGACCTGCTCGACGGGTTGGCCGCAGAAGGAACCGCCATCCTGCTCTCCTCCCACGTGTTGACCGAGGTGGAGGCCCGCACCGACAGCATCCTCATCCTTTCCGGTGGCGAACTGGTGGCAGAAGGTACGCTTGCCGATCTTCGGACCCGCGCGGCACTTCCGGTCGCCTTTTCCGTTCGCCCCGCACCGGGCCATGCGCCGGCGCTGGCAGCGACCTTTCCCGAGGGGGTGGAAGGGGAGGACGGTCTCTTGCGCCTTCGCGGTTCGCAGTCGGAAAAACTGCCGCTCCTTGCCCGCATTGCGGCGCTTGGGAGCGCCATTGCCGATCTTGATGTCATCCCTCCCAGCCTCGAGGACATCTACAGCCACTTCAGCCGGAGGGACGGGCAATGAACCGCATCCTTGCCACCGCCGTCAGCGAATTCCGTATCGCTTTGCGCAATCGTTGGGTCTCTATCGCCACCGGCATGATGGTGCTGTTCGCCCTGGTGCTGGCCGCCGCCGGCTCTGCCCCGACGGGCGATGTCGGCGTCGACCGGCTCTCCGTAACGGTCGCCTCGCTCACTTCGCTTGCGGTCTATCTGGTTCCGCTTTTGGCATTGCTGATGAGTTTCGATGCGGTGGCTGGCGAAGTGGAACGCGGCACGCTGCCACTGCTTCTCACCTATCCCGTCTCACGCCTGCAGATTCTGCTCGGCAAACTGCTGGCGCATCTCGCAATCCTCGGTCTTGCCGTGACGCTTGGCTACGGCGCGGCGGCGCTCGCAGCCGTCTGGTTCGATCCTGGAGCAACCGCGGGGCTTGGCGCCCTATGGCGGCTGATCTGGTCCTCGGTGCTGCTGGGTGCGACCTTTCTTGGCACCGGCTATGCGCTTTCGGCTTTGGCGCGACGGCCGTCGGGGGCGGCGGGCTTGGCCATCGCGCTCTGGCTGGTGGCGGTGGTGCTCTACGACCTCGCCCTGTTGGCGTTAATCGTGACGGATGGAGGCGGTGCCTTCACCACATACGCATTGCCCGTTGCGCTGCTTGCCAACCCTGCCGACGCCTTTCGTGTCTTTAACCTCTCGGCCGCACAGGCCGTTTCTGCCGCAGGCGGACTGGGTGGCGCCGCCGGCACGATCCCGCTCTGGCAATCGGCAGCCTCCCTTCTCGCCTGGCCACTCGCCGCCATAGCCCTTGCCGCCGCAGCCTTCCGAAAGGTGACCCCATGAGGACCCGACTTCGCTTCGTTCTCGTTGCGGCCGCTCTGGCGCTGCTTTCCGCCTGCAAGGAGGACGTCGCCCAAAGCATCGTGCCGCAGGACATGACGCCCGAGACCCTCGGTCATTACTGCCAGATGAACCTTCTGGAGCACCCCGGCCCGAAGGCCCAGATCTTTCTGGAAGGAAGCCCCGCGCCGCTCTTCTTCAGTCAGGTGCGCGATGCGATCGCCTATGCGCGTGGGCCGGAGCAGATTGCGCCGATCCTCGTCATCTATGTCAATGACATGGGGGCTGCGGGGGCAACGTGGGACCAGCCCGGTGACGGCAACTGGATCGCCGCCGACAAGGCGTTCTACGTGGTCGGCTCTGCCCGGCGAGGCGGCATGGGTGCGCCCGAAGCCGTGCCGTTTTCAAGCCGCGACGAGGCTGCGGCCTTCGTTCTTGCCGAGGGCGGCCAGGTGCTTGCGCTCGCCGATATTACCGATGCCATGGTTTTGACGCCGGTGGAGACCGGCTCGGAACCGCGAGCGGACGACGAAGACTATCTCGGCCGTCTGCGCGCATTGCCCCATCCAGCCGGAGGTTGACCCCATGCTGCTGACCCGACGCCGCTTGATTGCAATTTCTGCAGTTCTCGCAACGGCGCCCGCCATCGCCCACGCCAACGCGGCAACCCGCTTCTGGACAGGTCAGGCTCTTGGCGCGCGTGCCTCGATCCGGATTGCGCACCCCGAGGCCGAGACGGTCGTCTCCAGGGTCATGGCGGAGATCGACCGTCTGGAAAACATCCTTAGCCTCTACCGTGCCAACAGCGCGCTTTGCCGCCTGAACCGCGACGGTCATCTTCAAGACCCGCCATTCGAGCTTTTGGAATGTCTGTCACTGGCCAACGCAGTCCACCTGGCAAGCGGCGGGCGCTTCGATCCGACGGTACAGCCGCTCTGGACGCTCTGGGCTCAATCGGCTGCAAACGGCACGCGACCCGGCCCGGCGGACGTTGATCGCGTGCGTGGCAACGTCGGCTGGGGCAAGGTCAAGCTCGATGCAGCAGCGATCACGCTGCATCCGGGCATGGCGCTGACGTTGAACGGCATCGGCCAGGGGTATGTCGCCGACCGCGTAGCAGCAATGCTTGAAGCTGAGGGACTGACGGACATTCTGATCGATACCGGCGAGTTCCGTGCGCTCGGGGGACGACCGGGCGGCGGCGGATGGCCCGTCCGGCTGGAATCAGGCGAGCGCCTGCCGCTGCGCCAGCGGGCGGTCGCCACCTCCGCCCCTCTCGGCACGACCTTCGATCAAGCAGCCAGAGACGGACATATTCTCGACCCCCTGACCGGAATGCCCGCGCCAGCAAACTGGCGCTCTGTCTCGGTGTCGGCATCATCCGCTGCCATCGCCGACGCGCTGGCGACGGCTGCATGCCTGATGCCTGATGCCGGATCGATCGTTGCGATGAACGCGCGTTTTGACGGCGTCCGCCTGGAAGCCGCCTCCGTTTAAGGTGGGCGACCAAGGAACGTCATCGGGGGCTTGAGAAGGGTCGGATCCGTCTCGGCCCCGATCGGCGAAAGGTAGGCGGCTGCGACCGCAGCGACGATCGCCTGTGATGGTGTTGGTGTTCTTCCTGAGCGCGCCGAACGGGGCAGTCCTTGCGGACTACCTCGCCTCCACTGGTCCTGTTCCGCGCCCATCGAGAAGCCAGGCGATGTTGACCTGCAGGATGCCGGCCATCATGTCGAGGCGGTTGGCCCTCGGTTCTGCGCGGTCGTTTTCCCAGCTGATCCAGGTCTCTTCGGTAACACCCGCGATTGCCGATATCTCTTCGATCGAAAGCTTGATGGCATCGCGGGCAAGCGAAATGCGGCCACCGATCGTGTCGTCAGTGGCGTCGGCCGTGGCGCGGGGTGCAAGCATGTCGTTCATGATGTCGATGATCCTTCTGTCGGGAGGTACGCCCGCAACGAGATCGCGGGCGTCGGTTGTGGACGCGAGCGGCAGAGCTTAGCCACCGTCCTTGGCGAGCCAGGCTTTGATCTGGTCGGGATGATCCGCGATGTACTGGTCGACAGCCTTTTCGTAGGAGGTCTGCTGGGCGTTAAACATCGCGGCTTCAAGATCGGCGATCGGCAGCTTCATGCGCGACAGCAGGCCTGAGACTTCGGGGTTGTCTTTTTCGATGTCCTTGCGTGCCAGCACGTCCACACGTTCGGCCTTGCCGAGCGCGTTCTTCGGATCCGCTATATAGCGAAGCTCGTACTTGCCGAACATCCAATGCGGGCTCCAGGCCGTGGCGACAAACCAATCCTTCTTGCGCATCGCGCGGTCAATGGTCGTCAGCATGCCGGCCTCACTGGAGATCTGCAGCTTGTATCCGTCGAGCGCGTAGTTCTTGACTGCCTGCTCGGACAGACGCGTAAGGCCCGCGCCGGGATCGATGCCCTCGATCCTGCCCTTGAGCTTCTCCTTCACATCGTCCTTCTTGAGGTCGTCGATCGAGGCGATTGCGTCTTCGGGAATGTATTTCGGAACCACCCAGCCGAGCCTGGCGCCGTCGTAAACGGTCCCGAGGGTCGTTACCTTGCCCTTCACCTTGGCGAAGTAGTCGGCGTGGGTTTCCGGCAGCCAAGCCATCATCATGGCATCGAGGTCGCCGCGGCTGACACCCTGGTAAAGCGGAGCGATGTCCGTTTGGACCAGTTCGACCTCCTGGCCGAGCTCGTCCTTGATCAGTTTTGCGGCGAGCTTGGTGACGAACTCGGCGTCCGACCAGGCGGCCCAACCGATCCTGACGGGTGGCTTTTCCTCTGCGGCAGCCGCGCCAAACGTACCGGCGGCAATGCTGGCCGCAAGGCTGATGGTCGCAAGGGTCTTGAACATGGATGTTCCTTTCTTGAACGTTTGCAAGCGGCAGTGCGAACGCTGCCAGATGGATGGGAAAGTCCGCAGCGTCAGGCAGTGACGGGGGAGGTCCGGGGTTGTTCCTGTCGCCGGCGGAACAGGACGCGCCACGGGCTGGCGCGCTCCTTGCCGAAGCTCTGGGTGATCCGGTCGAGAATGACGGCGAGAATGACGACGGCGAGACCGCCTTCGAAACCGGTTCCGACGTCGAGACGCTGGATGCCGGTCAGGACCGTGTTGCCGATGCCGCCCGCACCGATCATCGAGGCGATCACCACCATGGAGAGAGAAAGCATGATCGTCTGGTTGATGCCGGCCATGATCGAAGGCATGGCGTTCGGCAGTTGCACCTTCACGAGCAGCTGCCAGGCGGTGCAGCCGAAGGCGTTGCCGGCCTCGATGAACTCGACATGCACCTGACGGATGCCGAGATTGGTGAGCCGCACGACCGGCGGCATCGAGAAGATCACCGTTGCGATCGTCCCGGGCACGGCGCCAAGGCCGAAGAACATCGCCGCCGGGATGAGGTAGACGAAGGCCGGCATGGTTTGCATGAGGTCCAGCATGGGCCGCACGGATGCCGCGACGCGATCGCTGCGCGCCATGGCGATGCCAAGCGGCAGGCCGATGAGCATGGCAACGAGCGTCGATGCGATGACGAGCGACAGGGTTTCCATCATCGCGGACCAAAGGCCCATGTGTTCGACCAGCATCAGTGAAAGGGCGGTAAAGACCGCAAAGCCGAAGCCGACGCGCCATAGCGACAAAAGCACGAAGATCGCGAGCCCGAGGGCCAAGGGGGCGGCGAGAAGTGCCGCCTGGATGCTGTTGGTCACGGTGCCGATGGCGGCAGCGATCAGATCGAGCAGCGGTGCGAAATTGTCGAGGATGTAGTTGACGGCGCTGTCGACGCCGTCACCGATATCGAAAGTCATGAATTGTCTCCGAAGGACTGGATCAGGCGGTGCGATCGAGCGTTTCGAGTAGCGCGGATTTGCTGATCGAGCCGAGGTAGCGGTTGGCTTCGTCGATGACAGGCATTGGGAACGCGCTTGCAGCCACCTTCCCAAGCACGTTGGACAAGCTTTCCGACGCCGGGATCGGCTCGATATCCGGCAGGAAGGCGCGCCGATAGGGGTCGGCGGCGCCGTCGCGGGCGGTTGCGATCAACGAAGACCGGCTGATCATGCCGTGATAGGTCTTGTCGCGGCCGAGAATGATGGCGACCTCGCGATCGTAGTGTTCCATGCGCTCAAGTGCAGCTGCGGCCGAAACACCCTGTCGCTCGATGATCGTTACCTGCGTCTTGCGGGCGACGTCGCCGGCGCGGAAGACCTGAGAGACATCGACATTGCGGAAGAACGACCGCACATATTCGTTGGCGGGCTTCAATACGATTTCGTCCGGGGTGCCCACCTGCACGACCTCACCATTTTGCATGATGCAGATGCGGTCGCCGATCCGCATGGCTTCGTCGAGATCATGGCTGACAAACACGATGGTCCGACTGTGTTCGGCCTGAAGGCGGACAAGTTCGTCCTGCATCTCGGTGCGGATCAGCGGGTCAAGGGCAGAGAAGGCTTCGTCCATGAGGAGCACGGAGGGCTCGGCGGCGAGCGCTCGCGCAAGGCCGACGCGCTGCTTCATGCCGCCGGAGAGCTGGTCGGGACGGCTGTCGTCGTATCCTTCCAGCCCGACAGCGTGCAGAGCCGTCCGGGCGCGGGCCTTGCGCTCGGCCTCGCCGACGCCAGCGACCTCGAGGCCGAAAGCCGCGTTGTCGATAACGCTGCGGTTCGGCAGCAGCGCGAAGGACTGAAAGACCATGCTTATGTCGCGGCGGCGCAAGGCGATCAGTTCGCTGCGCGGCAAGCGTGCTACGTCTTTGCCATCGATCTCGATGGAACCGGAGGTCGGTTCGATCAGGCGGTTGAGGAGACGCAGCATCGTCGACTTGCCGGAACCCGAAAGCCCCATGATCACGAAGATCTCGCCGGCCCGAATGTCGAAGGTCGCGTTGTTGACGCCGATGGTGCAACCCGTCTCGGCGTGGATCTGCGCCTTCGTGCTGCCGGCTTTAAGAAGGCTCAGCGCCTCGTCCGGCCGCTCGCCAAAAACCTTGAAAACGTTCTTGATACTGATCTTGACCGGTTGCTCGTCGGCCGAGCGGTCGCTCTCAGTTTGAAATGCCATATGTTCTGGGCCCGGCTCCGGAAGCGGGGCACTCTCCTTTGTTTATGAAAGGCTGATGAAACGATCAGCGAAAACGGAGAAGCGCACGACCAGAAAGGCCTGCGCAAATACGACATCATGTCGCAATCCGATTGTCTTTTGGCACACTCGTGCAGAAATGTCCACATTGTGAGAATAGAAAACTAAGTCCTGGCGGTATTTGTCGCAGAAAATGGAATGCTTTCGCGCAATCTGAATGCGGTTATTCGGTGGCGGATGTGCAGGCGCCCGAAGACGAAAACGCGTTCGCCGTAGAAGCGAACGCGCGCGGCAGGGCCGGTCACTATTTCTTCAGCTTGCCGTAATCGAATTTTGGTGCCTTGGAGAGGTCATCCTTGTTGGTGTCGACATAGGCCTTCCAAGTGCCGTTGTCGTTGGCAAGTGCAATTGACGCCGGGTCGATGACGACATAGCTCTCGCCCACGCCGAGGAAACCGCCGACGCTTGCGACAATGCCGATGACGGACTTGCCGTCGCCGATGACGACGTCGGAAATCTCGCCGATCGTCTCGTTCTGCTTGTTGTAGATATCGACGCCGATGAGCTGTGAATTGACGATATCGGTGTCTTTGATTTCCACATATTTCAGCGGCATCGTTGCGGCGGTACCCATCGTGATGCCGGGGCCGACCAGCATCGCATCTGCGCCGTTTGCTGCGGGTTCTTGCGCGAAGGCGGCGCTGGAAACGAGGGCAAGGGAAAGCGCGGCGGCGGTCACATAATTCATGCATATCTCCTGTTCAGTCTCGCCACCGACCGGGGCGGTCGTGGCGGCTTCTAAACGGAGCCTGCTCAAAAAAGTTCCACGGAATCATTGGTATAAGCAATCTTGCGAAGCCTTTGATCCTTTCGCCTTCGTCCCCAATGCCCTGCACAATCCACAGCTATCCCGCCTGTGGCGCGCTGGCACCGGCTGTTCGCACAGGCGCGGGGAGCCCGCGGTAGCAACCAATAATTTTCACTTGAAGCAATTTCACCCAGGGTTACTTGTAAACGATTGCTGGATGCGAAACCGCTCTTTGCGAACTGTTACCCGCTCGCCAGTTCCTCGACGCTGAGCGCGATCGCTCCGGTCACAGTCTGGAGAGGCTGCAGGCGGACGAGGCCGCCGTCGCGTTGATCGCGGTGCGCGTTCGGCCGATGGCTCATCGGCTCGAAGCAAAAGAAGCTGCTTGTCGCCGACGGCGAGTAGAGAACGAAGAACCGAAAATGCCCATCGGCCTCGAGCGAAGCGGCAAGCCCCGTTTCCGGCCATTCGATGCGGGCTCGTCCATCCCAGCCGTCGAAGGCATTGTTCAGCCAGTTCGGGGGCAAGGGGGAACCGGATGCAAAGTTCATGTTCTGAGGGATGGGGCCGGGGCGGTCTGGCAGATGACCTTCCCGTTCGCTCCAATATCGGTCGGCACGGGCGATGAGGCGCGTTTCAGGCGTGCGCGGAAAGAATGGATGGAAGCCCAGTCCGTATGGCAGGGCCTGGTCGGCGCGGTTGGTGATGGAGAGCGAGAGGATCAGGCGCGGTCCGTCGATGGCGATCGTCTCTATCGCTTCATAGGCAAAGGGTGTGGCAACGCTTGCCTCCTGGTCCAAGCGAAGGGTGAGCGATTGCCGATCGCGCTGCAGGATCGACCAGCGTCCAAGCCAGCCGTCTCCGTGCAAAACGAGCGGATCGGTGGTTTTTCTTTCCAGCCTGTAGTCGCGACCGTCAAATTGGAAGCCGTTGGCCTCAATGCGGTTGCCAAAGGGCACCAGCGGAAAGCAGGCCTCGGCGCCGAACACTTGCGAGGCAAGCCCCGGTGCCGACGTCGGCGCCAGCAAAGGAATACCGCGCCAGCGGGCCGACAGGATCGCGCCGCCAAGCGGGCTCACCTCGACGGTGAGCCCTTCTTCGTTTTCGAGGAGGACGATGTCTTCCGTCATGCCCTAACTGCGACGACCGGCGGCGGCCGAGCGCAGATTGTCGAGCAGCACCGCGAGCAGAAGGATCAGGCCGCGCACGACATACTGGTAGAAGGCCTGGATGTTGAGCAGGTTCATGACGTTTTCGGCAATGCCCATGATGAGAACACCGACGATCACGCCGGTCATCGCCGCCCGGCCGCCGGCAAGCGAGACGCCGCCGAGCACACAGGCAGAAATGACCGAGAGTTCGAGACCGGTTGCCGCATTCGGCTGGCCTGACGTGATGCGCGAGGCGAGCAGCACGCCGGCAACAGCGCAGACGAGGCCCTGCAGTGCGAAGATCCATATGCGCATGTTGGAGACATTGACGCCGGCGAGGCGTGAGGCTTCCGGGTTGCCGCCGATCGCGAGCGTGTTCTTGCCGAAGACAGTGCGGTTCAGCACGAAACCGAAGACGAGGAAGAAGCAACCCATCACCCAGATTGGCGTCGGGATGCCCAGGAACTTCGACAGTGCCAACTGATAGAAGCTCGGGTCGTTGATGCCGACGGCGCGACCGTCAGACGCAATCAGCGCGAAACCGCGCACGATCTGCATGGTGGCAAGCGTCGTGATCAGCGCGTTGATGCGGAAATGCGCAATCACCACGCCGTTGACGAGGCCGACGAAGCCGCCGCACAGGAGTGCCGCAATCAGGCCGACGAGGATCGAACCCGAGGCGTTCGATGCCATCACGGCGGCCATGCCCGAGAAGGCGACGGTCGAGCCGACCGAGAGGTCGAAGTCACGCGAGGCCAGGCAGAACATCATCGTGCAGGCGACGATGCCGATGGTGACGACCGACTGCAGCAGGCCGAGCATGTTGCGCTCAGTCAGAAAGTTCGGAACCGTCAGCGCCACGATGGCGAAGGCGACGGCGAAGATGACGACCAGACCCTGTTCGCCGAGAAGAAGTTTTTTCAAGGAAGTCATGACGGCTGAACCTGCTCGGTTGGAACATCGGGAAGGGCGGCGGCGAGGATGCGTCGTTCGTCGAAATCGGTGCGCGCGAAATCGGCGGCGATCCGGCCCTGGCACATGACGAGGATTCGGTCGGTAATGCCCATCACCTCGGGCAATTCGCTGGAGATGACGACGATCGCCATGCCCTGACCAGCGAGTTCGTAGAGGATTTCGTAGATCTCCGACTTGGCGCCGACATCGATGCCGCGCGTCGGCTCATCGATGATCAGCACCTTCACGCCCTGTTCGGAGAGCCAGCGGCCAAGGATGACCTTCTGCTGGTTGCCGCCGGAGAGATTGATGATGTCCTGCTTGCGGGACGGCGTGCGCACCCGAAGTTTGGCGATGAAGCGGTCCGCCAGTTCCGCTTCCTTCTTGCGGTTCAGGATGCCGAAGGGCGAAAAGTGCCGGCGCGACGAAATCGCCATGTTTTCTTCGATGCTGCGCCCCTGAACGATGCCGTCGAACTTACGGTCCTCTGGGCACAGGACCATGCCGGCGCGGATCGATTGTGGCGGGTTGTCGGCCCGCACGATCGCGCCGTCGATCGTCACGGTTCCCTGGTGGCGTCTGTCTGCGCCATAGACCAGCCGGGTCATCTCGCTGCGGCCAGCGCCGATCAGGCCGAAAAAGCCAAGGATCTCGCCGCGCCGGACCGAGAAGCTCAAGGGTGTCTTCAGCTTCGGACCGCAGATCGCGTCGACGCGCAGACGTTCCGCGCCGAGATCGCGGCCCCGCCAGCCCCAGATGTTGGAGATCTCGCGTCCGACCATCTCGGCGATGATCTGGTCGCGCGTGACCTTGGAAATGTCAGGATGATGGGCGGCAAGCTTGCCGTCGCGCAGCACAGTCAGGCTGTCGCAAAGCCGGAAGATCTCATCGAGCCGGTGGGAGACATAGAGGATCACGGTGCCATTCGAGCGCAGGCGTTCGATCAGGGCAAAGAGGATTTCGCTTTCGCGGGACGACAGCGACGAGGTCGGCTCGTCGAGCGCGATGACGCGCGCATCAAGCATGACGGCCTTGGCGATCTCGACCATCTGGCGCTCGCCGATCGAGAGCGAGGCGATCTTGGCGGACGGATCGACGTCAATGCCGATTTCCGCAAGCTTCTCGCCGACGACGCGAAGCAACTGGCGCCGATCGATTACCCCGCCCTTGCCGGGGAAGTGGCCGAGCCAGAGGTTTTCGGCGACCGTCAGTTCCGGAACGAGCTGCAGTTCCTGGTGGATGACGATAACACCGGCGCGAAACGCATCGCGCACGGAGCGATAGCCTTGTGCTTCGCCTTCAATACGGATCTCGCCGTTATCGGCGGACTGGTCGCCCGAGAGCAGGCGGATAAGCGTCGACTTGCCCGCGCCGTTCTCGCCCATGAGGCCATGGACGGCGCCCTTGCGCACAGAAAACGAGACGTCCGACAGCGCCTGGACGCCGGGATAGCCCTTGGAGATCGATTGGAATTCAAGGAAGTCTTGCATATGCGGCTCCGATACGGAACGCCAGGCAGCCGGGCCGCCGGGCCGATAGAGCGGGATGCGGAAAGTGTGCGCGGTTTTCCGCCCGCATCCCGCTCTAAACTACCAGAATCGATCACGTTGATTGTTTGGGTCGGTCCGACCCAAACAATCGTGATCTCGTGTCGCAAGCAGCGATTACTCGATGCCGAGTTCCTTGCGTACGGCCTCGTAGTTGTCGCGCAGCGCAAGCTGGCCGGCGGTCAGGGTCAGCTTTTCCGGTTCCTTGCCGTTGGCGATCCACTCATACATGTTGAGTGCGGTCTCATAGCCGTGGCGCTTCGGCGAGATGATGACGGTGCCGAAGAAGCCGGTCGCTGCAGGCTTCTTGAACTCGTTGATCGCCGAGTCCGCGCCGCCAATGCCGACGCCGATCATGCTGTCGGGAGCAATGCCGACCGTCTCGGTTGCGCGCACGGCGCCGAGTACCGCTTCGTCATTGAGGCCGATCGCAACCCACTTTTTGATGCCGGCGTTCTTATTGAGCACGATCGTCGAGGCGTTAAGTGCTGCCTCCGTATCGGTCTTGGCCTGCGGCGCGTCGAAGATGTTGGCTTCCGGGAAGCCGTTGGCCTTGAGAACTGAAAGCGCGCCCTCAACGCGGTCGACCGCCGTTGGGAGCTGGTCGTAGGAAACGCGGATCGCGCCGACGTCCTTCATGTCCCAGCCACGCTTCTTGATTTCGTCGACCAGGGCTTGACCAACAGCTTCGCCGATTTTCGTCGCCGAAATGCCCATGTGGGGCACGTCTTCGATCGGGCTGCCGTCGGCGTTGACCAAACGGTCGTCGACCGTCATCAGCTTGAGGTCGTTGGCGGCCGCTTTCGCGACGATGCCGGGGCCGAGCTTGACGTCAGGGGTGCAGACGATGAAGCCCTGCGCGCCCTGGGCGCCGAGATTGTCGATTGCCGACTGAACCTTCTCGCCGTCTTCCGCACCGATCTTGACCAGCGTGAAGCCCTTTTCCTTAGCGGCGACGTCGGCGAACTTCCATTCGTCCTGGAACCACGGCTCTTCCGGCTGCTTGACGATGAAGCCGATTTTGACGTCGGCAGCGAACGCCGAGGTTGCCGCAAACACGGCGACGGTACCAGCCAGAATGGCTGCCTTGATAAAGCGCATGATGTCTCTCCCTGGTGAACTGCCTCCTGCAGTGAGCCTTTGTGTATGATGAATCATCATATTCGTCAATTGCCTTTGTATGATGAATGAGGTAGTGATGTATAACGATAATGTGCTTCGCTGCGTTGTCGCCTCCAAGCGTCTGCGCTATGGAGCGACAGGGAGACGGGAGCGGGAGGAAAATGGCGGTGGAAGAGCAGGACTACAGCAACGGCGCGCAGGAGCGCGGCCAGCGTCGCCCTCGCGTTCAAAAGAACGTGACGCGCGCCATCGCCTCGGACATCTGCGCCGACGTCTTTCCGGTCGGCTCCTTCCTGCCGCGCGAAAACGACCTTTGCGAACGTTATGGCGTCAGCCGGACCGTCATTCGCGAAACCTTGAAGGTGCTGGAATCGAAGGGCATGGTCCGCGGCCGTTCCCGGGTGGGCACGATCGTCTGCAACAAGGACGAGTGGAACATCCTAGATTCCCAGGTGCTCGAATGGATCGGCGAGCGCATCTTTGAATTCGATCTTTTGAACTGCGTTCTGGAGGCGCGCCGCGCGATCGAGCCGGCGGCCGCTGAGTTTGCGGCCGAACGCGCGACCGTCCAGGAAATTGCCGACCTCGAGCGCGCCTGGCAGGCGATGCGTGACGGCGAGCGCGATGTCGTCGGTTTCACCGATGCCGACGTCGCCTTTCATACCTGCCTGCTCAAGGCCAGCCATAACCAGGTCTTCCTGCAACTCGTCGGCATCATCCAGGCGGCGCTGAAGTTCTCGCTGTATGCCTCCAATGAAGTTGCCGAACGTCGTGACGAAGCAATCGATATCCATGGCGAACTGGTCGAGGCACTGCGTCTGCGCGACAAGGCGAGGGCGCGCGACTGTTCCACGCGCATGCTGGATCTTGCCGCCCGCGACCTCAAGCTTGCCGTAGAACGTCACCGGCCCGCCCCGTCGGCGCGCTGAAACCCCTTCCCGGCGGCCGACGTCGTCGCCTTGCTTGACCCAGCGGATATCGCACCATGAAGATCACCAAGCTCACCACCTACATCGTTCCGCCGCGCTGGCTGTTTCTGAAGATCGAGACCGACGAGGGCATCGTCGGCTGGGGTGAGCCGGTTGTCGAAGGCCGCGCCCTGACCGTGGAAGCCGCCGTCAACGAACTTGCGGACTATCTGATCGGCAAGGATCCGCTGCTGATTGAGGACCATTGGCAGGTGATGTATCGCGGCGGCTTCTACCGCGGCGGTGCGGTCCACATGTCGGCGATTGCTGGCATCGACCAGGCGCTCTGGGACATCAAGGGCAAGGCCTATGGCCAACCGGTGCATGCGCTGCTTGGCGGCCAGGTGCGGGACCGCATCAAGGTCTATTCCTGGATCGGCGGTGACCGTCCGTCCGATGTCGCCAAAAATGCCCGCGACGTCGTCGCTCGCGGCTTCAAGGCCATCAAGCTCAATGGCTGCGAGGAGATGCAGATCGTCGACACCTGGGAGAAGGTGGAAAAGGCGGTCGAAACCATTGCGACGATCCGCGAGGCGATCGGCCCGCATATCGGCATCGGCGTCGATTTCCACGGTCGCGTGCACCGGCCGATGGCGAAGGTCCTGGCGAAGGAACTTCAGCCCTTCAACCTGCTGTTTATCGAAGAACCGGTGCTTTCGGAAAACCGCGAGGCGCTGAAGGAAATTGCCAACCATTGCTCGACGCCGATCGCGCTCGGTGAGCGGCTCTATTCGCGTTGGGACTTCAAGTCGGTGCTGGCCGACGGCTATGTCGATATCCTGCAGCCGGACCTGTCGCATGCCGGCGGCATCACCGAATGCCGCAAGATTGCTGCGATGGCGGAGGCCTACGACGTGGCGCTGGCACCGCATTGCCCGCTGGGACCGATCGCGCTTGCCGCCTGCCTTCAGGTCGATGCCGTCAGCTACAACGCCTTCATCCAGGAACAGAGCCTCGGCATCCACTACAACGAGGCCAACGACATTCTCGACTACATCTCCAACAAGGAGGTGTTCCACTACGCGGACGGCTTCGTGTCTATCCCGCAAGGCCCTGGCCTCGGCATCGAGGTGGATGAGCAATATGTCATCGAGCGCGCAAAGGAAGGCCATCGCTGGCGCAACCCGATCTGGCGCCACGCCGATGGCAGCGTAGCCGAGTGGTAGGGAGCGCGGATATGGCGGGTCGTCTTGAGGGAAAACGCGTCGTTGTCACCGGCGCAGCGCAAGGCATCGGCCTTGCGATCGCTGAAGCCTTCCTTGGCGAGGGGGCGGGCCTCTTCCTCATCGACCGTGATGGCGACCTCTTGGCGAGCGAAGCCGAGCGCCTGCGTATGTCGGGCGGGAAGGTCGGCTACGCCACGGCCGATATCACCGATGCCGATGCCATCGAGCAGGTCGTCGTTACCGCCGCCCGTGAGATCGGTCAGCCGAATGCGCTCGTCAACAATGCCGGCGTCAACGTCTTCTTCGAGCCGTTGAAGCTCTCGGATGCCGATTGGCAGCGCTGCTTCGACATCAATCTCAAGGGTGCGTGGAATTGCAGCAAGGCTGTGCTGCCGGGCATGATCGAGGCGGGCGGCGGCGTCATCCTCAATATTGCCTCGACCCACGCCTTCACCATCATCCCGCACACCTTCCCCTATCCGGTCGCCAAACATGCGCTTCTCGGCATGACCAAGGCGCTGGGGCTCGAATATGCCGGGCAGGGCGTGCGCGTGAATGCGCTGGGGCCGGGTTATGTCCGCACGCAGAAGGCCGTGGAATACTGGAACAGTTTCCCCGATCCGGTCGCCGCCGAGGCCGATACCATGAAGCTCCATCCCGGCGGCCGCATCGCAACACCGGAGGAAATCGCCAAGGCTGCACTCTTCATGATCTCGGACGAATGCCCGTTCATGAACGCCACCTGCCTGACGGTCGATGGCGGTATGAGCGTGCTGCACCATCCCTGAAGGGCCACTTCGACAGCTCCCCTCCACTGTTTTCGACCTCCGGCCTCACCAGCCGGAGGTTTTTCTTTGCCTTCCCGTCAGGCCGGTCATCGCTTGATTTGTAATAACTCCGATTATATGAGAAATGCAATGAGCGCGAGCGCTTGAGGTAATCGGGGAGGACACATGTCCAGGAAATTAAGATCGCAGCATTGGTTTGGCGGACTGGACAAGGACGCCTTCATTCATCGCAGCTGGATGAAGAACAACGGGTTGCCCGACGACGTCTTCGACGGGCGGCCGGTGATCGGCATCTGCAACACTTTCTCGGAGCTGACGCCCTGCAATGCGCATTTCCGCGGGCTGGTCGAACACATCAAGGCAGGCGTGCTCGAGGCCGGTGGCCTGCCGCTGGAGTTCCCGGTGTTTTCCTGCGGCGAGTCCAATCTGCGGCCGACCGCCATGCTTTTCCGCAACCTTGCCTCGATGGACGTAGAGGAGGCGATCCGCGGCAACCCTATCGACGGCGTCGTGCTCATGGCGGGCTGCGACAAGACCACGCCGTCGTTGGTGATGGGGGCCGCCTCCTGCGATCTTCCTTCGATTGTCATCTCCGGCGGGCCGATGTTGAACGGCCGCTTCAAGGGTCGCACGATCGGCTCAGGCACCGATGTCTGGAAGTTTTCCGAAGACGTGCGTGCCGGTGTCATGTCTCAACAGGATTTCATGGCGGCCGAAAGCGCCATGTCGCGCTCGCCAGGCCATTGCATGACGATGGGCACCGCCTCGACCATGGCGTCCATGGTTGAAGCGCTCGGGCTTGCGCTGCCCGGCAATGCCGCCTGTCCGGCGGTTGATGCGGGCCGCGCCCGGCTGGCGCGGCTAACCGGGCGGCGGATCGTCGAAATGGTTGCCGAAGACCTGCGCCTGTCGAAGATCCTGACCCGTGACGCCTTCGCCAATGCCATCCGCGTCAACGGTGCGATCGGCGGCTCCACCAACGCCGTTGTGCATCTCCTGGCAATCGCCGGGCGGATTGGCACGAAGCTCTCTCTCGACGACTGGGACCGGCTCGGCCGCGATATTCCGACCATCCTCAACCTCATGCCTTCGGGGCGCTATCTGATGGAGGATTTCCACTATGCCGGCGGGCTGCCCGCCGTCATGAAGGAGATTGCCGCGCTTCTGGAACTCAGCGCCCTGACGGTGACCGGCCAAAGCGTCGGCGCCAACATCGAGTCTGTCGAGAACTACAACGACGACGTCATCCTGCCGATCGATCGGGCGCTGACGTCGAGTGGCGGCATCGCCGTGCTGCGCGGCAACCTTGCGCCTGACGGCGCGATCATCAAGCCTTCCGCGGCGACCCCGGCGCTGATGCAGCACCGCGGCCGCGCTGTCGTGTTCGAAACCATCGACCACTACAAGGCGCGGATCGATGACCCGGATCTTAACATCGACGAGACCTCGATCATGGTGCTGAAGAACTGCGGCCCGAAGGGCTATCCGGGCATGGCTGAGGTCGGCAACATGGCTCTCCCCCAGAAGCTCCTGAAAAAGGGCGTGCGCGACATGGTGAGGATCTCGGATGCCCGCATGTCGGGGACGGCCTTTGGCACCGTCGTCCTGCACACGGCACCCGAAGCTGCGGTTGGCGGCCCGCTGGCCCTGGTAAGGGATGGCGACTGGATTGAGCTCGACGTTGCCGGCCGCCGACTCCACCTCGACGTGAGCGACGAGGAACTGGCGCGGCGAAAAACCGCCTGGACCGCGCCACCCCCGGAAATGGTCGGTGGTTATCAGGGCCTCTATGTCGAGCGCGTGATGCAGGCCGACACCGGCGCGGATCTCGATTTTCTTGTCGGCAGCCGCGGCCACGCAGTTCCGCGCGAAAGCCATTGAGGAGGCGACGGTGGACGACTTCCGTATCGAAAGCCTTCATGGCATCCACGCCATCCTCTACGCGCTTTTCGACAAGGACGAAAAGCTCGATCGTGCCGCCATGCGCCGCCAGACGGAGATCTGCCTGGCAAGCGGCGTGCACGGCATGGCAGGGCTCGGCCTTGCGACCGAGGCCTCCAAGCTCGACGAGGTCGAGCGCATGGCAATCATGGAGTGGCTGGTCGAGGATACGGCCGGCCAGGTGCCGGTCGTCCTGACGATCTTTGGCGCGTCGGTCGAGGAACAGGTGCGCCAGGCGCGCCATGCGGCACGGGCCGGCGCCGACTGGCTGATCCTCCAGCCGCCGATGGTCGGCCAGTTCTCGGCCGCCGAGTACATCCGCTTCTTCGGCCGCGTCGCCGATCAGACCGAGCTGCCGCTTGCCATTCAGAACGCCCCGGCCCTGATGGGACGAGGGCTGACGGCCGCAGATATTCGCGAGCTGGTGCGCCAACACCCCAACATTCGGCTGGTCAAGGGCGAGGGGCCTGTCGTCGACATCGCCCATCTCATCGAGGTTACCGAGGGCCGGTTGCCGGTATTTAATGGTCGTGCGGGCCTCGAGCTGCTCGAGAACCTGCGCATCGGTTGCCACGGCCTGATCCTTGCGCCAGATTCGATCGACTATGCCGTGCGCGCCTACGAGTTCTTTTCAGACGGTTGGGACGAGCACGCGCAAGAGGCTTATCGGCAGATGCTGCCCGGCGTGGTCTTCACCATGCAGGGCATCGAGACGCTGCTTTGTTACGGGAAGCGCCTTTTCGGCGAACGGGCGGGCATAACCATCCACGACCGTGCGCCGGCCATGCGACCGACCGCGATTGGCATCGAGATGACCCGCCGCTACGCGGCCGCGATGGGTGGCTTTTCCTGATCGGGGCGACCGGCTATGAACGGGGCGGAGATGCAATGGAGAGAGTGGGCATGAAGGCAATCGCTCGGGAGGATCGCGGCCTGCCTGCTCGCATCGCAGGCGATATTGGCCGCCGCATCACGCTCGGCGAGCTGAAGGTTGGCGATACCCTGCCCAAGGAAGCCGACATGCTGGCGACGCTCGGCGTCAGCCGCACGACGTTGCGCGAAGCGCTGAAGATCCTGTCGACCAAGGGCTTCATTGAGGCAAAGCCCCGCCTCGGGACACGCGTGCGGGCGGCCGAACACTGGAACACCCTCGATCCCGTCGTGCTTTCGTGGCAAAGTGACGCGGAGGATCAGGCAACGCTTGCCGAAGAACTGTTCGAGCTCCGCCTGTCGATCGAACCGCTTGCTGCACGCCTTGCCGCCAGACGCGGATCTGCGGCCGAGCATGCAGAGATTCGGGCCGCTTTCGCACGAATGGCGGAAGGCGGCGCTCGTGTCGAAGACGCGATCGAGGCTGATATCGCCTTTCACCTCAACATCTTTCAATCCGCGCACAACCGCTTCCTCTTGCCGGTTGCTTCCGTCATTCGGGCAGCGCTCTCCATCAGCATCCCGAAGACGATGGCGGCTACAGGCGGTTTCGGCCAATCCCTGGCCCAGCATGAGGCGATCCTCGTCGCGATCGAAGAACGCGACGAGGACAAGGCATTCGAACGCGCTGCAGCGTTGATCGCGTCGACCTACAAGCGCAATTTCGCCTCCTAACCAGTTGCTCCGGCGATACCGCCCGCAAGTTCGAGATCGTCACCGCGGCTCACGGGGAGACCTGATCCAAGAAAATCAGGCGCAGAGGTTCTTCAAGGAGGGTATCGATTTCGGTCGCGAAGGCTTGAAAATGGGGTGTTGCGAAGTGCGCGTCGAGCGCAAGCTGGTCGGCGAAAGCTTCGCGCATGTAGAAGGTACCGGGCTCATCTCGCAGCTCGAACAAGACATAGTCGAGGTTGCCGGGTTCTGCCCGCGTTGGAGCGATGAGACCAAGCAGGCCTTGCCGGAGGGCCTCGCGTTGGTGCGGTTTGGCCTTCAAAATCGCGATGGAGATTACCTTTTGTGTGGTCATGACGGTTCCTTGCGTCGGGCGCTGGTGCGAACGATCTCGGGGTGGTTCTGCGGGTTGGTGGCGTGTGAACGGGTTTGAAATGCCGTGGGCCGATCGAGGTACATACTCATCTAGGAGCCCGGATCGACCAAGAGTGACGATAGTGCGGTGCAGCCCGGTCCGATAATCCGTCACGGACAGAAATGTTATTTCGGAGTTGGCGAATAATCTGTGCTCGCGTTGCCGGATCGCCGGCCTCGGTTCCGGCGGCAGGCCGCTGCTTAGAGCAAATCTCCTAGAACTCGACCGCCGACGTGCCCCTCGTTTTCTATGATCGGATGGCGTCGAGGACGATCTCTATCAGTCGGCCAGACGGTGCGTTGCGTGGCCTGAGCAAACCGATCTCACGGCTCGGCGCGTTCGGCAGCGGTAGCCGCGCGACGCGCAGGTTGTCGAAGAGCGGCGAGCGCCAGTCGGGCATCAGCGACACGCCAAGTCCAGCCTCAACCATCATCGATATGGCTTCAAGTGAATCAAGCTCCAGCCACTCTCGAGGGAGAATTCGCTGGGTTTGAAGGTAGGTATCGGCCAGTCGGCCACCCCAGTTGCTTCTGTCGTATCGAATGAACGGTTGCTCGCGAAGCAGGCGGTCGACGGGGGTCTCTGAAAGGTCCGGGGGGGCCAGGAGTACGAACCGTTCCGACCGGATGAGGTCCCAGTTGAGCGTCTTTGGAATGGGGAAGGGCGGTTTGACAAGGATTGCCGCGTCGATCTTCTCTTCAGCGACACTGTTGTAGAGTTCGGCCGACGTGCCCGGCAGCAGGAAGATGTCGATGCCCGGCGTCCTGTCGAAAACCCGCCGCAAGGCATTCGGAAGCAGGCCGGTCAGAACCGTCGAGATGGCGCCCAGACGGAGTTCTCCGAATGCCTGGTCGTCGCGCGCCACGCCTTTTAACTGCCTGACTTCGGCCAGAACGCGCCGGCTCTTTTCCAGGATTGCGAGGCCCGCTTCGGTTGGCTTCACCCGCCGGCCTGATCGCGCAAGAAGAGGCAGTCCGATCTCGTCTTCCAACGCCTGGATCCGTTGCGCGACCGCCGCTGGCGTGACGCCCATGCGGCGTGATGCCTCGGCGAGCGAGCCATGCTGAACCACCGCCAGATAGGTTTCGAGAAAGCGCGTTTCCATCGTTATTTTTACTATCGTCTGAAGGGATAAAAAGGAAGGTTTTTCTTCCGTTTCCGCCTTGGCATAGTGCCGTCAAACAACAGGAGGAAGAGTTGGATCTTCAGTTGAACAGCAAGACCGCGCTCGTATTCGGCGCCGGTGGTGGGCTTGGCGGCGCGATCGCCAGGTCGCTCGCGGCCGAAGGCGTTTCCGTCGTTGTCGCCGACATCCACGAGGAAAGCGCCACGGCGACGGCAGAGGCAATCAGCGGCGCAGGCGGCAAGGCCATTCCGCTCGTTTGGGACATCGGCGACCTTTCCCTGATCGGTCAGAAGCTCGATGCCATAAAAGCTGCGTTCGGACCGGTCGACATCCTTGTCAACAACACCGGGGGGCCGCCGCCAACGCCCGCCGCCGGACAGTCGCCCGACGATTGGTCGAAATATTTCGACCTCATGGTTCGCTCGGTGATCGCGGTCACCGATGCGGTGCTTCCGGGTATGCGCGAGCGCAAATGGGGACGCATCATTACCTCGACGTCCTCCGGCGTCGTCGCGCCGATTGCAAATCTCGGGATATCGAACAGCCTGCGCCTGGCCTTGGTCGGCTGGTCGAAGACCCTGGCGCGTGAGGTTGGTCGCGACGGTATCACCGCAAACATCGTGCTGCCGGGGCGTATTGCCACCGGGCGGATCGTTTTTCTGGACGAACAGAAGGCCAAGCGCGAGAAGCGCCCCGTCGCCGAGGTCACGGCTGAAAGCACCGCGTCGATCCCGGTCGGCCGCTACGGCGATCCGAAGGAATATGGCGACACCGTCAGCTTCCTTGCGAGCCCCCGCGCATCCTATATCACCGGCTCAGTCATCCGTGTCGATGGCGGGCTGATCAACAGCATCTGATGTGCGAGGTTTCTAATGACACTTGAGCCTCACGTCGTTGAAACTCTGAAGAGCGTCTCCACCGCGACGCTCACCACGGTTCTCCTCAAAAAAGGGCTTCGCAACATCTGGCTGCGCGGCACGAAACCACTGAAGCCCGGCCGGGACGGGTTGTCGGCAAGGCCTTTACGCTGCGCTTCGTTCCTGCCCGGGAAGACCTCGCCACGCCTGCGAGCTGGGCGTCGCCAATCTCCACGCGGGCGGCGATCGAAGTGATGCCAGAGGGCTGCGTCGCCGTTGCCGATGCAGTGGGCGTCAGTGATGCCGGCATCTTCGGCGACATCCTGTGTGCCCGCATGGCGAAACGCAAAGTTGCCGGCCTCGTTACCGACGGCGTGATGCGGGACGCCGAGGGGGTGCTGGCGAGCGGCATGAAGGTGTGGTGCAATGGTGTTGCGGCACCGCCTTCAGTCGCAGGCTTGACCTTCGTTGGATGGCAGGAGCCGATCAATTGCGGCGGCGTCGCCGTTCTGCCTGATGATATTGTCGTCGTCGACGACGACGGCGCAGTCCTGATCCCGGCCGCGCTTCTCGAAGAGGTGCTCGCTGAGGCACCCGAGCAGGAGCGTATGGAAGCCTGGATCATGAGTGAAGTGGATCGGGGTGTGCCGCTTCCCGGTCTTTACCCGATGACCGCTGAAACGAAGGCCCGGTACGAGGCCTGGAAGGAAAGCCAGAAATGACGTTCAGCACGCAATCCAAGGGCGTCTACGCCATTGCGACGACACCGTTCTTCGAGGACGGCTCGATCGATTTCAATTCGATCGACAAGTTGACAGACTTTTATGAGGAGAGCGGTTGCACCGGCGTCACGATCCTTGGGATCATGGGCGAGGCCCCGAAGCTCGAACCGGAGGAAAGCAGAGCCATCGTCAAGCGGGTGGTCTCCCGGTCGAAGATTCCTGTCATCGTCGGGGTATCCGCTCCAGGTTTTGCCAGCATGCGCTCGCTGGCGCGTGACTCGATGGAGATGGGTGCTGCCGGCGTCATGATCGCTCCGCCACCTGCGCTGCGCACGGATGATCAGATCGTCAACTATTTCGCAGGTGCGGTGGAAGCGGTCGGCCAAGATGTGCCGTGGGTTTTGCAGGACTATCCGCTGACCCTCACTGTTGTCATGGCGCCTGGCGTCATCGCGAAGATAATCGCCAACCATTCGTCCTGCCTGATGCTGAAGCACGAGGACTGGCCCGGTCTTGAGAAAATATCAAAGTTGCGCGCCATGCAGAAGGCGGGCGAACTTCGCGAATTTTCCATCCTGTGCGGCAATGGCGGCCTCTTCCTCGACTTTGAGCCGGAGCGCGGTGCCGATGGTGCCATGACCGGCTACGGTTTTCCGGACATGCTTACCGAACTGATGGAGCTTTCTGCGGCCGGGAAAAGGGATGAAGCGCACGATCTATTCGACGCGCACCTGCCGTTGATCCGTTACGAGCAGCAGCTCGGGATTGGCCTTGCCATTCGCAAGCACGTTCTGAAGCGTCGCGGCGTTATCGCCACCGACGCGCAACGCAAGCCAGCCCAGATGCTGACCCCGACAGCGCGGGCGGAAGTGGACTATCTGCTTGCCCGTCTCGCGAGATACGACAGGCGAGCTGCTTTCTAGGCCGCTTCTTCTCCCCGGGGGCCCCCGTCCGTCTCTGATCTGAAGCGGCGGACGGGTTGTTAAAGGTCGTTCCCGTTCTGCGACTTGTCATTGCGGTCTGTGCTCGCGCTCGCGCGCCTGATACTCTGACCTTGCCGATTGTCGATACACCTGTTTCAGAACGAGGTTTGACGATGCAGGGCCAGGAAACTTTCCTTGAAAGAACGTTGCGTATCGGTGTGATCGTTGTGGTCGCGATCCTGCTTGCGGCGATCCAGTACGTGGTGTCTTCGCGAGGCCTCTATCCCGTTCTCTGAGAGAAAATCGCGACCTCCTGAGCTGGCGGCCTCGGAGATTATCCTTGCGGCCTGATCTGTATATCGAAACAGCCCCGCCACCCAACACCGAGATGGATGTTGGACGCCGGGGCTTGCCTCACATTCAAGCGAACGTGTAGGCCGTCTTGACGGTGGTGTAGAACTCGGCGGCGTAGCGCCCCTGCTCGCGCGAGCCGTGGGACGAACCCTTGCGACCGCCGAAGGGCACGTGGAAGTCGACGCCCGCCGTCGGCAGGTTGACCATCACCATGCCGGCTTCGGCATTGCGCTTGAAATGGGTCGCGTGCTTCAGGCTGGTGGTGGCAATGCCCGAGGACAGACCGAAGGGCGTGTCGTTGGCGACCGTGAGCGCCTCATCGTAGTCCTTGACCCGGATGACGGATGCAACCGGGCCGAAGATCTCTTCCCGAGAAATGCGCATCGCGTTCGTCGCTTCGGTAAACAGCGCCGGCTGCAGGTAGAAGCCGGGCGTGTCGCGCTTCAGAAGCTCGCCGCCGAAGGCAAGCTTGGCGCCTTCCTGGCGGCCGATGGCGATATAGTCGGTGTCCTGGTTGAGCTGGCTCT
>NZ_LMEG01000021.1:0-332 GCF_001426275.1 Ensifer sp. Root423 | reverse complement strand
TTCAAGGCGTCGTCGATCACAAGCCCCTTCATCCGTTCGCCCATGGCCGCCACGAAGCGATCATGAATGCCCTCGGTGACGATGAGGCGCGAAGATGCGGTGCAACGCTGGCCGGTCGAGAAGAAGGCGGAGTTGACCGCAGCTTCCACTGCAACCGAAAGATCGGCGTCGTCAAGCACGACGAACGGATTCTTGCCACCCATCTCCAGCTGGTATTTGCGATTGTGTTCGACCGAGGCGAGCGCCACGCGTTTGCCCGTGCCGGTCGAGCCGGTGAAGGTGATGGCGTGAATGTCGGGGCTGTCGAGCATCGCCTGGCCGACGACCGAGCC
>NZ_LMEG01000020.1:0-53805 GCF_001426275.1 Ensifer sp. Root423 | reverse complement strand
GGTGTCAGCGGCAAGCGCAAGGCGCTCTATGAGCCGGTGCATGGCTCGGCACCCGACATTGCCGGCCAGGGCATTGCCAACCCGATCGCGATGATCGCCTCCTTCGCCATGTGCCTGCGCTATTCCTTCAACCTGGTGACGGAAGCCGACAATCTGGAGAAGGCGATCGCCAACGTGCTCGACCAGGGCATCCGCACCGGCGACATCATGGCCGAAGGCGCACGGAAGGTCGGAACCGTCGAAATGGGCGAAGCCATCCTTGCCGAGTTCAAGGCGCTGTCGGCGTAAGCGACAACCGATCCCGGATCGGCGTCACGCCGACGCCAACAGGCCTACGAAAACCAACACCTCCGGAGCGCATCCGGAGGTGTTTTGCATTCCACGGCCTTGAATTTGCCAAAAGAACCGACACATCGGAAAAAGACGGACCGGGGCCGCCTGGCGCGGGAAGCGCCCTGCATCGTGCCCCGACAGGAACAGACAATTGCCGCGCGATCTGGGTGGCAGGATGGGAGAACCATGAACCGACCACTTGCGGCCACCGGATGGATCGTGCTGACAACAGCCATCCTCGTGTTCGCGCTCATCCCGCTCGATCCGTTCCTGTCACAGCGCGCGCAAGGCCTGCCGGACAACATCGTCACCTTCAATGAAAGGATCACCGATTTCGGTACCTTTGGCTGGATGATCTATCTTTCCGGTATCCTGCTTGCGGGGGCCTTCGTGCTGCGCCGGGCGGCAAGCCAGGGGCCGCTTCAAAACAAGGCGCGCACTGCCCGCGACCTCGCCGCCTATTTCCTTTTGACGATCGGCACCGCCAGCGCGTTGGTGCATACGCTGAAGCTCCTGATCGGCCGGGCACGACCGGAACTCTTTGCCGAGCTCGGCGCCTACAGCCTGACGCCGTTCGCCGCCAGTGATCTCTATGAGAGCTTTCCGTCCGGGCACTCGACTGCGGCCGGTGCGTTTTTCGGCGTCTTCGCCATGCTGCTGCCGAGACTGAGGCCACTCTTTCTGGTCCTGGCGCTGACGATCGGTGTTTCCCGCGTCATCGTTGGCGCACACTATCCGAGCGACGTCGCCGCCGGGCTGCTGCTCGGCCTTTGGACATCGGTGATGATGGCGTTTGTCTTTGCCAAATACGGTCGCCTGTTTCGCCTCGGCCCGGGCGGTTGGCCGCTTGCCGGACGCAGCGAGCCGACCCAATAAAAAAGCCGGCGCGGAAGACCGCGCCGGAGTCAGGAGAGCCATAATAGCTCGGGGAAGATTTGAGGTGCTCCCGGGATTTGTTCTCTCCGGGAGCGCCGGGCTTAATCCATCGCGTGGATGTCGCGATCCTTCGTTTCCGGCAGGAAGAGGAGGCCGATGACCAGCGTGATCCCTGCAAAGACGATCGGGTACCAGAGGCCGTAGTAGATATCGCCCTGGGCAGCACTCATCGCGAAGGCCGTTGCCGGAAGCAGACCGCCGAACCAGCCGTTGCCGATGTGGTAGGGCAGCGACATGCCGGTGTAGCGGATGCGGGTCGGGAAGAGTTCGACCAGCAGGGCTGCGATCGGGCCGTAGACCATCGTCACGTAGATGACGAGCACGGTGAGCACCGCGATGATCGTCGTCCAGTTGACGTTGGCAGGATCCGCGACCATCGCGTAGGTGCCGCCGCCGGCGATCGTGTAGACGGCCATTTCGGTGGCAGCGCCCACTTCATCCTTGGTCAGCAGCTTGTCGGCGATGAGCTTTTCGGCCGGAACCATGGTCTTTTCGCCGCCGCGGACAGCGGCTGCGTCAAGCGACAGTTCCGGGTTGGCGGTGATAAAACCGTCAAGCTTGGCGTCCGGAACCTTTGCCGCGCCACGAACCAGCGGGTAGCCGGCATTGTGGAGCGCCATGTTGGTCTGCTTTTCGAAGGCGGCGTTGGCGGCCTTGGCACCATCGCCAGCAGCGACTGCGTCGTAGCTGTTGATCGTGGTGTCGCCGACCTTGACCGTCGCCGCCGTGCCCGCTGCTGCCGTCGTGACGACGTCGTAGGGAACGGAGTTCTTGGTGAGGAACGCGGTTGCGATGTCGCACGAGGTGGTGAACTTCGCCGTGCCCGTCGGGTTGAACTGGAATTTGCAGTCGCCGGGAGCCGCGGTCACCGTTGCGCGAACGGTTGCCTGGGCTTCAGCGAGTGCAGGGTTACCGGCCCAGGTCAGCGCCTTGAACAGCGGGAAGTAGGTGAGCATCGCAAGCAGCAGACCGGCCATGATGATCGGCTTGCGGCCGATCTTGTCGGAGAGCCAGCCGAAGAGCACGAAGAAGCCGGTGCCAATCAAAAGCGAGGCGGCGACCATGATGTTGGCCGACTGACCGTCTACTTTCAGGACACCGGTCAGGAAGAACAGCGCGTAGAACTGACCGGAGTACCAGACCACGGCTTGTCCGACGACGGCACCGAACAGCGCCAGAAGCGCGATCTTGGCGTTCTTCCACTGGCCGAAGGCTTCCCGAAGCGGCGCCTTGGAGCCCTTGCCCTCTTCCTTCATCTTCTTGAAGGCCGGGGATTCGTTCATCTTCAGACGGATCCAGACGGAAATGCCGAGAAGCACGCAGGACAGCAGGAACGGAATGCGCCAGCCCCAGGCGGCGAAGGCTTCCTTGCCGAGCGCGAACTGCACGAGCAGGATCACCACCAGCGACAGGAACAGACCGAGCGTCGCCGTGGTCTGGATCCAGGACGTGAAGTAGCCGCGACGCCCATGCGGCGCGTGTTCGGCCACGTAGGTTGCCGCACCGCCATATTCGCCGCCGAGCGCCAGGCCCTGCAGCATGCGCAGCACGATGAGCAGGATCGGCGCGGCAATGCCGATCGAGGCAGCGCCGGGCAGGATGCCGACCAGGAAGGTCGACAGACCCATGATCAGGATCGTCACGAGGAAGGTGTATTTGCGGCCGACGAGGTCACCCAGGCGACCGAAGACGAGCGCGCCGAACGGGCGAACCAGGAAGCCCGCGGCAAAGGCCAGAAGCGCGAAGATGTTACGCGTCGTTTCCGGGTAGGAACTGAAGAAGGTCGCGCCGATGTAGACGGCGAGCGAACCGTAGAGATAGAAATCGTACCATTCGAAGACGGTACCGAGCGACGAGGCGAAGATGACCTTCTTCTCCTCGCCGGTCATCGGACGCGTTTTTGCGTCGTCCGCTGTCGCGACATTTGCCATTTTGATAATCCTCCACTCCAAAGGAGCGCCCATTGGCTGGTCCAGCATTCCTCCCTCGAACGTCCGGACGTGGTGCGCCTGAAATGAGGATGTCAGAAAAGTGTCATCACAGGCAGAGATGCTTTCGGCTTATGACTTTCGTCTAATGCGGCGATCGATCGCGGGCAGGGCGGGGGCGTGCCGGCGCGCGGCAATGTCTTGACTCTTCCCCAAAACCGCGTAAGAGCAGCGACGAACGAGGAAATCACCACCATGCGACCGATCGGTCCAGCCATCGCTGCTTTGATCCTGCCGGCTCTTGCCGCGGGGCAGGATGTCGATTTTTCGTTCGCTTGCAAAACAACGGCCAAAACGACGACGAAAACCGTCTGACGTCTCTGGCCCTCCGCTCTCTCCCCGGTTTGGCCGGGGACAGGAACCCTCGCGGCAGGTCGCGCGGTTTCCCCCTCACCCGACGAGGAGAGACAGAAAAGAGAGCTTAGATCATGGGTTTCAAGATTGCAGTCGCAGGCGCCACCGGCAATGTCGGCCGGGAGATGCTGAACATCCTTTCCGAACGCGGCTTTCCCGCGGATGAAGTGGTCGCCCTCGCTTCCGCCCGCTCCCAGGGCACCGAAGTTTCCTTCGGCGACAAGACCCTCAAGGTCAAGAACCTCGAAAACTACGACTTCTCCGACACCGATATCTGCCTGATGTCGGCTGGCGGCGCCGTATCGCTGAAGTATTCGCCGAAGATCGGCCAGCAGGGCTGCGTCGTCATCGACAACTCCTCGGCCTGGCGCTACGACGCCGAAGTGCCGCTGATCGTTCCGGAAGTGAACCCGGACGCGATCGCGCAGTTCACCAAGAAGAACATCATCGCCAATCCGAATTGCTCGACCGCCCAGCTCGTCGTCGCGCTGAAGCCGCTGCACGACCACGCCAAGATCAAGCGCGTCGTCGTCTCGACCTACCAGTCGGTTTCCGGCGCCGGCAAGGACGGCATGGACGAACTCTTCAACCAGACCCGCGCCGTCTTCGTTGCCGATCCGATCGAATCGAAGAAGTTCACCAAGCGCATCGCCTTCAACGTCATTCCGCACATCGACGTGTTCATGGAAGACGGCTACACGAAGGAAGAGTGGAAGGTTCTCGCCGAGACCAAGAAGATGCTCGACCCGAAGATCAAGGTGACCTGCACTGCCGTGCGCGTTCCCGTCTTCATCGGCCATTCGGAATCGGTGAACATCGAGTTCGAAAACGAGATCACCGCTGACGAAGCGCGCGACATCCTGCGCGAAGCGCCGGGTTGCCTCGTCGTCGACAAGCACGAGAACGGCGGCTACGTCACGCCTTATGAGTGCGCCGGCGAAGATGCGACCTACATCTCGCGCATCCGCGAAGACGCAACCGTCGAGAACGGCCTCAACCTGTGGGTCGTTTCCGACAACCTGCGCAAGGGTGCCGCTCTGAACGCGATCCAGATTGCCGAGCTGCTGGTCAATCGTGGCCTCATCAAGCCGCGCAAGCAGGCTGCCTGAAAACGGCATTAGAACCATTCACTCCCGCCAGGCTCTTTCGAGCCTGGCGGGTTTCCTGTTTCACGAGGGGCCGATCCTTCCCGGATTCACGTGAAACCACGATAAAGTTACCTGCCGCTTGCGGTAGGTGACACGGCCGGCGAAGGCTGGCATTTTTAAGAGCAACGAGATTCGGGCTATGACGGGGTATTTCATGCACAGGGCGAAGTGCGCAGCAGTGGGGCTTGCCGCCCTGATTTCGACTGCAGTTTTTCCGGCGGTGGCATCTGCCGCCCAATGCGGCAATGACGGAAGCGGCTTTGAAGCCTGGGTGCAGAACTTCAAGCAGCAGGCCTCCGGCAACGGCATCAGCCCGCAGGTGCTCGACCGTGCACTCTCCGGCGTCTCCTACAACAAGGCGACGATCCGCGCCGACCGCGGCCAGAAGAGCTTCAAGCTGTCGCTCGAGCAGTTCATGCAGAAGCGCGGCGGCCAGGTGATCATTTCCCGCGGCAAGAAGATGAAGCAGCAGAACGCCGCACTCTTTACCAGCATCGAGCGGCGCTACGGCGTGCCGGCTGGCCCGCTGATTGCCATCTGGGGCATGGAAACCGGCTTCGGCGGTTTCATGGGCAAGGAGCACACGCTCTCGGCCGTTTCGACGCTGGCCTATGACTGCCGTCGCTCGGACTACTTCACCAACCAGCTCTATGCGGCCCTGCAGCTCGTGCAGCGCGGCGATCTGAGCCCGGATGCGCGTGGCGCCGCCCACGGCGAGATCGGCCAGACCCAGTTCCTGCCCGCCAACGTCCTGAAATACGGCGTCGATGGCGATGGCAACGGCCATGTCGACATGGTTCGCTCCAAGGCCGACGCGCTGGCATCCACCGCCAATTTCCTGCGCGGCCATGGCTGGCAGCCGGGCGCCGGCTATCAGCAGGGTCAGGCGAACTTCGCTGCGATCCAGGGCTGGAACGCCGCAAGCGTCTACCAGCAGGCGATCGCCATCATCGGCGCCGAGATCGACGGTCTCTAGGATTTTCGTCCTTCGGAACGCATAACCAACCAGACAAAGGGCCCGGTTCGAAAGAGCCGGGCCTTTTTTTGCTGACCGATTACATTCCCGGGCGGGAGAAGTCGCCCGTCACCGGGTCCATCACCCAGAGTTCGCCGGTCGAGATGTCGAACCAGGCGCCGTGCAGGTGGAGCTTGCCCTTGGCCTCGAGGATCTGGACGCACGGGAAAGTGCGCAGATTGGCAAGCGAGTTGCGGATCGAAACCCGCTCGAGCGCACGCTGGCGCTCCGCCTGCGTCATCACGTCGTTGCTCTGGATCTGCTCAGCCGCGGGCCTCAGCAGATGCATCCAGCGACCGATGAAATCGCCCGGTGACAGAGGCTCCGCATCGGGATCGAGTGCCGCTTTGATACCACCGCAGCGGCCATGGCCCATGACGACGATGTCGCTGACGCGCAGTGACTGCACGGCGAACTCGAGGGCTGCCGAAGTGGAGTGGTAGTGACCATCCGGCTCGTAGGGCGGCATGAGATTGGCGACGTTGCGCACGACGAAGAGTTCGCCCGGGCCGCTGTCGAAGATCGTTTCCGGCGCAGCGCGCGAGTCGCAACAGGCAATCACCATCGTCTTCGGCTTTTGACCGGTTTCCGCCAGCGCCTTGTAGCGTTTCTGCTGCTCGCTGAAGCGACCGTTCATGAAGTTGTGGTAGCCGTTCAGAAGATAGTCCGGAAAACGCTGCTGCTGCTTGTCCATCGATTGCTCCGCTCGTGCTTCAAGGCGGCATGGCCGGCTTTCGCCCACCTGCGCCTCCGTCATGAAAATGATCGCGATCTAAAATTCAATCCACGATGCCATAGGGGTGGCGGTCCGTGAACAGCTTCTTCACTTGCGCCGCATCTGATTCGGATGAACCAGTCGGCGCATCTGCACCATCGCCATTGGCGTCGATAGGCTCGACGCGTCCTGCTCGATGGTCAGTTCATCCGCGCCGCGCTTGACGCTCCGCGCGATGATCTCAAATACGCTCGCAGTCGCCATCTGCAAGGCACGTTCCTCTGAAAGTCCTTCAAGGATCCGGGCGAGAAACACCGCCGCCAACAGGTCGCCCGTACCATTCGGCGGGTTTTCGACCAAACGATGTTCGGCAAGCAGGGCGTGGTTGCCCGAGAGAAAGAGATTACCGGTCCCGCCGCTCATCATCGGCACGGCAGACGTCACCAAGACGCGGGCCGGACCGAGGCCGAGCGCTGCGTCAAGGATCGCCGTGTTCGTCTCCAACGTCGCCCCGGCAAGCCAGGCAAGCTCGTAACGGTTCGGGGTCGCGAGATTTGCAAGCGGCAGCAACCGGTCGCGAATGGCAACCGCCGTGACTTCCGGCACATAGAGACCGCCAGCATCGCCGATCACGGGGTCGCAGGCGTAGATCAGTTTGGGATTGCGCTCCTTCAGCGCCGTCACCAGCCGGGCCACGCTTTCGGCCTGTCCGGCCGAGCCGAGGTAGCCCGAAAGCACGGCACGCACCTCTCCGGCCCAGGGTGCTGCCATGAGGTCATCGATCACCGACCCGAAATCCTGATCGGAAATGGTGACCCGCGTCGAGCGGCCGTGGCCCGGATGCCAGGGGAGGATGACGGTCGGGAGGGCCCAGACTGGATGCCCCAGAGTTTCAAGCGCGAAGACCACGGCCCTGTTGCCCACCTTGCCGCGCACGACATGGCTAGAGATGACGATGACGGCGCCGGGCAGGGAAGGCATTTCGGGCATCGACCAGTCCAATCCTACGATCTCGAAACTCTGTTCACCCGACTGTCACCCCCCTGTCAACAGCCGATGGCAGATAGGCTCCGGAGAAGCCTCTGGCGTTTTCGTGCTTTTTCTTCGATTTTCGAGCAATTTTCGCGAAATTACCTTCGATTTAAATGGATTTAAGCTGTTTTCACGTGAAATTCTCCGATTTTGGGCTCGATTTTGCCGAAATCAGCGTAAAAAGCGGTCGCCATTAGCCATGGTTCTGATAGGGTTTGGCCTATCATGAATGGGAGAGACTTCATGGGCGTGAAATACAATCCGAAGCGGGACAGACACATCGACGCAGCGAAGGCGGCCGCCATCAAACTGGGCGTCGAGGCGCTGGCGCCGGAGATCCTCTTCGGTGGGGCCAGCAACGATGACCTCGATCTCTATTCGGCGGACATGCTGGCGCTGACGGCCGCCCATGCCTATCAGGAACTCGCCCGCTGGGATGGCGGCAAGCCGCAGGTTTCCGTCGAATCCGTCGCCGGTGTAGCACCTGGCGGCACCGAGGTGTCGATCATCGCGGTCACCGAACGCAACATGCCGTTCCTCTATGATTCGGTCATGGGGGAAATCACCAGCACGCACCGTGACATTCACCTCGCGATCCACCCCATCCTGGTCAAGGAACCGGGCAAGCCGGCAAAGCTCTTCGATCCCGAAGAGGAAAGCGATCCGTCGCACCGCGTCAGCCATATCCAGATCCATCTGACGAAGCTCGCGCCGGTCGAGGCCGAACAGCTCAGCAACCGCATTCGCGACGTGCTGGAGCAGGTGCACCAGGCTGTGCACGACTGGCCAGCGATGACCGCGCTGCTCGATCATGCGATGCAGGAGCTGGAGGCCTATAACGCCTCGCGCAAGAAGAGCGACCGCGACGAGGCGCTCGCCTTCCTCCGCTGGCTGCGTGACAACAACTTCACCTTCCTCGGCATGCGCGAATACACCTATTCCGGCAAGGGCGGAAAGGCGATGGTCGAGCGCGGCAAGGGCAGGGGCCTCGGCATGCTCTCCAATCCCGATGTGCGCGTGCTGCGCCAGGGCAAGGACGCGGTGCTGACTACGCCTGAAATTCTCGCCTTCCTCGAAAGCCCGGATTTCCTGATCGTCACCAAGGCCAACGTCAAATCGGTCGTCCATCGCCGCGCCTATATGGATTATATCGGTGTCAAGCGCTTCGACGCCGACGGCAATGTCGCCGGAGAACTGCGCATCGTCGGCCTCTTCACCTCCTCGGCCTATACCCGCCAGGCGGCCGAGATCCCGCTGCTGCGCCACAAGATCGAAAAGATCGTCGATCACTTCGGCTACGATCCGCAGAGCCATTCCGGCAAGATGCTCGACAACACGCTCGAATCCTATCCGCGCGACGATCTCTTCCAGATCGATGTCGGCCTGCTCGCCGCTTTCTGCGAACAGATCAACGAACTCGGCGACCGGCCGCGCATCCGCGTGCTGCCACGCATCGACCATTTCGACCGCTTCGTCTCGGTGATCGTCTTCGTGCCGCGCGAACAGTACGATTCGGATGTGCGCGAAAAGATCGGCGACTACCTGAAGACGGTCTATGACGGTCGCGTCTCCGCCTACTACCCGGCCTTCCCGGAAGGGGGCCTTGCCCGCGTCCACTTCATCATCGGCCGCTCCGCCGGCAAGACGCCGCGCATTCCGCAGGCCAAGCTCGAAGAAGCCGTTCGCGGCATCGTCACCCGCTGGATCGACCGGTTCGACCTGCTTGCCCGCAAGGACGGCATCGAGCTCGATGTCGACAATGCCTACCAGTCGTTCTTCACGCCGGCTGAAGCCTATGCCGATCTGGCCGACATCGCCGCCTGCAAGGGCCCGGATCCGATCCGCATCGAGTTCTACCACTATCCCCGCGCCGTCTCGCGGCCGGACACGGCCGAGCTCAAGATCTTCCACGCCAGCGAACCAGTGTCGCTTTCGCGCCGCGTACCTTTGCTTGAAAACCTGGGCTTCCGGGTCATCAGCGAACAGACCTACGACATCGGCGTCAATGCCCATGGCGAAGAGAAGCGCAAGGTCGTGCTGCACGACATGGAGCTGATCCATCGCGATGGCCTTGCGCTGAATCTCGAAAAATCCGGCCCGGCGCTGGAAGAGGCGTTCCTGGCCGCCTGGAACGGCGCGATCGAGGACGACAACTTCAACCGGCTGATCCTGCTTGCGGGCCTCAACGCCCGCGAAGTGACGGTGCTGCGCGCCTATGCCCGCTATCTGCGACAGGCCGGCATCACCTACTCTCAGGGCTATATCGCCGACACGCTGAACAAGTATCCGGCGATTGCCGCCGATATCTTCAAGCTGTTCGTGACCCGCATGGATCCGAAGCTCGAGGAAAAGCCGCGCGCCAAGAAGTGCAACGCGCTGCTGTCGGCGATCGAGGACGCGCTCTCGGCCGTTCCGAGCCTCGACGAGGACCGGATTCTGCGACGCTACGTCAACGCGATCGAAGCGACGCTCCGGACCAACTACTTCCAGCATGACGCCGACGGAAAACCGCGCGCAGTCCTCGCCTTCAAGCTGGACCCGAAGCAGCTCGACGGTCTGCCGGAACCGCATCCGTTCCGCGAAATCTTCGTCTACGGCACCGAGGTCGAAGGCGTGCACCTGCGCTTCGGCAAGGTCGCCCGCGGCGGCCTTCGCTGGTCGGACCGCGCCCAGGACTACCGCACGGAAGTGCTCGGTCTGGTGAAGGCGCAGCAGGTCAAGAACGCCGTTATCGTGCCCGTCGGCGCCAAGGGCGGCTTCTATCCGAAGCTGCTTCCGGTGGGCGGCACCCGCGACGAAATCTTCAAGGCCGGCACCGAAGCTTACAAGACCTTCATCCGCACGCTGCTGTCGGTCACCGACAACATCGTCGGCCAGGATGTCGTACCGCCGGCCGACACGCAGCGCCATGACGGCGACGACCCTTACTTCGTCGTTGCTGCCGACAAGGGCACCGCGACCTTCTCCGACACGGCCAACGGCCTTGCACAGGAAGCGGGCTTCTGGCTCGACGACGCCTTCGCATCGGGCGGTTCCGCCGGCTACGACCACAAGAAGATGGGCATCACCGCCCGCGGCGCCTGGGAGACCGTCAAGCGGCACTTCCGTGAGATGGACACCGACATCCAGACGACGCCCTTCACCGTTGCTGGCGTTGGCGACATGTCGGGCGACGTCTTCGGCAACGGCATGCTTCTGTCCGAGAAGATCCGCCTCATCGCAGCCTTCGATCATCGCGATATCTTCATCGATCCGAATCCGGATATCGATGGGTCCTTTGCCGAGCGCAAGCGCATGTTCGACCTGCCGCGTTCGAGCTGGCAGGACTATGACCGCAAGACGCTTTCGAACGGCGCGATGATCATCTCGCGTGCCGAGAAGTCGGTGACGTTGACGCCTGAGGCGATGGCCGCCATCGGCCTCGACAAGCAGAAGGCAACGCCCTTCGAGATCATGAACGCGATCCTGAAGAGCCAGGTCGACCTGCTCTGGTTCGGCGGTATCGGCACCTATGTGCGCGGCAGCAACGAAACGGACGCCGAAGTTGGCGATCGCGCCAACGACGCCATTCGCGTGGCAGCCGAAGAGGTCCGCGCCCGCGTCATCGGCGAGGGCGCCAACCTCGGCGTCACCCAGAAGGGCCGCATCGGCTTCGGCCTCAATGGCGGCCGCTGCAACTCGGATGCCATCGACAATTCGGCGGGCGTCAACTCCTCCGACGTCGAGGTCAACATCAAGATCGCGCTGGCTTCCGCCATGCGCGATGGTCGCCTGACCCGTCCGAAGCGCAACACGCTGCTCGCCTCGATGACCGAGGAAGTGGGCCACCTAGTGCTGCGCAACAACTACGAGCAGTCGCTGGCGATCTCTCTGACCGCCATGCAAGGGCTCGGCAACCGCACGACGCTCGGCCGGCTCATGACCCGGCTGGAGGCCGACGGCCATCTCAACCGCAAGGTCGAGACGCTGCCGACCGACCAGGCCATGACCGAGCGTTACCAGGCGGGCAAGCCATTGACCCGCCCGGAGATCGGCGTGCTGCTCTCCTACTCCAAGCTCGTTCTCTTCGATGAGCTGATTGCGAGCGAGCTGCCCGACGATCCGTACTTCACGGCGACGCTCGAGCGTTACTTCCCGGGCAAGATGCGCAAGGCCTATGCCGGCGATATCCACGGTCACCGCCTGCGCCGCGAAATCATCGCGACGATCCTCGCCAACGAGGTCATCAACCGCGGTGGTCCGGCCTTTGTCTCGACCCTGACGGACGCCACCGGCTTCCTCTCGGCCGACGTCGTCAAGGCGGCGGTGCTGGCGCTCGACGGCTTCGACCTGCCGCGGATCTATGACGAGATCGACGCGCTCGACAACAAGATCAGCGGCGGCCTGCAGAACATCCTCTACCAGGAAGTCGGCCGCATCTTCACGCTCGTCACCGAGCGGGCGCTGCGCACCCATGCGGCGACCGGCTCGGTCTCCGAGGCCGTATCGCGCCTCGGCGACGGCCTGCAGAAGCTGCGTGCGACCATGCGCACTGCAGTGTCCGGCGAGAGCGCCGAAGAAGCCCGGTTGAAGACGGCAGCCTTCGTCGAGGGTGGCGTTCCCGCCAAGCTCGCCGAGGAAATCTCGGAACTGGCGCTGATGACGCTGGTGCCCGAGATCATGCAGATTGCCGCAGAAACCGGCGAGACGCTGAGCCGCACGGCGCAAGGTTATTTCGCCGTCACCGACACGCTTCGCATCAACCGTCTGCTGGCGGCATCCGATCGCGTTCCGGCAACCGAGCAGTTCGAGGCCATGGCTCTGTCACGCGCCGTATCCGATATCGCGGCGGCACGCCGGGATATCACCGCGGCAGCCCTGCGCGAGCAGAAGAAGGAGCGCAACCCGGTTGCGGCCTGGGAAGAAAGCGAGCGCGTCCGTGTCGCCCAGGCGACTGGCCAGCTGCGCCTTCTGACCGAGAAGGGTGAAACGACGCTTGCCAAGATCACCGTCGCTGCAGGTCTCCTCAACGACCTGGCACGCGGAAGGGCCAAGTAACGGTACCAAAGAGGATGCGGGCAGTTTTTTCGCCCGCGTCCGGTTCCAGACCTTTTGGAATCGGTTCAATTGAAGATAGGCTGCGCCGCGCGTTCGAGGGGACGCGTGGCGCAGTCGTTTCGGGAGGGGACTTTGCAGATTTCGGCCGGGGGGACTGAAGACCAGCCACGCACGTCCCGTGCGGGCATCGGCGGCTGGATGCTGTTCGACTGGGCCGCGCAGCCCTTCTTCACCGTCATCACGACCTTCATCTTCGGCCCCTATTTCGTATCGCGGCTGACGGAGGACCATGCGGTCGGCCAGGCGATGTGGGGCTACACGCTCACGGTTTCGGGCATCATCATCGCGGTTCTTTCGCCGGTGCTCGGCTCGATCGCCGACGCCACCGGGCCGCGCAAACCCTGGATCGCCTTCTTCGCCGTCATCAAGATCGCATCGCTGGCTATGCTCTGGTTCGCAGCCCCCGGCTCGCCGATCCTCTATCCGGCGATCTTCATGATCCTCGCGACGGTCGCGGCCGAGTTCTCGATCGTCTTCAACGATTCGATGATGCCCCGTCTGGCGCCGGAGAAGGACGTGGGGCGCATTTCCAACATCGCCTGGGGGCTCGGCTATCTCGGCGGCATGATCGTGCTGGTCGCCGTCGTGGCCTTGCTTGCCGGAAGTCCTGAGACCGGCAAGACGGCGCTTGGCATCGACCCTCTGTTTGGCCTGGATCCGGCAAAGGGGGAGGATGCACGCATCACCGGCCCGATCTCCGCCGTCTGGTACCTCGTCTTTATCCTGCCGATGTTCCTGTTCACGCCCGATGCCACCAAGGCGGCAATGTCGCTCGGCAAGGCAACCGTCACTGGCCTCAGGGAGCTCAAGGGCACGCTCGTCGAGCTTCGGGAAAGGCGTGGGATCCTGCGCTTCCTGATCGCGCGCATGGTCTTCCAGGACGGCGTCAATGGTCTGCTGGCACTCGGCGGCACCTTCGCGGCCGCGATGTTCGCCTGGCAGACCCTGGAGCTCGGCGTCTACGGCATCATTCTCAACGTCGTCGCGATCGGCGGCTGCCTCTGCGCCAGCTGGCTGGATGCGCACCTTGGCTCCAAGGTGATCGTCACCGCCAGCCTGATCTGCCTGACGATTGCCACGATCGGCATCGTCTCGACAGGCCCCGGCTTCACGCTGTTCGGGCTGCTGCCGCTGTCGATGGAAGATACCGGCGGCCTGTTCGGCACGGCCGCCGAAAAGGCCTACATTCTCTACGGCCTGCTCGTCGGTGTCGCCTTCGGCCCCGTTCAGGCCTCGTCGCGCTCCTACCTCGCCCGCAGCGTCAGCCTCGACGAGGCCGGTCGCTACTTCGGCCTCTATGCGCTGTCCGGCCGGGCCACCTCGTTCCTCGCCCCCGCATCCGTTGCCACGATCACGCTTGCCACCGGCTCGGCACGGATCGGCATGATGGCGCTGATTGCTTTTCTGGTGATCGGCCTGCTGATCCTTCTGCGCACGCCCTATCCGGCCGATGACGGTCGCAAAAAAGCCGCCGCATCCTGGGGAAGCGACGGCTTCTGACTGTTGGGCCTTAGCGGCCAATTCCGGACAGACGCCCAGCGCCCGCCCGACGATCTTAGTGGCGGAAGTGGCGCATGCCAGTGAAGACCATGGCGACGCCATGCTCGTTCGCAGCCGCAATCACCTCTTCGTCACGCATGGAGCCGCCCGGCTGGATGACGGCCGTAGCACCCGCGGCGATCGCCGAGAGCAGGCCGTCGGCAAACGGCAGGAAGGCTTCGGAGGCAACGGCCGAACCCTTGGTGAGCGGCGTTGCAAGGCCCAGCGCTTTTGCGGCTTCTTCGGCCTTGATCGCGGCGATGCGGGCGGAATCGACACGGCTCATCTGGCCGGCGCCGATGCCGGCCGTCTGGCCGTCCTTGGCATAAACGATCGCATTCGACTTCACGTGCTTGGCCACCTTGAAGGCGAACTTCATGTCTTCGAGTTCCTGGGGCGTCGGCGCGCGCTTGGTGACGACCTTGAGTTCGAGATCCTCCACCATGCCGTTGTCGCGCGTCTGCACGAGCAGGCCGCCCGAGACGGTCTTTGCGGCAAGACCCGGAATGCGCGGATCCGGCAGGCCACCGGTCGCAAGCAGACGCAGGTTCGGCTTGCGGGCAATCACGGCCTTGGCCGCATCGCTGACCGAAGGCGCGATGATCACTTCGGTGAAGAGCTTGACGATCTCTTCGGCCGTCTCCGCATCGAGCTCCTGGTTGAGCGCGATGATGCCGCCGAAAGCCGAGGTGGAATCGCAGGCAAGCGCCCGGCGATAGGCTTCGGCAAGCGTTGGCGCGGTCGCGACGCCGCAAGGGTTGGCATGCTTGATGATCGCGACCGCCGGTGCCTTCTCCGGCAGGAACTCGGCCACCAGCTCGAAGGCGGCATCCGTGTCGTTGATGTTGTTGTAGGAGAGCTGCTTGCCTTGCAGCAGCGTCGCCGTGGCGACACCCGGGCGGTTCTCGCCCGTCAGGTAGAAGCCTGCCTTCTGGTGCGGGTTCTCGCCGTAGCGCATCTCTTCCTTGAGTACGCCGCCGATCACCCGGTGACGCGGCATCGGGGTGTCGAGCGCTTCGGCAAACCAGTTGGAAATGGCCGCGTCATAGGCGGCAGTCCGGGCATAGGCCTTGGCGGCCATCTTCTGGCGGAAGGCATAGGTCGTCTTGCCGGAAGCAAGCTCTTCGAGCAGCACCGGATAGTCGGCCGGATCGGTGACGATCGTCACATAGGCATGGTTCTTGGCCGAGGCGCGGATCATGGCCGGGCCGCCGATATCGATGTTTTCGACCGTCGTCGGGTAGTCGCCGCCCTTGGCCCTGACCTCTTCGAAGGGATAGAGGTTGATGATCGCGAGGTCGATGGCGGTGATGCCGTGCGTCGACATGGCCGCAACGTGATCGGCATCGTCACGAATCGCCAAGAGGCCACCGTGAACGCCCGGATGCAGCGTCTTCACGCGGCCGTCCATGACCTCGGGAAAGCCGGTTAGCTCGGAAACGTCGCTCACCGGCAGGCCAGCCTCGGAGAGTGCCTTGTGGGTCCCGCCCGTCGAAACGAGCCGAATGCCCTTTTCGTTAAGGGCGCGCGCGAGTTCGACGACGCCCGTCTTGTCGGAGACGGAGAGGAGGGCGGTGCGGACCGTAACCTCGTTCGGGGCGGGGATTTTCTTGGAGGCGACAGCCACAACCATGCTCCTTTGGCGGCGCCGGACGCCCCGGGAGGAAGCTCCGGCGGTTGAGATGGCTGCCCGTTAGCATAGCTTGCCGGGCGAAGGAACCTCGCCGGGCCTGAAGATCGCGATGAATCTGGATCGGATCGATCCAAATTCATCAATGCGATCGCTCCTGAAACGCGAACGGAAAACTTGAGGCGCTTTCTTGGGCGTGCCTGTCGTCAAGACAGAAGGCTCAGTTCGCGCGTGAAAACGTCCACTGGATCTCCGGCTGCTGCGCAATTGCAAAGGTCACCGTCAGCTGCTGCGAGGCCCGGATACCCGAAGGATCGGCAAAGAAGATATCCTCCTCGACGGCAAGGTCACCATCCTGGCAGGCAAACAGCCAGATCTCGCCATCGGGCGCCGTCAGGAAGATCTCGCGGGCGCTGTTCTGGCGAATGGCGACCGCCGGGTGAATGTGGAACCGCGCCACGGCAATCGCGGTATCGCTTGCCTCCGGGTCGCTGCCGTCGGCGTGCGACAGCCGGTCGCGACCGCGGACCATGCGACCGCCGTTCAAAACACCAATGCCACGCTCGTGGACCAGGCCGAAGGCGGCAAGATAGCCATCGTGGCTTGCGGTCACCGATTCGAGCCCGCCCGCTTCGTCCTTGCGGGCCGCCGTCACGTGCTTGACGCCCGACGTCATGATCGGTCCGAGAAAGCGCGATTGCGAGAAGCGCGACGACGACGTGTCGTTGACCGTCACGGTCGAATGGGCAGCCGTCATCCGCGCCATCTGGCGGAATCGCTCCCCGGCAAACTTCGGGGCGCCGGAATTGACGACGAAGCGCGTCTTGCCCGAGGACATTTCGAAGGACAGGCAGCCGGCATGGGCACTGCGCGACAGGTCTACGGAAAGCGGCCGGCCGGTGTCCATGATGACAACGGTGTTTTCCATGGCCATACGTTCGTAGTGGGCGTGCGGCAGCGAGCGGAAGGGTTCGCCGGCCGTCTCGTCATAGCGCAGCACCGACGCCAGTTCATGCGCCAGAACCGAGGTAGCACCATTAAACAGCGCGAGTTCGCCGCCCTGGTGCCGGAAGAAGCGCAGGGCAGGGTACATCCGGTCGATGCAGGGAATGAGGCGCGACGGCACGTCATGCCCGAGATTAACGTAGGTCTGGCGGAGTGGCAGCAGATCCAGCAACAGCTCTAGGCCCGCGCGCGGACTACGCGAGAAGTGGCTGCCGTCGGGCAGGATCTGGCGGTCGAGTTCGAGATCGAGATGGCGCGATGCCTTGCGGATGGCGCTCGGCGATGCCGGCATGGAAACCGACGCCATGGCAAGCGCAAGCCGCACCCGAAGCCTCTGCTCGCCGTCGCGCACGGTATCGGCGATATGCCTGAGATAGCGTACCTGCAGCGCCAGGCTCTTCAGGAAACGGCGGTAGAAGCCATGCTCGGCATTGCGCAGCACCACCGGCGAATGGGACAGCCAGGCGATGATGCGCTGCGCCATGATATCCGCATCCCAGGCGATGCCGCCGAGATCGCGTCCATGGGTGCCGATCCAGTCGTCGACGATCTGCCGCAGCCGGACGAAACCCGCATCCTCGCGGATCGCCCGCAGGTGCCGCAGCCAGCCGAAGGAATGCAGCCGGGCCGCAAATTCGCGCGACGGCAGATCGATCTCGAACGGCGACTCGCCCTCCGTGTCGAGCACGCGGCCGGCAAGAGGGAAGCGCCCGGCAAGAATTTCTTCCGCGACAAAGGGATCGACGGCCCTCAGATCCGTCGGCGCAACGATCAGGCGATTGGGGGTGGAGCCGGTAAAGCGCAGAGTGGAGACGCGCCCGATCGACAGGCGACGCGACACGCGGCGCCAGCCTTCACGCACATACAGGTAAGAAAGCCTTCGCCTGCCGGAAAACAACATCAACGCCGCCGGTTACCTCATTTCTGGCACGATCACTCACATCATCGGAGCGCGCCAGGACCTCGCGCCAGCGTCCGCATGGTGCCGCGAAGACCATTAAACTTTTATCAATCCTGCCATCTTTGATAGGCTTCCCGGTCGAAAGCGTCAAATGATGCGGTGAAACAGGGCCTTGAGGCCCGGTTCGAGCTGCTGAAAGCTCAGTTTGCGCTGTTATTTGCGCCGAATCACTGCCGCGTAGAAACCATCGAGGCCACTCGAAAACGGTGCATCGAGCGGCAGCATGGCCGGCGTCGTCCGCATTTCGCCGACCGGCGTGATCGCGTCCTCGAGCCCCGGCCAATCCGCTGCGGAAATAGGAACGCGCTCACAGTTATCGCCCGAACCGATAACCCGGGCAACGACCTCTTCGCCTTCACGCGGGTCGAGGGAGCAATTCGAGAAGACGACGGTGCCACCGGGGTTGACCACCGTCAGCGCATGACGAAGCAGCCGCTCCTGCAGGTCGGCAAGCTTTTCGATGTCTTCCGGTCCCTTGGTCCACAACACATCAGGGTGACGTCGTGTCGTGCCGGTCGAGGAGCAGGGAGCGTCGAGAAGCGCCGCATCGAACAGGGCTTCCGGCTGGAAGTCCGCCATGTTGACTTCCTTGGTCTCGGCCTCGAGCCCCAGCCGCTTGAGATTGCCCTTCAGCCGGCGCAAGCGGCTGCCGGACTGGTCCAGCGCCGTCACTTCGGCGCCGGCAAGAATGAGTTGGGCCGTCTTGCCGCCCGGTGCGGCGCAGAGATCGACGGTCCGCTTGCCCTTGAGGTCGCCAAACAGTCGAGCAGGGATCGATGCAGCCGCGTCCTGGACCCACCAGCCGCCATCATCGAATCCGGCTAAGGAAGGGATGGAGCCGGAGAATGCGCCGAGCCGCACAGAGCCGGTCGGCAGGACGGTGCCACCAAGCCGCTCGGCCCAAGCCGCAGGCTCGGATTTGACGGAAAGATCGATTGCCGCCGGCGTCAACTGCGCCTCGGCGATCTTCTCGGCCGCCGCTGCGCCGTAGTGGGCAATGAGGCGCTCGAAGAACCATTCCGGCATCGCCGGAATATGGCGCGTGCTTTCGAGAACGGCTTCCTTTTCGCGCGACAGGCGCCGCAGCACGGCGTTCACGAGATTGGCGAAGCGGCGGTTGCGCGGATCGTTCTGCGCCTGTTCGACGGCGAGATCGACGGCGGAATGATCGGGCACGTCGAGATAGAGGATCTGTGCCGCTGCCACGGCAAGCACATGCTCCAGCGCCCGCGCTCCCTCCGGCAGAGGCGTCTGCAGCAGCGAATTGATCGCAGCCTGCACGCGCGGGAGATGGCGAAGGGCGGAATTGAGTATTGCCCGGACCAGAGCGCGGTCGGCTTCGTTAAGCTCGCGATAGGCCGGGTTGCCGTGCTCGCTGTCGAGCATGCCGTCGAGCGACGTCTTGCGATCGATGACTGCTGCCAAGATCTTCGCGGCGGCCTGACGAGCCCTCAACCCCGGCTTCTCCGGACCACGCGGCGCCGGAGCGGGCTTCTTCGACTTCGCTGCGCCGCCGTTGCGGTGCGATCGTTTCGGACGTGAATCGTTGTTGTTTTCTGCAGACATCAGGACCAGGGACCTTTGGGCGGTTCGGAACCACCGCGACCCCATCCGGTAGAGGGCACAGAGCGCGATTTGCGCACGGGATTATCAGCACGAACCGGCGGCGTCGAGACCGAAGACATCTCCTGCGCCATCTGCTGCAGGGCCGCGATGCGGTTTTCGGTGTTCGGATGGGTCGAGAACAGGTTGTCCATGCGCTCGCCGGAGAGCGGATTGATGATGAACATATGCGCCGTTGCCGGGTTGCGCTCGGCATCGTCATTGTGGATCTGATGGGCGGCGCCTGCGATCTTCTGCAGCGCCGAAGCGAGCGCCAGGGGCTTGCCGCAAATCTCGGCGCCGCGACGGTCGGCCGAGTATTCGCGCGTTCGGCTGATCGCCATCTGCACCAGCATTGCCGCCATCGGCGCCACGATCATCGCGACAAGCGTGCCGATGAAGCCGAGCGGATTGTTGTTTTCACGGTTGCCGCTGAAGAAGAAGGCAAAGTTGCCGAGCATCGAGATCGCGCCGGCAAGGGTTGCCGTCAGCGTCATCGTCAGCGTATCGCGGTTCTGCACGTGCGCGAGTTCATGCGCCATCACGCCGGCGACCTCGTCATAGTCGAGAGCGTGAAGCAGCCCGGTCGACGCGGCGACCGCGGCATTCTCCGGATTGCGACCGGTGGCAAACGCGTTCGGCTGCGGGCTATCGATCACATAGACGCGCGGCATCGGCAGGCCGGCATTGCGAGCGAGGTCACGCACGATGCCGTAATATTCCGGGGCACTGCGCTCATCGACCTCCTGCGCGCGGTACATGCGCAGCACCATCTTGTCCGAGTTCCAGTAGGAGAAGAAGTTCATGCCTGCGGCCATGACGAAGGCGATCATCATGCCGCCCCGTCCGCCAATGGCGAAGCCTACCGCCATGAACAGGGCGGTCATGACTGCAAGCAGCATGGCGGTGCGGACAAGGTTCATCAGGAGGCTCCGGGTCGTCTACGTTTCACGTGAATCAGGGTTCCCGTCCGGGGAACGGCATCCTATATGATGGGTGCAAACACCCAATTCTTCAATATTGATGCTCGAATCCGGATACCGTTCAGATGCAGAACGACAATGACAACGCCGCCGACCGCCCGAAGAAGCCGCTGCCGCCCGCCGCTGTGCGGGCGCTGAAGGAAGCGGAAGAACGGCGTCAGGCGGAGATCAAGAAGGAACTGCCGCAGGAGATCGGCGGGCGCGGAGGTGAAGATCCAGCCCGTTACGGCGACTGGGAGATCAAGGGTCGGGCGATCGACTTCTAAGTTCGGGTCGGGCGCCCGCGCCTGCAACCGCGATCTGAATCCGGCTCACGAAATGGTTCGACGGCCACCTGGCGACGAGAGGAGAACCGCCGCACGTCCAAGAGACGCGCGGCGGTTTTCAACGTCAGGCCTTGTTCTGGCGGTTCGCGATCAGATCATCGACAACGGCCGGATCGGCGAGCGTCGAGGTATCGCCGAGCGCACCGAAGTCATCCTCCGCGATCTTGCGCAGGATGCGGCGCATGATCTTGCCCGAGCGGGTCTTCGGCAGGCCCGGAGCGAACTGGATCTTGTCCGGCGTCGCGATCGGCCCGATTTCCGAACGGACATGCTTCACCAAGGCGGCGCGCAGTTCGTCGTTGCCGATTTCACCAGCCATCAGTGAAACATAGCAATAGATGCCCTGGCCCTTGATCGGGTGCGGATAGCCGACGACGGCCGCTTCCGAGACGAGATGATGCGACACGAGCGCCGATTCCACTTCGGCCGTACCGAGGCGGTGGCCGGAGACGTTCAAGACATCGTCGACGCGGCCGGTGATCCAGTAGTAGCCGTCTTCATCGCGGCGGCAGCCGTCACCGGTGAAATACTTGCCCTTGTAGGTGGCGAAGTAAGTCTGACCGAAACGCGCATGGTCGCCGTAGATCGTGCGCATCTGGCCCGGCCAGCTGTCGATGATGCAGAGGTTGCCGTCGGCAGCACCTTCCAGAACATTGCCTTCGTTGTCGACGAGCTGCGGCTGAACTCCGAAGAACGGCCGCGTGGCCGAACCGGGCTTGAGATCGGTCGCACCCGGCAGCGGCGTGATCAGGATTCCGCCGGTCTCGGTCTGCCACCAGGTATCGACGATCGGCGACTTCTGCTCGCCGACGACGTTGTAGTACCACTCCCAGGCTTCCGGGTTGATCGGCTCGCCGACCGAACCGAGCAGGCGAAGCGACGAGCGCGAGGCGCGCTTGACGAAGTCGTCGCCGGCGCCCATCAGCGAGCGGATCGCCGTCGGCGCGGTGTAGAAGACGTTGACCTTGTGCTTGTCGACCACTTCCCAGAAACGCCCGGCGTCCGGGAAATTCGGCACACCTTCGAACATCACGGTCGTCGCCGCATTCGCGAGCGGACCATAGACGATATAGGAGTGACCAGTGACCCAGCCGACGTCGGCGGTGCACCAGTAGACCTCGCCATCGCGGTAGTCGAAGACATATTCGTGCGTCATCGACGCATAGACGAGGTAGCCGCCGGTCGTATGCAGCACGCCCTTCGGCTTGCCGGTCGAGCCCGAGGTGTAGAGGATGAACAGCGGATCTTCCGCCTTCATCTTCGCCGGCTCGCAATGCGGCTTCACGGTCGCGATTTCCTGGTGGTACCAGAGGTCACGGCCCGGTGCCCAGGCGGTCTTGCCGCCGGTGCGGCGCACGACCAGAACCTTGTTGACGATGACATGCTGCTTGGCCGCGATGTCGATCGCCGTATCGGTGTTTTCCTTGAGCGGGACCGGCTTGCCGCCGCGCACGCCCTCGTCGCAGGTGATGACGAAGGTGGACTCACAGTCGACGATACGGCCAGCAAGTGCGTCCGGCGAGAAGCCGCCGAAGACGACCGAATGGATGGCGCCGATGCGGGCGCAGGCGAGCATCGCATAGGATGCTTCCGGGATCATCGGCATATAGATGGTGACGCGGTCGCCCTTCTTGACGCCATGCTTCTTCAAGACGTTGGCAAGGCGGCAGACCTGCTCGTAGAGCTGGTTGTAGGTGATCTTCTTGTCGATATAGGGATTGTCGCCTTCCCAGATGATGGCAGTCTTTTCGCCATGCGTCTTCAGGTGGCGGTCGATACAGTTGTAGGAGACGTTGGTAAGGCCGTCTTCATACCACTTGATCGAGACCTTGCCTTTGAAGGACGTGTTCTTGACCTTGGTATAGGGCTTGAACCAATCGATCCGTTTGCCGTGCTTGCCCCAGAACTTTGCCGGATCGGAAACGCTCTCCTCGTACCACTTCAGGTAAGTGGCGTTATCAAGCAACGTCCGGCTCTTGGCAGACTTCAACACCGGATAGATTTTGGCGGACATATTTTCCTCCCTACGCATTCCTAGTGCGGTTCGCCCCTCCTAGGGCTCCCCCGTTTCGCGCACATTCATAGCAGGTCAAATGCCCGCCGCAATTAGACAAAAGGACATTTGGAACTGAAGAATTGCAATTTCGCGACAACGACGGTATAGAGGCCCACATTTCCCGGAAATCAGTGGTAGACTCCACGGCCCGCGACACCGGCGCGGCGGACAAAAGGACTATATCCATGGCTCAGCAACTGCTTATGCCCAAGGCGACCGCCGTCTGGCTGGTTGACAATACCGCGCTGTCCTTCGACCAGATCGCGCAGTTCTGCAAGCTGCACCCGCTCGAAGTGAAGGCGATCGCCGACGGTGAATCCGCGCAGGGCATCAAGGGCCTCGACCCGATTGCGACCGGTCAGCTTTCGCGCGACGAGATCGCCCGCGCCGAAGGCAACCCCAACCACAAGCTGAAGCTGTCCGAGCCGAAGGTTCGCGTACCTGATAGCAAGCGCAAGGGCCCGCGCTACACCCCGGTTTCCAAGCGCCAGGATCGCCCGAACGCCATTCTGTGGCTGGTTCGCAACCATCCGGAACTCAAGGACGCGCAGATCTCGCGCCTCGTCGGTACGACCAAGTCGACGATCGAGCAGATCCGTGAGCGCACCCACTGGAACTCCGCCAACCTGACGCCGATGGATCCGGTAACCCTCGGCCTCTGCTCGCAGATCGACCTCGACCTCGAAGTCGAACGCGCTTCCAAGGGCCGTCCGCTGCCGACGGCTGCCGAACTCGGCCAGACACTGGAATCGGCCCAGGAAACCGAAAAGCTGGGCTTCAGCTACGAGCGCGAGGAAGAGAAGGAAATCGACGCCGATGCCGTCTTCGCCAAGCTCAAGTCGCTGAAGTCGGACCGCAAGGACGAGGACGAAGACGATCAGTACTGATCGCCGTCCAGCCCAATGAAAAAAGCCCGGATCGACGATCCGGGCTTTTTTGTTGATCAGTGCTCAGCAACGTGCTCAGTAGGCCGAACCGGACGGGTCATCGAGGTTGTGGCGCTCGGTCCCCTTGAGCGGCGGATTGAAGACGCTGACGAGGACCAGATCTTCGTCCTTGCCGCCGCGCAAGAAATGCTTGTCGTGCTGGTCCAGCACGTAGATATCACCCTTGTTGATCGGGAAGACCTTGCCCTGCATGTCCTCGACCTCGCCGTGCCCGGCGATGCAATAGCAGGCCTCGAGATGGTTGCGGTACTCGAGCAGCGATACCGTTCCGGCGCGCACCACCGTGTGGCAGACGGTGAAACCCATACCGTCCCTCTCGGTGAGCAGGCGGTGGCTAGTACCGCTGCCCCACTCGACGAAATGATCAGTTGCTTCGATTTGCTGCAGGCTGCGGACGAACATGGGCCCCTCCATCTGTAAATATTCCTAATATCCGCCAACTGAAAAGCTCTCTCCCGCCTCGGTTGGAAGCCCAGTATCCGTTGACATCGACAGCCGATCAAACGACGATTCCTCAAGGATTTGATGAGGAAAACTTACAGATGATATTGCCCCCACTCGGCATGCTGCGTGCCTTCGAAGCCGCAGCGCGTCTGGCGAGCTTCTCCCGCGCCGGTGACGAACTGCATGTGACGCACGCCGCCATCAGTCACCAGATCCGGCTGCTGGAGGCGTGGTTCGGCCGGCCGCTCTTCATGCGCGAGAAGCGTGGGGTCAGTCTGGCGCCCGAGGCGGAGAACCTATCCGCCGTGTTGACATCGTCATTCGAGCGCATCGCCGCGGAAACGGAGTTGCTGCGGCTGAACGCCAAGGCGCAGTTGAGCGTTGCCTGCATACCCTCGATCGCCACGCGCTGGCTGATCCCGGCACTCGGCGAATTCCTGCAGCGTCACCCCGAGGTGGACGTCAAGGTCGTCTACGCGATGGCCGAGCAGCAATTGCGGGAAACCGGCTGCGACGTCCTCATCACGCTCGGCGCCGACAAGAGCGAGGGGACCCGCTCCGATCGGCTGTTCTCCCGCATCAATCGACCGGTTGCGAGCCCCCGTTATCTCGAGCGGAAAGGCGCGTTGAGGACACCAGAGGCAATCGCGTCTGCCGATCTGCTGCACGACGAAACGACGTCACGCTGGCGCGATTGGCTGGCAAGAGCAGGGCAGGAGACCACGCAGACGTTGCGTGGCCCGGTTTTCCAGGATTTCAATCTTCTGGCGACGGCGGTCATTGCCGGCCATGGCGTGGCGCTTTGCCCGGTCGAAGTCTTCCGCCGCGAAATCGAAAACGGTGACCTGGTGATCCTGTCCGATGTCGCCACCCTGGAGGACGAGAGCTACTTCCTGATCACCAAAGTCACACGCTCGAAGGCGGCAGCCAGTTTCGCCGATTGGTTCGCGGCCGTTGTGCACGCCTAATACGGAATGCACCTCGCAGATTCATGAGCCGGCTTAGCAATCGTTATACACCGATGCCGCGCCCTTGCAGCGCAACGGTGATTTCGTCGAGGATGACTGGATCGTCGATCGTCGCGGGCATCTTCCAGGGCTGGCGGTCAGCGATCTTCTGGATCGTGGCGCGCAGGATCTTGCCCGACCGCGTCTTCGGCAGCCGCTTGACGCAGATCGCCAGGCGGAAGGCGGCAACAGGTCCGATGCGTTCGCGCACGAGGCTGATGACCTCGCGCTCGATCTCCGACGTTTCACGGGAAACATTGGAGTTTATGACGAGGAAGCCGGCCGGGACCTGGCCTTTCAGGTCGTCGGCAATGCCGATCACGGCGCATTCGGCCACATCGGGGTGGCTGGCGCAGACCTCCTCCATCGCTCCGGTGGAGAGGCGATGGCCAGCCACGTTGATGATGTCGTCCGTCCGCGCCATGATGAAGATGTAACCATCCTCATCGAGGTAGCCGGCATCGGCAGTCTTGTAGTAGCCGGGAAACTCGTCGAGATAGGCCGCACGGAACCGATGGTCAGCATTCCAAAGCGTCGGCAGGCAGCCTGGCGGCAGCGGCAGCTTTACCACCACATTGCCGAGCGTACCGGCGCCAACCGGATGTCCGGCATCGTCGAGAATCTGGACGTCGTATCCCGGCAGCGGAACCGCCGGAGAACCGTACTTTACCGGCAGGAGCCCGAGCCCCATCGGATTTCCCGCCACGGGCCATCCCGTTTCCGTCTGCCACCAATGGTCGATGACGGGCACGCCGAGCGCGTTTTCTGCCCATTGGATCGTGTCGGGATCCGCCCGTTCTCCGGCAAGAAACAACGCGCGGAATTTCGACAGGTCGTACCGGCGAACGTGGGAAGCCTCCGGATCTTCCTTGCGGATCGCTCTCAGCGCCGTCGGCGCGGTGAACATCACCACGACGCCGTGTTCGGCAATGATGCGCCAATAGGTGCCTGGATCCGGCGTGCCGACCGGCTTGCCTTCGAACAGGATCGAGGTGCTGCCGTTGAGGAGCGGACCGTACACGATATAGGAGTGGCCAACGACCCAGCCGATATCGGACGCAGCCCAGAACACTTCGCCCGGCTGCACGCCGAAGAAATTCTCCATCGACCATTTGAGCGCGACCATGTGGCCGCCATTGTCGCGCACCACGCCCTTGGGCTGGCCGGTCGTGCCCGACGTGTAGAGCACATAGAGCGGATCGGTCGAGGCGACCGGAGTACAGCCGACCTCTTCTCCCGCCTGCTTGGCCGCCGCCAAAGCCGCAGCGAAATCGAGGTCGCGTCCCTCGGTCATGGCGGCTTCCGCCATCTCGCGTTGGAAGACGAGGCAATGGGCCGGCTTGTGGGTCGCGATGTCGAGCGCCGCATCCAGCAGCGGCTTGTAGGCCACGGTGCGCCCAGGTTCGATGCCGCAGCTTGCGGACACAATGAGCTTGGCCTGGCAATCGTCGATGCGTACGGCGAGCTCGTTGGCGGCAAAACCGCCGAAAACCACGGAATGCACGGCGCCGATGCGCGCAGCCGCCAGCATAGCAACCGCCGCCTGCGGGATCATCGGCATATAGATAATGATCCGGTCGCCCTTGCCAACGCCGAGTTTCCGGTAGACGGCGGCAAGCGCTGCTACATCGCCGAGCAGAGACGCATAGGAGATGCGCTCGACCCGCCCGGTGACGGGACTGTCATAGATGAAGGCGATTTGCTCGCCACGGCCCGCGGCCACATGGCGATCCAGGCAATTGTAGCAGGTATTGGTGATGCCTTCGGCGAACCAGTGCCCATAGATGCCAGCGTCCGCATCAAATGCACGTGCCGGTCTTTCAAACCAGTCGATCGCATTGGCGGCATTTGACCAGAAACTCTGCGGGTCCGATTTCCAGCCCGCGTACACGTCGGCATAGCGACTCGCCATGTCCGTTCCTCCCTGCGCATATTGCCGGACATGTCCGGCCTCCTCGTGCACAAGGATAGGCTAATGAGAGACGAGGGGAACCCCGACGAAAGCGGTATGTGACGAACGGACCTCAGCGCGCGCCGAAAATGGCCGAACCGACGCGAACGCCGGTGGCGCCGAACTGGACGGCCGTCTCGAAGTCGCCTGACATGCCCATCGACAGCTTCTCGAGCTTGCAGGCAGCAGCCAGCTTCGCGAGCAGGGCAAAATGCGGGCCGGGATTTTCTTCCACCGGCGGAATGCACATCAGTCCCTCGATCGAAAGACCCAGCTCGTTGCGGCAGAGATCCACGAAGGCAACGGTCTCCTCCGGCGCGATGCCGGCCTTCTGCGGCTCCAGCCCGGTGTTGACCTGGACGTAGAGCCTAAGCGCCCGGCCCTGCCTCTGCATTTCGGCCGCAAGCGCGCGGGCGATCTTCTCGCGATCGACCGTCTCGATGACATCGAACAGCGCGACGGCTTCCGCCGCCTTGTTCGACTGCAGCGGGCCGATCAGGTGCAGTTCGAGACCGGATGTCTCGGCCTTCAGCTCCGGCCACTTGCCCTGCGCTTCCTGCACGCGGTTCTCGCCGAAGACCCGCTGCCCGGCGGCAATCACCGGGCGGATGGCGTCGGCGTCGAAGGTCTTGGAAACAGCGACCAGCGTGACGGCACCCTTGGCGCGACCGGCAGACTTCTCCGCTGCCTGAACCCGGCTCACGACATCCTGCAACCGCTCTTGAACTTCCATGGACCTGCTCTCCGACACGGGATTTCCAAACCACTGACCGAGCGGCTTAGGCAAAGTTGAGCCGATTGCCAAGGCCGCTCCGCCATGGACAGGCTCAAATCCGCCAAAGTGTCGCGGCAAACCCTTCAAAAACTTGACCGTCAGGCGGTTTCGTGGTGAAGGTCACCCCAATTATCATGAGGCGCCACTATGCGCCGCAGAACTTCCGGAACATCGAAAAGACATGTCTAGCGAACGATACAATCCGCGTGATGCCGAGCCCCGTTGGCAGCAGGAATGGGATAAGAACGAGGTCTTCCAGACCGAGAACGACGATCCGCGCGAAAAGTACTATGTGCTCGAGATGTTCCCCTATCCCTCGGGCCGCATCCACATGGGCCACGTGCGCAACTACACCATGGGTGACGTGGTAGCGCGCTACAAACGCGCCCGCGGCTTCAACGTGCTGCATCCGATGGGTTGGGACGCCTTCGGGATGCCGGCCGAAAACGCCGCAATGGAGCGTGGCGTGCACCCGGCCAGCTGGACCTACCAGAACATCGCCTCGATGAAGGCGCAACTGAAGGTTATGGGCCTGTCGCTCGACTGGAACCGCGAGTTCGCCACCTGCGACCCCGCCTATTACCAGCGCCAGCAGTACCTGTTCCTGGACTTCCTGGAAAAGGGCCTCGTCTACCGCAAGCAGTCCAAGGTCAACTGGGACCCGGTCGACAACACCGTGCTCGCCAACGAGCAGGTGATCGACGGCCGTGGCTGGCGCTCCGGCGCGCTGGTCGAACAGCGCGAACTGACGCAATGGTTCTTCCGCATCACCGACTTCAGCCAGGAACTGCTCGACGCGCTCGATACACTGGATCAGTGGCCCGAGAAGGTGCGCCTGATGCAGAAGAACTGGATCGGCCGCTCCGAGGGCCTGTCGCTGCGTTGGGAAATCGTCGAAGGCACCGCCGGCGACGCAACCGAGCTCACCGTCTACACCACCCGTCCGGACACGCTCTTCGGCGCCTCCTTCCTGGCGATCGCCGCCGATCACCCGCTGGCAAGGCAGGTGGCGGCCAGCAACCCTGAGGTCGATGCATTCTGCGAGGAATGCCGCCGCGCCGGTACCTCCCTTGCCGCGCTGGAAACGGCAGAGAAGAAGGGTATCGACACCGGTATCCGTGCCAAGCATCCGCTCGATCCGAGCTGGGAGCTGCCAGTTTATGTCGCCAATTTCGTGCTGATGGACTATGGCACGGGCGCCATCTTCGGCTGCCCCTCCGGCGACCAGCGCGACCTCGACTTCGCGCGCAAATATGACCTGCCGGTCGTTCCCGTCGTCATGCCGAGGGACGGCGATGCCGCGACCTTCGCCATTGGTGACGAGGCCTATATCGGCGACGGCGTGATGATCAACTCGCGCTTCCTCGACGGCCTGTCGACGGAAGACGCTTTCGAGACCGTTGCTTCGAAGCTCGAGAAGGAAATGCTCGACGGTGCGCCGCGTGCCGAGCGCAAGGTCAATTTCCGCCTGCGCGACTGGGGCATCTCGCGCCAGCGCTACTGGGGCTGCCCGATCCCGGTCATCCATTGCGAGGACTGCGGCGTGGTACCAGTTCCGAAAGCCGACCTGCCGGTCGTGCTGCCGCCGGACGTTACCTTCGACAAGCCGGGCAATCCGCTCGACCGTCACGCCACGTGGCGCCACGTCGCCTGCCCGCACTGCGGCAAGGACGCCCGTCGCGAGACCGACACGATGGACACCTTCGTCGATTCGTCCTGGTATTTCACGCGCTTCACCGCACCCTGGGAAGACAATCCGACCGACCCCAAGGTCGCCAACCACTGGCTGCCGGTCGATCAGTACATCGGCGGTATCGAGCACGCCATCCTGCATCTGCTCTATTCGCGCTTCTTCACCCGCGCGATGAAGGCCACCGGCCATGTTGCCGTCGACGAGCCGTTCAAAGGCCTGTTCACGCAGGGCATGGTCGTGCATGAAACCTATAGCCGCGGCGAAGGCGCCCAGCGCGAATGGGTGACGCCGGCCGAGATCCGCATCGAGGAGATCGATGGACGCCGTAGCGCGACGCTGATCGAAACCGGTGAGGAAATCACCATCGGCTCGATCGAGAAGATGTCGAAGTCGAAGAAGAACGTCGTCGATCCCGACGACATCATCGCTTCCTATGGCGCTGATACCGCCCGCTTCTTCGTTCTCTCCGATTCGCCGCCGGATCGTGACGTGATCTGGTCGGAAGCCGGTGTCGAAGGATCGCATCGCTTCGTGCAGCGCGTGTGGCGTCTGATCAGCGAAGCGGCCGAGAAGCTGCGGGCAATCGAGGCCGCCCCGGCGCTCGAAGGCGAGGCTCTCGCTGTTTCGCAAGCCGCGCACAAGACGCTGCGCGCGGTCGAGGCCGACTACGACAAGCTCGCCTTCAACAAGGCCGTGGCGCGCATCTACGAGCTCGTGAACACGCTTGCCGCACCGCTGACCCAGGTAGCAGCCGGCAAGGCCGACGCGGCCCTGGCGGGGGCTGTGAAGGATGCGACGACGATCCTGATCAACCTCATCGCACCGATGATGCCGCACCTCGCCGAGGAATGCTGGCGCGAGGTCGGGGGCGAGGGCCTGATTGCGGAACGCGGCTGGCCGGCTTTCAACCCCGCTTTGGTCGTCGAGAACGAAATCACCATGCCGGTGCAGATCAATGGCAAGAAGCGCGCCGATTTGACAATCGCTCGCGATGCGGATCAGAGTGCGATCGAAAGCGCCGTCCTGGCGCTCGATGCCGTCAAGTCCGCGCTCAACGGCAGCAGCCCCAAGAAAATCATCGTCGTGCCCCAGAGGATCGTCAATGTCGTTGTCTGATAGAGCTGGTTTCCGTATCCGGTCGATTCCGGTTCTGGCTGGCGCGCTCATGTTGACCGCGCTCGCCGGCTGCCAGGTCCGGCCGCTCTATTCCGACCCGGTCGGCACCTCGACGGCACTGGCGGCGATCGAGATTTCCGAAGCCACCGACCGTGTCGAGCAGGAAGTGCGTAACGCGCTGATCTTCCTGGCCGCAGGTGGTCAGGGCGAGCCCGTGAATCCGCAGTATCACCTGGCGCTCACCGTCACCCACCGGTCGATGGGCGTGCTCTACGATCAGGCCAAGGACCGCGCCGGCGCCGGCCGTATCGTCGTCAAGGCGGACTACAATCTGACGAAGATCGGTACGGGCGAGACCATCAAGTCCGGCAACCGCACCGCCGTTGCTCTCGTTGACTTCCCGGTCCAGGAATTTGCCAAGGTGCGCGCCGTTCGTGACGGTGAAAACCGCGCAGCCAAGGAACTCGCCGAGCTGATCCGGGCCGACATCGCCGCGGCTCTCAGCCGCTAACGGGTGTCGGCATGAGCGAGGTCAAGTCGCACGAGTTCGACTCCTTTCTCCAGAAGTCAGCCGGAATCTACCGGCTTTTCATCCTCTACGGGCCCGACCGCGGGCTCGTCTCCGAGCGTGCCACTGCAATCGCCGCCCGTTGCGGCGTGCCGCTCGACGATCCGTTTTCCCTGTTGAAGCTCGATGTCAGCGAACTGACGCAATCGCCCGGGCGGCTGCTCGATGAAGTAAACTCGATCGGCCTCTTCGGTGGAGAAAAGCTCGTCTGGGTCCGTGGCGCAGCCAATGAAAAGCCGCTGGTCGATGCGTTGCAGATCCTTTCGTCCGAGCCACCGACCGGAAGCTATGTGATCGTCGAAGCCGGCGACCTCAAGAAGGGCTCCGCACTTCGAAAGATCGGCGAGAGCGCGCGTTCGGTCGCCTGTATCGCCTGCTACAGTGACGACGCGCGCAGCCTGCAGGCGCTGATCGACAAGGAACTCGGCGACGAGAAGCTGGGCATCAGCACCGCAGCACGGCAACGGTTGCTGGAGGCGCTCGGTGGCGACCGCCTGGCCTCACGAAACGAGCTGCGCAAGCTTGCGCTCTACTGCCGTGGCAAGTCCACGGTGGACGAAGAAGACGTGCTCGATATCGTTGGGGATGCCAGCGCCATCTCCGTCGACGATGCCGTCGATGCCGTGCTGAAGGGCGACCTCGATGGATTGCTGCATGCGATGCAGAAGATCACCACATCCAAGACGCCGGCCTTTCTGGTGCTGCAGGCGTGCCTGCGCCAGTTTCAGCAGCTCGATGTGATGCGCGCCGAGATGGATGCAAGCCGCCAGCAGGCGGGGCAAGTGATCGCGACGCTGGGGCGTGGGCTGCACTTTCGCCGCAAGCCGATCGTCGAGGCAGCCTTGAAGCATTGGTCGAGCCCGGCCATCCGCCGCGAGCTCAATCGCCTGCAGACGACCATCTTTCAGAGCCGCAGCCGTGCGAGCCTGGAGGAAAGCCTGGTGCTGCAGAACCTGATGGCGATCGCGGTGCAATCGGCGCGACGCTGACCTGCCTCTGTCGACCCAGTCCCGTTACCGCAGCCTAGTGCTCGAATTTCGCCAACAGGTCTTCAGGCTGCATGAGGGAGATGGGTGGACCTCGCCGTCCGAAATTCAACTGGACGCCAAAAGATCTCATCATATCAAATAATTAGGCGCGCCGCTCGTTGGAGAGACGCGCCATCAATACGCCTAAGCAAAAATACGCACGAGTGGCTTATCGCCGCTCGAGCAGCCGGCAGATTTCTTCCAGTTGATCCAGCGTCTTGTAGGCGATGCGCAAATGACCACCGGATGCCTTGTGGTTCACGGTAACCTCAAGCCCGAGGCTATCCGACAACGTGCGCTCGAGCGCTAGCGTATCGGCATCCTTCTCGTCGCGACGGACGGTCTTGCCGTAATTCGGATCGTTCTGCGCGCGAATATCGTTCTGCGCGATGCGCTCGGCGTCACGCACCGAGAGCCCCTTGGCAATGATCGTCCGGGCGAGGGTAGCCGGATCCGAGGTCGGAATGAGTGCACGGGCATGTCCAGCCGAAAGCGCGCCTTCCGACAACATGTCCCGAACAGGTTCCGGCAGTTTCAAAAGACGCAGGCTATTGGCGACATGGCTTCGGCTCTTGCCGATGATCTCGCCGAGATCGTTCTGCGTATAGCCGTGCTCTGCGATCAACTGCTCGTAGCCAAGCGCTTCGTCGAGCGGATTGAGATCCGAGCGCTGGACGTTTTCGACGATAGCGATTTCAAGCGCCGTGCGATCGTCGACGTCGCGAATGATAACCGGGATTTCGGTGAACCCGGCCAGTTGTGCGGCACGCCAGCGGCGCTCGCCGGCGATGATCTCGTAGCGATCGACGCCGATGGTGCGAGCAACGACAGGCTGGACAATACCATGCTGACGGATCGAATTGGCGAGATCCTGGAGTTCGGCTTCGTCGAACTGACGACGCGGGTTGCGCGGGTTGCGCGATACGAACTCGATCGGCACGCGCCGATCCGGATTGACCGGGGCAGGGGCAGCTGCCCCTGTTTGCAACGGCTGATCCATCTCGCCGATCAACGCGGCCAGTCCGCGACCAAGCCGCCTCTTCGAGCTATCGTCGTTCATATCGTCACCCGAGTTAAATTACGCTACCGAAATGATTATGCCGCTTTGCGCTGGCGCTCGCGTTGAATGACTTCGGAGGCCAGTTGCAGATAGGCCTGACTGCCAGCGCACTTCAGATCATAAAGAATGGCCGGCTTGCCATAGGAAGGCGCTTCCGAGACGCGAACATTGCGCGGGATCAGGGTGTGGTAGACCTTGTCGCCGAGATGCGTCCGCACATCGCTAACAACCTGCTGTGCCAGGTTGTTGCGCGAATCGAACATGGTCAGGACGATGCCCTGGATATCCAGGCTCGGATTCACGGTTCGGCGAATCTGATCCACTGTCTCCAGCAGCTGGCTCAGACCCTCGAGCGCGAAGAACTCGCACTGCAGAGGGACAAGCACCGAATGGGCGGCCGCCATCGCGTTCATCGTCAGCAAGTTGAACGATGGTGGGCAATCGACGAGCACGTAGGAATATTCCATCGCGGCGGGGCTAACCAAGGCCTTGCGTAAACGGAAGACACGATCCGGTTCCTGCGAAATTTCCATCTCGACGCCGAGAAGGTCCATGGTCGATGGAATGATCGAGAGGTTCGGAACGGCTGTCTGTTGAGCGATCTCGCCGATCCCGTGCGATCCCATCATCAGCTCATAGGATGACAGGTTCCGATCGCGGCGTTGAATGCCGAGCCCGGTGCTGGCGTTGCCCTGCGGGTCCAGATCAACGATCAGAACGTGTTCGCCGATAGCCGCCAATGCGGTCGCCAAATTGATGGCGGTCGTGGTTTTGCCGACGCCGCCTTTCTGATTTGCGATTGTGATGATCCGGTTTTTGCCACCAAACATGTTTCCGCTCGCGATCACTGGGCCCTGCGCGCCAGATTTGCGATCTCGAGCACGACAGAATCCGGCTCGACCACGCTTGGATGTTTTACCAGATCAAACTGATAGCGGCCAACGGCTTTGTCGATTTCGCGCTGGTAATCCCGCCCTTTGTGGAAGTAGGCGACCGCTTTCTGCTCCTTCGCCGTCATCCATGGCGCAGAATAGTCGAGCAGCAAGGTCAAATCCGCGAGCGCGCGCGCCGAAACCGCGTCCGCGCGGGGAATCAATGCGCCTGCTTCTTCGATTCGAACCGGGTGAACCGAGCCGCGCGCACCCGTCTCGGCCAGAGCTACACGCAGAAAGGCAGCCTTCTTGTTGTTGCTTTCAACGAGATGGACCCAACCGTCGCCAAGTTCGGCGAGATAGATCGCCGTGATGACACCTGGAAAGCCGCCACCGCTGCCGAGATCGACCCAGGTCTTCGGACCGGGCGACAACTGCGCGAGCTGCAAGCTATCGACAATGTGCCGACGCCAAAGATCCTCGATAGTGGACGGCGCAACAAGATTGATCGACTTCGCCCACTTCTGAAAGAGCTTGGCAAAATGCTCCAGCCGTTCATTCGTTTCACGTGAAACACGCAGTCCGTTCAACACATCGATTGGACTCGCCTTCATTGTACGCCGGCCTTTTCTTCACGTTCTACGGTTCGGTTCTGACGCTTCACCCACGCCAGGATCAGCGATGCTGCTGCCGGCGTCATACCGTCGACCTTCATCACGTGAGCCAGATTGCGGGGCGCCTGCTGCTTCAGCTTCTGCTTCAGCTCGTTGGAGAGGCCCGAGAGCATATCGAAGTCGAAGCCATCGGGTATGGCAAGATTTTCCTCGCGCTGAATGCCGGCGATATCCGCTGCCTGCCGATCCATATAGACCGCATAGACCGCATCGATCTCAAGCGCCTCAACGACGCGCGGACCAATCGACAACAGCTCGGGCCAGATGGGCTGCAAGCCGGCAATCGACTGATCGGGATAGGACAGGATCTCGAAAGCAGTGCGCCGTTGGCCATCCTGGTTGAGCTTAAGGCCATGACGGTTACCTTCAGCCGGGGTTACCGAGAGGCCTTTCAACAGGGCACGTCCTTCGTCGAAACGCGCGCGCCAATCGACAAAGCGTTCGCGCCGCGCAGCCGAGATGCAGCCGACCTCCATTGCAAGCGGTGTCAGGCGCGCATCGGCATTGTCGGCCCGCAGCGACAATCGATACTCCGCGCGGGAGGTGAACATGCGATAGGGCTCGGTGATCCCGCGCGACGTCAGGTCGTCGATCATGACACCAATATAGGACTGCGTTCGGCTGAACACGATTTCGTGACGGTTGGTCGCGGCCAAGGCGGCGTTCAAGCCGGCAACAAGACCTTGCGCGCCGGCTTCCTCATAGCCGGTCGTACCGTTGATTTGACCGGCGAGGAAAAGCCCTGGCATCTTGCGGACGGCAAGGGTCGCGTTCAGTTCACGCGGGTCGACGTGATCGTACTCGATGGCATAACCAGGCTGCAGTATCGCGACATTCTCCAATCCCGGGATCGTCTTGATAAAGGCTTCCTGGATGTCAGCCGGCAGCGACGTCGAAATGCCGTTCGGGTAGATCGTATCGTCGTCGAGACCCTCCGGTTCCAGGAAGATCTGGTGGCCATCACGCTCGCCGAATCGTACGATCTTGTCCTCGATGGACGGACAATAGCGCGGTCCGACACCCTCGATCTGTCCCGAGTACATCGCCGACTTGCCGATATTGTCGGTAATAATCTTGTGCGTCTCTTCCGTCGTCCGCGTCACACCGCAATCGATCTGGCGATTCACGATCCCGTCGGTCATGAACGAGAAGGGCACGGGATCTTCGTCTGGACCTTGCCGGCCAACACGCGCCCAGTCAATGGTGCGTCCATCCAGGCGGGCGGGCGTTCCGGTCTTCAGGCGGCCGAGCCGCAACCCAAAACGCAGCAAGGTTCCCGAGAGCCCGACGGACGGTTCCTCACCGACGCGACCGGCCGGTATCTTCTGATCGCCAATATGGATGAGGCCCTTCAAGAACGTGCCCGTCGTCAGAACAACGGAGTTCGCTTGAAAGCTGCGGCCGTCCTTCATGACGACACCGTGGATGCGGCCTTGCTCTTCCAGAAGGTCGAAGGCATCGCCCTCGATAACGGTCAGATTCTCGATGGCAGCGATCTCCCGCTGCATGGCTTCGCGATAGAGGCGGCGATCGGCTTGCGTACGCGGTCCGCGCACTGCCGGACCCTTACGGCGGTTGAGCAAACGAAACTGAATACCGCCGGCATCAGCGACGCGCCCCATCAAGCCGTCCATCGCGTCGATCTCGCGGACCAGATGTCCTTTTCCCAAGCCGCCGATCGCCGGGTTGCAGGACATAACGCCGATCGTGGATGCCTTGTGCGTGATCAACGCTGTGTTGGAGCCCAGACGCGCAGCCGCAGCCGCGGCTTCGCAGCCGGCATGGCCACCGCCAATGACGATTACGTCAAATTGCATCATTGCCTCTTCTCCGGGGTTGACCCGGCACGAATCGTTTCACGTGAAACACAACGAAGGACTCGCACACGTTGTATTGCACTGGCCTACTGGTTATTTCCCGATACAGAATTCAGAAAATATCACATCGAGAAGGTTCTCAACATCCACGCGGCCGGTTATCCGTCCAATTGCGTCGCCAGCAAGGCGCAACAGTTCCGCGCGTATATCCAGCCCCAAGTCCTGACTTGCCAAGCTGTCGTCGATCGACCGCTGCGCCTGCCGGAGACTATCGACATGGCGCCGCCGCGAAGGCAGCGACAGCGAGGTCCGCCCACTGAGATCCGGCAGGTGCGCCGCGATCGCGTCCAGCAGTCGCTCCATGCCTTCGCCGGTTCTCGTCGAGACCAACACATCCACGGCCCCCTCGCGCCAGCCATCACTGCCGCGATCAAGTTTGGTTCCAACCCGTAGCACGGGCGTCGTGTCGGATGGGAAGTCGGACATGACATCAAAACCGTCCGGCGCATCGGCCAACAGCAAGATCAGATCTGCTCTCTCGATAATTTCTCGTGCGCGACGAATACCTTCTTGCTCTACTCTCTCGTCGGTTTCCCGCAGCCCCGCCGTATCGTAGAGCTTAACGGAGAATCCGGCTAAGGAAACGTCCACGGAAAGAACGTCGCGGGTCGTACCAGCAATCTCGGTGACGATTGCAATGTCACGCTGGGCCAGTGCATTGAGCAAGCTCGACTTGCCGGCGTTCGGCGCACCGGCGATGACGATCTTCAGGCCGTCGCGGATGATCTCCGCGATCGGCGCATCGGCAATATGTGCTGCTATCTCTTGCGACAGCATGGACATATCCTGCCAGATGCGCTCGCTGACCGAGCCCGGCACATCGTCTTCATCGGCAAAATCGAGCTCGGCCTCGATCATCGCCCGCGCATGGGTCAAGCGCTTCGCCCAGCCGGCATAGATCTTTGATTGTCCACCGCCGGAGTGTTCGATCGCGAGCCGGCGCTGCATCTCGGTTTCCGCAGCAATCAGGTCGGCGAGACCCTCCACCTCGACCAGGTCAAGCTTGCCGTTCTGGAAGGCGCGGCGCGAAAACTCACCGGCTTCCGCATGGCGCAAACCCTCGAGCTTCGAGAGTTCCTCAAGCAAGGCGTTTACTGCCGCCCGACCACCATGGATCTGAAGCTCGGCGCAGTCTTCTCCTGTAAAGGAGGCAGGTCCGCGAAAATAGAGAACAAGGCCGCTGTCGATGACATCGCCGTTACGGGACCGAATCGATCTAAATGTCGCCGACCGAGGTGTTGGCACACCACCACACAACGCCTGCAACACCGCTTCGGTGCGCCCGCCGCTGATACGCACGACTGCGACGCCGGCGGGCAGAGATCCGCTGGAAAGCGCATAAATCGTGTGCGTCGCTGTCATGGGCTCACCTGAAAAGACCGCGGACACGCAGGGCGCGTCGATGGTCGATGCAATGGGGATCGTCGAAGTTCCGGACCGGATCGTTCCGCTTCGCGGAGCGCGCTCACGCGGGGCAAACGCTATCTCAATGGGTCGGCGTGCTTATGCCGAAAGAATGCCGAAATTTCAAGGCCTCGCCGTATCCTCGTATTTCACGGTGCGCACGTGTTTCACGTGAATCAGCAGAAACGGTGTCTGTCTGATTGCGGGCCTAGTCGGAGATTGTTGCGAAACCGAATCGAATGACCGGAGAATCCGGCTAAGGTTTCGAAACGAGAAAACCGGCCGACGCGTGGTCGACCGGTCCCAAAGTCGGATGATGAACGCGTCTTAGGTGTTCATCGAGTCGAAGAAATCGCCGTTGTTCTTCGTCTGCTTGAGCTTGTCGATGAGGAACTCGATCGCGTCGGTCGTGCCCATCGGCGCCAGAATACGGCGCAGCACGAAGATCTTTTGCAGATCCTGGCGCGGAACGAGCAGGTCTTCCTTACGCGTACCGGACTTGAGAATGTCCATCGCCGGGAAGATGCGCTTGTCGGCGACCTTGCGGTCGAGCACGATTTCCGAGTTGCCGGTGCCCTTGAACTCTTCGAAGATGACTTCGTCCATGCGGCTGCCGGTGTCGATCAGCGCCGTCGCGATGATCGTCAACGAGCCGCCTTCTTCGATGTTACGGGCGGCACCGAAGAAGCGCTTCGGGCGCTGCAGAGCATTGGCGTCGACACCACCGGTCAAGACCTTGCCCGATGACGGAACAACGGTGTTGTAGGCGCGGCCGAGGCGGGTGATCGAGTCAAGCAGGATAACGACGTCACGGCCGTGTTCCACGAGGCGCTTGGCCTTCTCGATCACCATTTCGGCGACCTGTACGTGGCGGGTCGCCGGCTCGTCGAAGGTCGAGGACACGACTTCGCCCTTCACCGAGCGCTGCATGTCCGTCACTTCTTCGGGACGTTCGTCGATCAGGAGAACGATCAGGTAGCATTCCGGATGGTTCGCGGTGATCGAATGGGCGATGTTCTGCAGGAGAACAGTCTTACCGGTGCGCGGCGGAGCGACGATGAGGCCGCGCTGGCCTTTGCCGAGCGGCGCAACCAGGTCGATGACCCGGGCCGACAGATCCTTCGAGGTCGGAACGTCGAGTTCCATCTTGAAGCGCTCGTTCGGGTAAAGCGGCGTCAGGTTGTCGAAGTGAACCTTGTGACGGATCTTTTCCGGATCGTCGAAGTTGATGGTGTTGACCTTGAGGAGGGCGAAGTAGCGCTCGCCTTCCTTCGGTCCGCGGATCGGACCCTCGACCGTGTCGCCCGTCTTCAGCGAGAAGCGGCGGATCTGGGAGGGCGAGATGTAGATATCGTCCGGACCGGGGAGGTAGTTTGCATTCGCCGAGCGCAGAAAGCCGAAGCCGTCCTGGAGCACTTCAACGACGCCTTCACCGATGATCTCGATATCCTGGGCCGCGAGCATCTTGAGGATTGCGAACATCAGCTCCTGCTTGCGCATCGTGCTGGCGTTCTCCACCTCGAGCTCCTCGGCGAAAGCGAGCAGATCGGTCGGCGTCTTGTTCTTGAGTTCTTGTAGCTTCATTTCAGCCATGAAGGATCCATGTTTGGTATGGGTAGTGGGGAGATGGCGAGTATTCGTTAGGGAGCTGCAGCAGGAAGGGGCAGGCTCTTGTCTTTGTCACAAGCCATGAAGAGGAGATGGCAGAAAATAGCGATTCACGTGAAACCCTGCAAGGGGCTGTCGCAAATTAGAAACGCCTATGACAGGCCGCAAATCGATTAAATTCAGAATGGCTTCACGACGACCATGATGACGATGAGGATCATCAAGACGGTAGGCGCCTCGTTCATCAACCGCCAATAGCGCGCATCGTGCCTGTTCTCGTCGCGCTGAAAGGCGCGCACAGCACGGCTGAAACGCATGTGGACACCGGTCAGCAGCACCACGAACAGAAGCTTGGCATGCAGCCACCCACCCTGGAAGCCATAAATGCTCCAGGCCAGATAAAGCCCGAGCACCCAGGAAATCATCATGGCCGGGTTCATGATGACTTTCAGGAGCCGCAACTCCATCATCTTGAAGGTTTCCGACTGGGCGGAGCCGGGCTCCGCATCCGTGTGGTAGATGAACAGCCTGGGCATGTAGAGCAACGCCGCCATCCAGGACATCACGGCGATAACATGCAGCGCCTTGATCCAGAGATAGAGATCATCCGGGCGCCAGACGAACAGACCGACGAGAAGCGCCACGAACGCACCAAGCGCGATCGCTGCCCTGAGCCGCGCCCTGTTGCCCGGCGCCCGGTCGGTCTGCTTCTCCGCCATCACCGCGCTCCACGAACCCGGGCAACCAGCGCCGAGACATGATCGGGATCGGCCTGCGGCGTTATGCCATGGCCGAGATTGAAGATCAGCGGACCGTGACCGAGTGCGTCGAGAATGCGGTCAATGCCTTCCTCAAGCGCCACGCCGCCGGCAACGACCCGCATCGGATCGAGATTGCCCTGTATCGGCCCTTCCTTCTGCAGATCCTTCGCAAAGGAAAGCGGAACGGTCCAGTCGAGACCGATCGCGTCAGCACCGGTCGCCTGCCGATATCCGTTCAACAGCTGCCCCGCGCCCTTCGCAAAGGCGATGATCCTTGCCTGCGGCCGCTGCGCCCGAACGGAGGCGATGATCCGCTGCACCGGCTTGACGGCGTAGCGGGCGAATTCCTCCTCACCGAGAACACCTGCCCAGGAATCGAAGATCTGCACGGCATCGGCGCCGGCATCGATCTGTCGCACGAGATATTCAGCCGATACATCCGCCAGAAAGCCGAGCAGATGATCGAAGGCTTCGGGATTGCGATACGCGAAGAGACGGGCAGGGGCCTGGTCCGGCGTCCCCTGGCCGGCGATCATATAGGTCGCAACCGTCCAGGGAGCGCCACAGAAGCCGAGCAGGGTCGTTTCCGAGGGAAGCTCTGCGCGCAACCGCGAAACCGTCTCAAAGACCGGCTGGAGGTGTTCAGAGATGCCCTCAGGCTTCAGGAGACGGATACCATCAGCATCGATCGGGTCCATTCGTGGCCCATGGCCTTCCTCGAAGCGCACGTTGCGTTTCAGCGCATCGGGAATGACCAGGATGTCGGAGAAGAGAATGGCGGCATCGAAAGCGTAGCGACGGATCGGCTGCAATGTGACCTCGACTGCGAGATCGGGCGTGTAGCAAAGATCGAGGAAGCTTCCGGCTACGGCGCGCGTTGCCCTGTACTCGGGCAGGTAGCGTCCCGCCTGGCGCATGAGCCAGATCGGAGGAGGTGACACCGTCTTCCCTACCAAAACCTCCAGAACCTTTCTGCGTGTTTCGGTCACGGATCGTCTCTCCCAATTAAAAATCAAAGATATTTAGAAGGTTTCTATTTCTTAGAGTCGGTGGGTATCAAGGATTAAAACAACGCACTGACTTGTCCACGACCGGCGATCACGACGCTCAGCGAAGGGACAATGAGTTCGATCTCTGGAAAAACAGCGTGGTCAATCTCAGAAAGGCATTTTGAATCAGTTCTTTAAGTCGCGTTCGATTTTTGACGCGCCTGTGGAAAAGCAGTTGATATCCGTGACACTTTGTCCGCGCCGTGAGTCTTGTCCACATCCGCCACGAAACAATGTCCGCCGCAGCCCCAATTGTGAATAACTCGGCTGTTTTCCACTTGCCTGGATCCAGGCCCCGTCGTTAGCTGTGTTTCATCCCGGCTTATCAACAGCACCAGGAGAATTGCGTGGAGAACAAGAAAAACTACTTCCACCTTCACCTGATTTCGGACTCAACGGGCGAGACTCTGATTGCCGCCGGGCGCGCCGCCGCGGCCCAATTTCAAAGCTCGCATGCGCTCGAGCACGTCTATCCGCTGATCCGGAACCGCAAACAGCTGCTGCAGGTTCTCGACGCGATCGACGGCGCACCGGGCATCGTTCTCTATACAATCGTCGACCGCGAACTCGCCGATATCATCGATCGCCGTTGCCGCGAGATGGGCGTCCCTTGCGTCTCCGTGCTGGATCCCATCATCGACCTCTTTCAGTCCTATCTGGGATCCCCGTCGCGGCGGAGATCCGGTGCTCAGCATGTGATGGATGCGGAATATTTCGCGCGCATCGACGCGCTCAATTTCACCATGGACCATGACGACGGTCAGCTGCCGGCGGATTTCGACGACGCGGATGTCGTCCTCATCGGCATCAGCCGGACGTCGAAGACGCCGACCAGCATCTATCTCGCCAACCGTGGCATCAAGACAGCGAACATCCCGATTGTCCCCGGCGTACCGTTGCCTGAAAGATTGATGGAAGCGACGAAGCCGCTCGTCGTCGGGTTGATCGCGACGGCCGACCGTATCTCGCAAGTGCGCCAGCACCGGGTGCTCGGAACGACGCAAGGCTTTCACGGCGATGAGTACACCGACAAGGCCTCGATCACCGAGGAACTGAAATATGCCCGGTCGCTCTGTGCGCGCAACAATTGGCCCGTCATCGATGTCACCCGCCGTTCGATAGAGGAAACGGCAGCGGCAATCGTTGCCCTGCGTCCACGTCTGCGTTAGAGCGGATTCGAACAATTCGGGAACTTGAATGATGACATCTTCGCTCGTCCTGGCTTCGGCCAGCCCGTTTCGCCGGGCGCTCCTGGAGAATGCCGGCCTGGTCTTTGAAGCGAAGGCAGCCGAGATCGATGAGCGCGCGCTGGAAAAGCCGCTTGAGGATAAGGGCGCTGCGCCCGAAACCGTTGCTCTGGAACTGGCGGAAGCAAAGGCGCGCGATGTCGCCAGGTATTTCGCAGACGCGCTGGTGATCGGTTCCGATCAGACAATGTCATTGGGGCCGCGGGTCTACCACAAGCCGAAGACCATGGCGGAAGCCGCCGCACATCTGCTTTCGCTCTCCGGCCAGACGCACCGCCTGAACAGTGCCGTCGTCCTTTTGTGTGGCCAAGACGTCATCTGGCGCCATGTGTCTTCCGCCCACATGACCGTGCGCCCGCTGACGGCAGATTTCGTCGAGCGTCATCTAGAGCGTGTCGGCGAAAAGGCGCTTTCGAGCGTCGGCGCCTACCAGCTGGAAGGCGAGGGCATCCAGCTCTTCGAAAAGATCGAGGGTGACTACTTCACCATCCTCGGTCTCCCGATGTTGCCGCTGCTTGCCAAACTCCGTGAACTGGGAACGATCGATGCGTGATTCACGTGAAACATTTGTTAACCACGCCTTCGTCACCGGCTATCCGATCAAGCATTCCCGGTCGCCGCTGATCCATGGCTATTGGCTGAAACAGCTCGGTCTGCCCGGCAGCTATCGAGCGCACGAGGTCAAGCCGGAAGAATTCGCCGCCTTCATTGCCAGCCTCAAGGACGGGACATCCGGTTTCTGCGGTGGCAATGTGACCATCCCCCACAAGGAAGTGGCCTGTCGGCTGGTGGATCAGCCGGATGAGCTCAGCCAGGAACTCGGCGCCGCCAACACGCTGTGGGTTCAGGACGGAAAGGTGCATGCCACCAATACCGACGGCCGCGGCTTCGTTGCCAATCTCGACGAGCGGGCGGCCGGCTGGGACCGGACGTCGACGGCAGTCATACTCGGCGCCGGCGGCGCAAGCCGGGCGATCATCCAGGCTGTTCGTGATCGCGGCATCAAGACGATCCATGTCGTCAATCGCACCGTCGAACGGGCGCAGGAACTTGCCGACCGGTTCGGTCCGGCGGTGGAAGCCCATCCGATGGGCGCACTCAAGGACGTGATGACCGGCGCAGGCCTGTTCATCAATACCACCTCGCTCGGCATGGACGGCAGCGAAGCACCGGCGATCGACTTCGGCGTTATGGCTTCGAGCGCAGTCGTCACGGATATTGTCTATGTTCCGTTGAAGACGCCGATCCTGGCGCAGGCAGAGGTGCAGGGCTTTGCGATCGTCGACGGTTTGGGCATGCTTCTGCACCAGGCGGTGCCCGGCTTCGAACTCTGGTTCGGCTGTCGGCCGACGGTGGACGCCGACCTTCGACAATTGATTATCGACGACATGGACAGGCACTGATGATTATCCTTGGGCTCACCGGATCGATTGCCATGGGCAAGTCGACGACCGCCCAGATGTTTCGCGACTTCGGCGTGCCGGTGAACGATGCCGACGAGGTCGTGCATCAACTTTATAGCGCCGAGGCGGTGGCGCCGGTGGAAGCGGCGTTTCCCGGAAGCACGAAAGATGGAAAAGTCGATCGCGCCGAACTCTCGCGCCAGCTCATGCAGGCGCCGGAACGGCTGCGCGAGCTTGAGGCGATCGTCCATCCGCTGGTGCGCCGCAAGGAGCAGGAGTTCCTCGCGGAAAACCAGGCCGCCAGCGCGCCCTTCGTCGTCCTCGACATTCCTCTCCTTTTTGAAACGGGTGCGGACAAGCGGGTCGATCGCGTCGTCGTCGTGACCTGTTCGGCCGAGCTGCAGCGCCAAAGGGCGCTGAAGCGCCCAGGAATGACCGAGGAAAAACTTGCGATGATCCTTGCGCGTCAGGTGCCGGACAGCGAAAAGCGTAAACGCGCCGACTACATCATCGATACCAGCGACAGTTTCGACGTCACCCGGGCCCAGGTGAAGGCCGTCGTCGACCAACTCGCAGCCAGAAACGGAGACGCGGATGCGTGAGATCATCTTCGATACGGAAACGACAGGCCTCGACAATCGCGAGGACCGGGTGATCGAAATCGGCGGTGTCGAGCTCGAGAACCAATTTCCGACCGGCCGCACGCTGCACATCTTCATCAATCCCGGCAACCGCAAGGTTCACCCGGATGCGCTCGCCATCCACGGGATCACCGACGAGTCCCTGAAGGACAAGCCGCCATTTGCCGATGTGGTCGACCAGATCCTCGAGTTTTTCGGCGACGCCCGTTGGGTCGCTCACAACGCCACCTTCGACATGGGCTTTATCAACGCCGAGTTTGCGCGTCTGGGCATGCCGCCGATCGCCATCGAGCGCGTGACCGACACGCTGGCGCTTGCCCGCCGCAAACACCCGATGGGGCCGAACTCGCTGGACGCGCTTTGCCGTCGCTACGGTATCGACAACTCGCACCGCGCCAAGCACGGCGCGCTTCTCGACTCCGAACTGCTGGCGGAAGTCTACATCGAGATGATCGGCGGCCGTCAGGCAGCACTCGGCCTTGTGTCCAGCAGATCGACCGATCAGGCAATCGAACTCGACGACGCGCCGATCCTTATCGGCCAGCGGCCGCGTCCCTTGCCGAACCGGCTCTCGGAGGCGGACCTGGCCGCCCACGCGGCGTTGATCGCGAAGATCGGCGCCAAGGCGATCTGGGCAAAATACGACCCCCAGGACTAAGGCAGATACGAAAAAGCCCGGCACATTGGCCGGGCCTTTCGTTTCAGCAATCTGAAATTCGATCAGTTTGCGGTTTCGTTCGAAACCTGGGCGCGGACCTTTTCTTCGGCCATGCGCTGAGCGAACATCTGCGCGAAATCGATCGGATCGATCATCAGCGGCGGGAAGCCGCCGTTGCGGGTTGCGTCGGCAACGATCTGACGGGCGAACGGGAACAGCAGGCGCGGGCACTCGATGAAGAGCAGCGGCAGCATGTGCTCCTGCGGGAAGCCGGCAACGCGGAAGACGCCGCCATAGGCGAGCTCGACGTTGAACAGGACGCGGTCGCCGTCCTTGGCTTCTGCGTTCAGCGAGAGCACGACGTCGAAATCGTTCTCTGCGAGCGGGTTGGCATTGACGTTGACGTTGATATTGATCGACGGCGCCTTGTCACGGGCCTGCAGCGAACGCGGCGCGCCCGGGTTTTCGAAGGAAAGGTCCTTGATATACTGGGCGAGGATGTTCAGCGTCGGGCTCTGCTGCGCGCTGCCGTTGCCGTTGGATGCGGTATCAGTCGTCATAAGGGTTCCTCGACAAAAATAGGTGAGGCCATCTAGCATTTCGGCCTAGGGCTTACAACCCTGCGGGCCCGGCGCTTTCCAGCGGGCGCTGGGTTTCTGCTCCAAGCGGAAAGCGGAAAGCATGCTCCGGAATATGGGCGATAGAGTGCCGTTCGCGCATTCTGTCACCGTGGCCTCTTGGCTAGGGCTGGCGGCGATCGCCGACCTGCGGCGGATCCTCGTCGTCCGTTCGCGAGAATTCGCCCTCATCGAGATCGATGACGCGCGGCGAGGGGCGCGGTTCGTGCGGCCGTGTCCAGCCGGCACCGGATGCCGCGGTCACGATCGTCATTCGCTTGCGCAGGAAACCGGCAACCGCATTTCGAACGAAAGGCAGAAACAGCAGGAGGCCGATCACGTCGCTGACGAAGCCCGGCACCACCAGCAGGATCGCCGCGACGAACAGCAATGCGCCGCCAAGCACCTCCCGGCCCGGGTCGCTACCGTTGCGCGTGGCGTCCTGCATTCGCCGAATGACGGTAAATCCCTGGACTCTCAGCAGGATAACGCCGACAAATGCACTGGCAAGAACCAGCAGCAACGTCATCAGGAGGCCGATCTCTCGGCCAACGACAACGAAACCGGCGATCTCGGCCAGCGGAAGCCCGAGGATGGCAAGGGGGATAAGAAATGAACGCATCGATGCTGCCCGAAAATGAAACCTGGTGTCACATCCCCGTCTAAGGGTGCGACATCGCCATTTGAATGATCTATCCTTGCGGACTATATGGAATAGCCACGAGAAATTCTAACAGCGGTTCCGGGTGGAAATGGGCTCTTTTGACTTCATCACGTTTTTTTTCCTGATCGCCGCGGTGGTCATTTTCCTGCAACTGCGCAGCGTCTTGGGCCGCCGGACCGGGAGCGAGCGGCCGCCGTTTGATCCGTATTCGCCACGCGACATGAGCCAGGGGCCGGAAAACGGCGACAAGGGCAAGGTCGTGCAGCTGCCGCGCCGCGAAAATGCGGACGAAGAAGCAAACCGCTACGAAATGATCGACGCTTTCGCCAAGACCGGAACGACGCTCAACACCCAGCTGCGGGCGCTGAGCGACGCGGATCAGGGTTTCGATCCCAAGGAATTCGTCAACGGCGCCAAGATGGCCTACGAGATGATCGTCATGGCTTTCGCGGACGGCGACCGAAAGACGCTGAAGAATCTGCTGTCCCGCGAGGTCTATGAAGGCTTCGACGCCGCGATCACCGATCGCGAGCGAAAGGGCGAAGTCGTCAAGTCCACCTTCGTCGGCATCGACAAGGCAGATATCATTCACGCCGAAGTGAAGGACAGCGAAGAGAACATCACCGTTCGCATCGTCAGCCAGCTGATTTCGGCGACCTATGACAAGCAGGGCGGTTTGATCGACGGCGACGCCGAGTCGGTTGCGGAGGTCAACGATCTCTGGACCTTCGCGCGCGACATTCGTTCGCGGGATCCGAACTGGAAGCTGATCGCCACCGAATCCGAAAACTGAGCGGACGCGGTACCGATGTCCTATCGATTTGAGCCAGCCCGTTTCGCCGAGCTTCCGGGCTGGCAGCATGATGATCCGACCGCGGTGATCGAGGCGATGCGTCGCTGTCACCAGCATGTCTCGACGGCCAAACCCTATCGCACGGGTTCTCTCGGGATTTCAGTCGACGATCTTTTGCCGGCCTTCTCCGCCTCGCGGCAGCAGGTTGGTAGCGGAGAGAACGCACGGGCGTTTTTCGAAGCGCATTTCGTCCCCTTCCGGATCGTGCCCGAAACGGGTTCCGGTTTTGTCACGGCCTTTTACGAGCCCGAGATCGATGTCCGCGCCGAAGCGGACGAGACCTATCGTTATCCGCTCTACCGCCGACCGGACGATCTGGTCGATGTTCACGATGGCAACCGGCCGGAGGGGATGGATCCCTACTTCGCCTTCGGTCTCTCCGAGGGTGGCCGGATCAGCGAGTATCCGGACAGGCAAGCGATCGAGCAGGGCCATCTGGCCGGCCGCGGCCTGGAGATCGCCTATGCGAAGTCCAAGGTCGAGGTCTTCTTCGTTCATGTGCAGGGTGCCGCACGGCTCCGGTTTCCGGATGGTTCGCGCCGCCGCGTCACTTATTCGGCCAAGACCGGGCACTATTTCTCAGCCGTTGGCAAATTGCTGATCGAGCGCGGCAAGATCGATGCCGCCACGGTTTCGATGATGAGTATTCGCGACTGGCTGGAAGCGCATCCCGAAGAGGTCGATGAGGTTCTCTGGCACAACCGGTCATTCATCTTCTTCCGCGAGGCAGACGTCGAGGACGAGCGGCTGGGGCCGATTGCCGCCGCCAAGGTCTCGCTCGAACCGAACCGCTCATTGGCAGTTGATCGGCTGATCCACACCTTTGGCGTTCCTTTCTTTATCGCGAGCGAGAGCCTGACGCGGCTCGATGACGGAAAACCTTTCCAGCGTCTGATGCTGGCGCTCGATACCGGCTCGGCGATCGTTGGCCCGGCTCGCGGCGATATCTTTACCGGATCCGGTTTCGAGGCCGGTGAGCGGGCCGGAGCGGTTCGCAACGCAGCCGACTTTTACGTCTTCGTTCCCAAGGCGGCCGCGGCCCGTTACGGCCATGGCTAAGGACAAGAAACTTTCGGCCGAGGATCGCATTCTCTGGGGCAAGGTTGCTCGTTCGGCGAGACCGATGGCCGGCCGGCTCGCCGACCTGATGGAGATTCTGGCCGAGGACGAACAGGCAAAACCTCCGGAAGAGGCGAAGGGCAAGCAGCGGCCGCAACAGCCGGCAACAGCTCTCGAGCAGCCGGGCATAGCGCTGACGAAGAAGCTCGGCGAAAAAGTGCATCATCCACTGGAGCGGCCGGTCAAGCGCAAGCTGGCAAAGGGGCACCTGGTGCTTGAGGGCCGGATCGACCTGCACGGCATGATCCAGAGCGAAGCGCACGGACTTCTTCTGCAGTTTCTGCTGCGGGCGCACGAGCGGGGGCTGCGACATGTGCTTGTCATTACCGGCAAGGGCACCTCGTTCGGCAGCGACGGCGCCTTGAAGCGGGCGGTGCCACTCTGGTTCTCGCTTCCCGAATTCCGGCCGCTGATTTCGTCCTATGAGCCGGCCGCCCGTAATCATGGCGGCGACGGCGCGCTCTACGTCCGCCTGGCGCGGGTGAGAGGCAGCGCGCTATGACGCCCTTCGGCCAGGCTCTGCGCGACCTCAGGCGCCGCAAGGGCGTGTCGCAGAAGGAGATGGCAAAGGCGATCGGCGTCTCGGCCGCTTATCTCTCGGCGCTCGAGCATGGAAAGCGCGGTGCGCCGAGCTTCGACTTCCTCCAGCGCGTCACCGGTTACTTCAACGTGATCTGGGACGAGGCGGAGGATCTGTTCCGCATTGCCAACGTCTCCTCGCCAAAAACGGTGCTCGACACGTCGGGTCTGACGCCGGAGCACACGGCCTTTGCCAACCGATTGAGCGAACAAATTCGCGCTTTGTCTCCGGAGACGATCCGCAAGCTGCAAGATGTTTTGGAAAAAGCCACATTTCCTGATAATGACAGGGGATGAATGCTTGTTTCCGGCCGCCGCGCGGCGGTCCGGGATTTGGAACCCTGGACAAATTTTCTATAGTCCAAGAGGCGTCCGAGACGTGATTCGCAACGAATCACCATGTCCGAAGAACCTGGAAAGACCCGTAGCTGAATGACCGACAATCCTGAGACCGAAACCGGCGCCAGCGCCGAATATGGTGCCGATTCCATCAAGGTGCTGAAGGGCCTGGATGCCGTACGCAAGCGGCCGGGCATGTATATCGGCGACACCGACGACGGCTCCGGTCTGCACCACATGGTGTACGAGGTGGTGGACAACGCGATCGACGAAGCGCTTGCCGGCCATGCCGACATCGTGACGGTGTCGCTCAATCCGGACGGCTCGGTGACGGTAACCGACAACGGTCGCGGCATCCCGACTGACATCCATAAGGAAGAGGGCGTCTCGGCGGCCGAGGTCATCATGACCCAGCTGCACGCCGGCGGTAAGTTCGACCAGAACTCCTACAAGGTTTCGGGCGGCCTGCACGGCGTCGGCGTGTCGGTGGTCAATGCGCTTTCGGTTTCGCTCAAGCTGAAGATCCGGCGCGCAGGCAAGATTCACGAGATGAGCTTCACCCACGGTGTCGCTGACGGCTCTCTCGCCGTTACCGGCGACGCCGGCGATGAGACCGGGACCGAGGTGACGTTCCTGCCGAGCAGCGAGACCTTCACCAAGACCGAGTTCGACTACAACACGCTCGAGCACCGCTTGCGCGAACTCGCGTTCCTGAATTCAGGCGTTCATATCATCCTCACCGACAAGCGCCATTCGGACATCCGCCAGGACGAGATGATGTACGAGGGCGGTCTTGAGGCCTACGTCGCCTATCTCGACCGCGCGAAGAAGCCGCTGGTACACAAGCCGGTATCGATCCGCGGCGAGAAGGACGGCATCACCGTCGAAGTGGCGATGTGGTGGAACGACAGCTATCACGAAAACGTGCTCTGCTTCACCAACAACATCCCGCAGCGCGACGGCGGCACGCATATGGCGGGCTTCCGTGGCGCGTTGACCCGGCAGGTCACGTCCTATGCCGATACGTCCGGCATTACAAAGAGAGAAAAGGTCACGCTCCAGGGCGAGGACTGCCGCGAAGGCCTGACGGCCGTGCTTTCGGTCAAGGTTCCCGATCCGAAGTTCTCGTCGCAGACCAAGGACAAGCTGGTGTCGTCGGAAGTGCGACCGGTGGTCGAAAGCCTCGTCAACGAGGCGCTCAGCACCTGGTTCGAAGAACATCCGACCGAAGCCAAGATCCTCGTCGGCAAGGTGGTCGAAGCCGCTGCCGCCCGCGAAGCTGCCCGCAAGGCGCGCGAACTGACGCGCCGCAAGGGCGCGCTCGACATCTCGTCGCTGCCGGGCAAGCTGGCGGACTGCTCCGAGCGTGACCCGGCAAAGTCCGAAGTCTTCCTGGTGGAAGGGGACTCGGCGGGTGGTTCGGCCAAGCAGGGCCGGTCGCGCGAAAACCAGGCGATCCTGCCGCTGCGCGGCAAGATCCTCAACGTCGAGCGCGCGCGCTTCGACAAGATGCTGTCGAGCCAGGAAATCGGTACGCTGATCACCGCGCTCGGCACGTCGATCGGCAAGGACGAGTTCAACGCCGACAAGCTGCGTTACCACAAGATCATCATCATGACGGACGCCGACGTCGACGGCGCCCACATCCGCACCCTGCTGCTCACCTTCTTCTTCCGACAGATGCCGGAACTGATCGAGCGCGGCCACATCTACATCGCCCAGCCGCCGCTCTATAAGGTGACGCGCGGCAAGTCGGCGCAGTATCTGAAGAACGAGCAGGCGCTCGAAGACTACCTGATTTCGATGGGTCTCGAGGAAGCGACGCTGCAGCTTGAATCGGGCGAAGTCCGCGCCGGGCAGGACCTGCGCGAGGTGATCACCGATGCCTTGCGCTTGCGTAACCTCATGAACGGGCTTCACTCGCGCTATAATCGGGCGATCGTCGAGCAGGCGGCCATCGCCGGCGCGCTGAACGTCGAGCTCAACGGCCAGCGCGACGAGTACGAAAAGACCGCCGCCGAGATCGCACGTCGTCTCGACGTGATCGCCGAGGAAACCGAGCGCGGCTGGACCGGCACAGTTACCAGCGAAGGCGGGTTGCGGTTCGAACGCATGGTTCGCGGCGTCAAGGAATTCGCCGTACTCGACATGGCGCTGATCGGTTCGTCCGATGCCCGCTATATCGACCAACTGGCGTCAAAGTTGAAAGAGATCTACTCGGCACCGCCGGTATTGCGTCGCCGTGACGGCGCGCAGGAGGTCAGCGGCCCGCGTGCGCTTCTCGACGCGATCTTTGCCGCTGGCCGCAAGGGCCTGTCGATGCAGCGCTACAAGGGTCTGGGTGAGATGAACGCCGAGCAGCTCTGGGAAACGACGCTCGATCCGAACGTCCGCTCGCTGCTGCAGGTCCGGGTTACCGACGCCACCGACGCCGACGGCCTGTTCTCGCGTCTGATGGGAGACGAGGTTGAGCCGCGTCGCGAGTTCATTCAGGAGAATGCGCTGAGCGTCGCAAACCTCGACATCTGATCGAGGCCTATGCAGAGACATAAAGAAAATCCCGGCCTCAGAGCCGGGATTTTTCGTTGGCGCTTCATTCGCCCTTGAACTGGCCCTCGAAGGCGAATTCGCCGACTGGGTTGCGTTGGCTCGGGATTTCGCGTGCGCGCAGATCGTCCGGCAACGTCGAGGAATCGGCAAGCCGGCCGATCGCAACGGCGGCTTCGACCCGGTAGTGCTCGGGAACGTTCAGGGCGTGCATCGCCTTGTCGCGATCGATACCGGCCATGCCATGGGTGTGCCAGCCCGCGAGCGAGGCCTGCAAAGCGAGGCTGTACCAGGCCGCCCCAGTGTCGAAGGCGTGGGTATAGGCGTGCCGCATCTCGCCGTTCTGTGCTGCATTATGCGTTCTTGAAATCACGATCAGAAGTGCTGCCGCGTTCTTCGCCCAGCGCTGGTTTCCCTCATCGAGCGTGTCGAGCAGCACCGGGAAGCGATCTGTGCCGCGGCGCGCATAGACGAAGCGCCAGGGTTGCCGGTTGCTGGCAGACGGCGCCCAACGCGCCGCTTCGAAGAAGGAAAGCAGGGTTTTTTCGTCGATTTCCTCATTGGTGAAGGCGCGGGGCGACCAGCGCTCGATGAACATGGCATCGATCGGATGGTCAGCTTTTCTGTTGTCGGTCGCCGTCATGGACAAGCCTCTTCTCGGTGTCGCGTGAACCTGGGAACGCCGCTGGACCGACTGGCGGCCCATGGTTTGATTCGTTTCGAACGCTACATGAGGACGGATGGCGAAGAAACGGGTTGGATGCATGGAAACGTGAGCGCCCGCGCGCCTTGTGCGCCTCAGGAAATTGCATAAACGGCGACTCGAGGTCATTGCCGTTTCCAAGAAAAAAGTTGTATAAGTTCTGTAGGATTTGAGAGAGGACGGATCATGTCGTTTAAAGACCCATCATTGTTTCGCCAGGCAGCCCTCGTTGGCGGCGCGTGGATCGAGGCGGACGCGGCAAACGCGATCGAGGTGAACAACCCGGCGACGGGCGAGATCATCGGCCGGGTGCCGAAGCTCGGCGCCAAGGAAACCAGGGCTGCGATCGAGGCCGCGCGYGTCGCCCRGAAGACCTGGGCAGCGCGCACGGCCAAGGACCGCGCCGGCGTGCTGCGCAAGTGGTTCGAGCTGATGATCGAGAACAAGGACGATCTCGGCCGCATCCTGACGCTGGAGCAGGGCAAGCCGCTCACTGAGGCGACCGGCGAGATTGTCTACGGTGCAAGCTTCGTCGAGTGGTTTGCCGAAGAGGCGCGCCGCATCTATGGCGACCTGATCCCCGGCCATCAGCCCGACAAGCGCATCCTGGTCATGAAGCAGCCGATCGGCGTCGTCGCGGCGATCACGCCCTGGAACTTCCCCAATGCGATGATCACCCGCAAGGCCGGCCCGGCCTTTGCCGCCGGCTGCGCCATGGTGTTGAAGCCGGCTGCCCAGACGCCGTTCTCGGCGATCGCCATTGCGATCCTTGCCGAGCGTGCAGGCCTGCCGAAGGGCCTCTTCAGCGTCATCACCGGTTCTGCCCGCGAGATCGGCGCCGAGATGACCTCGAACCCGGTCGTGCGCAAGCTCACCTTCAC
>NZ_LMEG01000019.1:0-59964 GCF_001426275.1 Ensifer sp. Root423 | reverse complement strand
ATCCGCGCCGACGACTTGAGCAAGATGAAGTCGGTTTCTGACCACATCCAGTCCGGCGATCTCGTCGGCTTTGCCTCCGGCTCTGGCGTGGCTATCGGTTCGCGCATGGCCGARCAGCTTGGCATAACGGTCGGCGGAACGATTACGCTGACCTCGCCCAACGGCGACGTGACRCCGCTCGGCATGAACCCSCGTGTGAAGGCCTATACCGTCTCGGCGATCTACGAGATCGGCATGTCGGAATATGATTCAACAATCATCTTCATGCCGCTTGAAGAGGCACAGCTGTTCTTCAACGCCGAGGGACTGGTTCAGTCGATCGAGATCTTCGTCGAACATCCAGATGTCGTCGAAGAGTTGCGCCAGCCGATCGAGGATGCGGCCGGACGGCAGATCTTCATCACCGACTGGCGCGACCGCAACAAGACTTTCTTCTCGACGCTCGAGGTCCAGAGCAACGTGATGTTCATGATCCTGTCGCTGATCGTGCTGGTCGCGGCACTCAACATCATCTCCGGCCTGATCATGCTGGTGAAGGACAAGGGCAGCGACATCGCGATCCTGCGGACCATGGGCGCGACCTCCGGCTCGGTGATGCGCATCTTCTTCATGACGGGGGCTGCAATCGGCGTYGCCGGAACGGTCGCGGGCGTGGCGCTCGGCGTCGTCGTCTGCCTCAACATCGAATCCATCCGACAGTTCTTCTCCTGGATCTCGGGAACGACGATATTCAGCCCTGAGCTCTATTTCCTCAACCAGCTCCCGGCCGATATGAACGCAGACGAGACCGCACTCGTCGTCGTCATGGCGCTGACCCTTTCCTTCCTCGCCACGATCTTTCCGGCCTGGCGCGCCTCGCGCCTCGATCCGGTGCAGGCCCTGCGTTACGATTGACCCCACGCTGTGACTTGCAACGTCGTTTCTTGAATGAATGCGTGCGTCTGACACAGCGATTACCAGCTTCGCCGGCCATCCGCGGCGTTTGGCGTCCAAAGCGCGCCGCGATCCTTCAGATTCGCGAACCGCTGCGCGCTCTTGCGTCACTTGCTGCGGGCCTTGCCCTCAACGCCTGATCAGACCGCCGCGATAGTCGAGCTCGTAGGCTTCCTCGCCGTCGACGAAGATGACCTCATGCCCGGAAAAATGTAAGGTGTCGCCGCGGCTGTTGTCGATGTAGTAGCCATGGGCGTGCCGGAACTCCGTGCCGCCGAGGAAATGCCGCTTGTCGCGGTACATCGCCTGAAGCGCCGCCCTGATGACGACGCCTGCCTTTTCGCCGTTTATGAGGTCAGGTCGGATGATCCGGCCGAAGTAGTTCATCGCCCAGTGCGGCTCGTCATTCTGCCACACGGTCTCCTGGCCTGCGAAATCGGTCCCGCCGAAATAGCTGTCGAGGTAGCGCCAGCTATCCCGCTCGTAGCCGATGTCGTGGGAACCCGGGCGTGACGACGGTCGCTGCCCGCCGCCGCCGACATAGGTTTTTGATTTGGCTTCAACGATGAATTCTCTGAGTGCTTCGAGCGCGGCCATGATTGTTCCTCATACGTTCGCGCCGGAGGATGTCGTGATCCGCTGAAGTTGTAAAGAACAAATAGAGAACAATCACCCGGTTATTACAGGCCGCACGCCTTCTGCCCGCGATCGTCGCTCCAGTCCTTGAGAAGGATGAGCTCGCCTTTCGCGGTGATTGGCGTGTCGTTCGATTTGCCCTTGCCCGTCAGCACGTTGAGGTCGCATTGCGCGGTGTTGTCCGGATCGAGCGTATCGTAGGACGAGTAGGTGTAGCCCGCCACCACGAAGTCGAAGTTGCGATAGGCGACCGTCAGCTTCTGTTCCCAGCGGTCGCGCCCGATGGCATCGTTCTGACTGGTGATGAGCAACGAGCCGCTCGGCAGCGCCTCGATCGACGGCGCTTGGCCGACGAGTTCGAACTGACCCCAGACCTTGTTCGGAATGGCCGACTTTAATGCCAGCGCGCCGTTGTCGCCGGTGAGATAGAGATAGATGCCGTTGTCCTCGTCGCTGCCTTGGGCGGGTCGTACGATGAGCGCGAGATCCTGGCTCCCGTCCTTGTTCCAGTCGCCGGTCGCCGCCGAGACGATGCGGGCGGGGTCTATCGTCTCTGCTGCGGAGACGGTGGTCGGAAGCAGGATCAGCAAGGGGAGAATCAGGCGTGCAAGCATGTCGGAGCGCTCCGCGTGGTCGTTCCTCTTGATATGCGGGCACCGCGCTTTCCTCAAGCGGCTTCGTCGTCAGTTAACCTGCATTCGGGCGCGATGTTAACCATCGTGAACAGAATGCCTGTGCACTGCTTGACGCGTGAACAAAAATGGAACAAAGTAAAAACATAACGGAAAAGGAGCCATGTTATGACTGATTTTGTTCGTGACCTCGCCGCCTTCGCGTCGATGAGCCTGTTCATCGCAAGCATCTCTTTCATTGCGCTCGGCCTCTGAAGGCGGGCGTCAACATCTTCTCTCAAGCACCTCCGCAAAGCGTCTCATCCCCGTTGAATAAGGGGGACGACATGCCAGGGGAATCTGGACATGACGGGCGATAAACGGGATATCCTTCCGACTGGACAGGAATCAGGGTGCGACAATGGCAGACGACAGCAAGGCAGCATCGAGTGAGGCGCTCGGCACGGATCCGCAGTTCGTGCATCTGCGCGTCCACTCTGCCTTCTCCTTGCTCGAAGGCGCTCTGCCGCTGAAGAAGGTCATCGGCAAGGCGGTCGCCGATAACCAGCCGGCGATCGGGATCGCCGACACCAACAATCTCTTCGCAGCCCTCGAATTCTCGCAGAAGGCAGCCGGTGACGGGCTGCAGCCGATCACCGGCTGCCAGCTGTCGATCGACATGGAGGACGAGACCGAGGGGGATCGGCGCGGCCATGGGCATCAGCTCGCCAAGCTGCCGTCGATCGTGCTCATCGCCGCCACCGATGACGGCTATACGCGCCTCGTCGATCTCGTCAGCCGTGCCTATCTCAGCGGCGAGGGCAGCCAGGCGACGCGCATTACGCGCTCCTGGCTTGGCGAATGCGGCACCGAGGGCTTGATTGCGCTGACCGGCGCGTCCGGTGGCCCGGTGGATATCGCCATGAAGGCGGGCTCCACGGCGCTCGCCGAAGCGCGTCTCGAAGCCTTGCATGATCTCTTTGGCGATCGGCTCTATATCGAGCTGCAGCGCCACGGTGGCCACGACCGGCGGCACGAGAGCCGGATGATCGAGCTTGCCTACAAGTTCGACATTCCGCTTGTCGCCACCAACGAAGCCTTCTTCCCGTCGCCCTCCGACTATGAGGCGCATGACGCCCTGATGGCGGTAGCGCACAACGCCATGGTGTCGGACGACAGCCGGTTCCGCCTGACACCGGACCACTATCTGAAGAGCCGCAAAGAAATGGCGGCGCTGTTTGCGGATCTGCCCGAGGCACTGGAAAACACGATCGAGATCGCCCGGCGCTGCTCCTTCATGCTGAAGACCCGTGGGCCGATCCTGCCGCGCTTTACCGGCGCGACGGCGGATCCGGAGGAGGCCGAGCGCGCCGAGTCGGACGAACTGCGTCGCCAGGCGGAGGAGGGCCTCGAAGACCGTCTCGCGAGACTGGGTATGGCGCCCGGCTACACCCAAGAGGAATACCGCGAGCGCCTGGCCTTCGAATTGAGCGTCATCGAGCGCATGAAGTTCCCCGGCTACTTCCTGATCGTTGCCGACTTCATCAAATGGGCCAAGCAGCACGACATCCCCGTCGGGCCGGGTCGCGGCTCGGGCGCCGGCTCGCTCGTCGCCTATGCGCTGACGATCACCGACGTCGATCCGATGCGCTTCTCGCTGCTGTTCGAACGCTTCCTCAATCCCGAGCGCGTCTCGATGCCCGACTTCGACATCGACTTCTGCCAGGACCGGCGCGAAGAGGTGATCCGCTACGTGCAGCGCAAGTACGGTCGCGAACAGGTGGCGCAGATCATCACCTTCGGTTCGCTGCAGGCCCGTGCCGCCTTGCGAGACGTCGGTCGCGTGCTCGAAATGCCCTATGGTCAGGTCGACAAGATCTGCAAGCTGGTGCCCAACAACCCCGCCAACCCGACGCCGCTTTCCAAGGCGATCGAGGAGGAGCCGCGCCTGCAGGAAGAGGCCGAGAAGGAGCCGGTGGTCGCCCGCCTTCTCGATATCGCCCAGAAGATCGAAGGCCTTTACCGCCACGCCTCGACCCACGCCGCCGGTATCGTGATCGGCGACCGGCCGTTGTCGCAGCTGGTGCCGATGTATCGCGATCCGCGCTCCGACATGCCGGTCACCCAGTTCAACATGAAGTGGGTCGAGCAGGCCGGTCTCGTCAAGTTCGACTTCCTCGGCCTGAAGACGCTGACGGTGTTGAAGGTCGCGGTCGATTTCGTCAAGCAGCGCGGCATCGAGGTCGATCTCGCGAGCATCCCGCTCGATGATCTGAAGACCTACGAGATGCTGTCGCGCGGCGAAACGGTCGGCGTGTTCCAGGTGGAAAGTGCCGGCATGCGCAAGGCGCTGATCGGCATGCGGCCCGACTGCATCGAGGACATCATCGCACTCGTGGCGCTCTATCGCCCAGGCCCGATGGAGAACATCCCGGTCTATAACGCCCGTAAGCATGGCGAGGAAGAGGTCGAGTCGATCCATCCGAAGATCGACCACCTGCTCAAGGAAACGCAGGGCGTTATCGTTTACCAGGAGCAGGTGATGCAGATCGCCCAGGTGCTCTCTGGCTATTCGCTCGGCGAGGCCGACCTTCTGCGCCGCGCCATGGGTAAGAAGATCAAGGAGGAGATGGACAAGCAGCGCGCCCGTTTCGTCGACGGCGCCGTCAAGAACGAGGTGTCGAAGCCGCAGGCCGACCTCATTTTCGACCTGCTCGCCAAGTTCGCCAACTACGGCTTCAACAAGTCGCACGCGGCAGCCTACGCGATCGTGTCCTATCAGACCGCCTACATGAAGGCGCATTATCCGGTGGAGTTCCTGGCGGCGTCGATGACGCTCGACATGTCCAACACCGAAAAGGTCAACGACTTCCGCCAGAATGCCAAGCGTCTGGGCATCGAGGTGATCGCCCCGTCGGTACAGACCTCGTTCCGGCACTTCCAGACGGGCGAAAGCCGCATCTATTACTCGCTTGCAGCGATCAAGGGCGTGGGCGAGTCAGCGGTCGAGCACATCGTCGAGGTTCGAGGCGACAAGGCCTTCGCAAGCCTCGAAGACTTCTGCCTCCGGATCGACCCCAAGCTGCTCAACCGTCGCGTTTTTGAAAGCCTGATTGCCGCCGGCGCCTTCGATTGCTTCGGCTACGACCGGGCGGAGCTGGTCGGCGGGCTCGATCGTATTCTCGGGTTTGCCCAGCGGGCTCAGGAAAACAAGACGAGCGGGCAGAGCGACATGTTCGGCGCAGGGGCGGCCACCGGGCCGGAGCGCATTGCGCTTCCGACCTACACGCCGTGGCTTGCCTCGGAAAAGCTGCACCGTGAGTTCCAGGTTCTGGGCTTCTATCTGTCTGCCCATCCGCTCGACACCTACAATGCGCTGCTCGCCAAGATGCGCGTGCAGACCTTCGGCGATTTCGCAGGCGCTGTGAAGAAGGGGGCGACGGCCGGAAGGCTCGCCGGAACAGTAACCTCGAAGCAGGAGCGCAAGACGCGCACCGGCAACAAGATGGGAATCATCGCCTTCTCGGATTCCTCCGGCCAGTTCGAGGCGGTACTGTTCTCCGAGATGCTGCACCAGTATCGAGACCTGCTCGAGCCCGGCAAGTCGCTGGTCATGACCGTGGCGGCGGAAGAGCGGCCGGAAGGCATCGGCCTGCGCATCCAGACGCTGCGGTCGCTCGAAGAAGAATCGCTGCAACTGCAGAAGGCGCTGCGCGTCTATGTGCGCGATTCCGGGCCGCTGAAGTCGATCGCCTCGCACCTCAACACGAAGGGCGACGGGCTCGTCTCCTTCGTCGTCATCAAGGACAATGGCCAGCGCGAGATCGAGGTTGAACTGAACGAGAAGTTCCGGATTTCGCCGGAGATCGCTGCAGCATTGCGCTCGGCGCCGGGCGTCATCGACGTCGAACTGGTGTAATCCGAGGCGGGGCTCCGCTGAATTGCAGTGGAGCGGCGATTGAGCCGGCTTGGAACCTATCGACCCGCGGCGGGACGCTCGCCGGGTGCTTGTCTGCCGGTCTCGCAGATCAGTCGCCGGGACGTGTCCGAGTAATGGTGATGAAGTCGGTGCCCTGACCGGTCTCCAACCCGCTTTCCACATCGGCAATCGAGAGCGACGAGCCCTCGGCGAGCAACGCTTCCACGCGCCTGCGCACAACGTCGGAGATCGTCATGCGCGCCAGCGTGCGCTGGATGCCGTTATAGGCGAAGGGATCGGCCTCCGTGGAGATGCCGAGCCGCTTCTTCGTCGAGGCGGGCAGGTGGTCCTCGAGCGAGACGCCGAACCATTTGCCTTCGGCACCTTCTTCTTCATTGTGCCGGAACTGGAGGAAATGCGTTCCGAGCGCCTCTTCCGGCTTGTCGATCGTAAGCCCGGCTTCAAAGAGCGGCTTGAACCCTTGCCGCACGAGGATCTTGCCGTTTTGCGGTGGCGTACGTCCGGCCTTGCGCAGGAGCCGGTCGGTCAGGTCCGGTGTCAGCTTGCCGTCGCCGTCGATGCCTTCGCTTGCCTGGAAGGCACGCAGGGCCGCAATCGTCGCCGGCCCGGCATGGCCGTCGATCGCGCCCGGCGCGTAGCCGAGGAAATCCAGGGACGTCTGAACCTCGCGCATGGTGTCGCGGGTATCGCTGCGGGTGATCAGGATACGGATCGGCTCCTCGGTGGATCGCGCCGAATTGGCGCCGCCGGGCGGCTCCCGCATCGCCACTTCCACCGGCGCATCGCCGGCCTGGCTGATCGCCGGTCTGAGCGGCACGTCGGAAAGCGGCGGCTGGAGATCGATCGGGGCCGGGCGGAAGAGTAGGGCGCTCTTGACCTCCAAGGGCGTTATCTGCCGGTCGGAGATCAGCACGTGCACGCCGCGCTCGGTCAACTTGTAGAGCGAGGCAGCAAATTCGCTCGGCAACCGCACGCAGCCATGGGACGCCGGATAGTCCGGCACATGGTTGGAGCCATGCAGAGCAATGCCCGACCAGGTGAGCCGCTGCATGAACGGCATCGGAGCGTTCGAATAGATGTTCGATTTGTGATGACGCCGCTTTTCCAGGATAGAAAAGATGCCCGATGGCGTCGTGTGGCCCGCCTTGCCGGTCGAGACCGGTGATGTCGCAATGACAGCGTCGCCGTCATAGACGACGAGCGATTGCTGATCTTTCGAGACGATGATCTGCAGCGGCCCGCGACTGCCTGCAAAGCCGGTAGCCGGCGACAAAAGCAGTGCGACGACGCTGGCGGTGAGAGCGAAACGCGATACCATACACTCAACCCAACACGTGACTTGGCGAACAAGCCTAGCCTTCAATCTTTAAGGAATTCATCCTGCTGTGTGGGCTGTCGATCAAGGTTGCGTGATCGCTTTGCGAAGCGTGCCTGCTCGGGCAAGCACGCTTGTGGTCTCATGGATCGCGTTTTCTGGTGCCGAAAGTGTAGCCGGTTTCGACGCTCGCCTTGCCGAATTTGTCGCGCAGCTTGTTGATCGCGTCCTCGGCCGCAGCGCGCCTGGTGGCCGCGGGATCGACGAGATCGGGCGGATCGGCGAGATCCGGGGCGGAGAGATCGCTGACGCCGATGCCGATCAGCCGATACTTCGTTCCGTCCGCCTCTTTTTCGAGAAGCTGCAGGCCGATGCGGAAAATGCGGTCGGCAAGGCGGGTAGGGCTATCCAGGCGCCGATTGCGGGTGCGGATCTTGAAGTCGGCGGTTTTGAGCTTGAGAACGACCGTCTGGCCGGCGAGTTCCGACTTTCGCAGCCGGTGGGCCACTTGCTCGCTGAGGCGCCGCAGATGCGTGACCAGGTCGTCATAGCGCGCGATATCGTCGTTGAACGTCGTCTCTGCGGAAACGCTCTTGGCTTCGCCGTCGATTTCGACCGCTCTCTCGTCGAGCCCGCGCGATAGGCGAAAGAGCCGCTGCCCCATGGTGCCATAGCGCCGCATCAGGTCGCCTTCTTCCATGGTCTGCAATTGCCCGATCGTGCGCACGCCGTCACGCTCCAGCGTGGCGGCAAAGGCCTTGCCGACGCCCCAGATCAGGGTCACCGGCTTCTCGCGCAGGAACTCCAGCGCCTCGGCTTGGCCGATGACGGAAAAGCCGCGCGGCTTTTGCAGGTCGGACGCCACCTTGGCGAGAAACTTGCAATAGGAGAGGCCGACCGAGACGGTGATGCCGACTTCCTGCTCGATCCGGCGGGCGAGCCGCGCAAGCGTGCGTGCCGGTGGATCGTGATGCAGTCGCTCCGTGCCGCTGAGTTCGAGGAAGGCTTCGTCGATCGACAGCGGCTGCACCAGCGGGGTCAGTTCCTGCATCAGCGTGCGCACCTCGCGGCTGACGCGGGCGTATTTCTCCATATTGGGCTTGATGACAATGGCCTGGGGGCAGGCTTCCAGCGCCTTGAACATCGGCATGGCCGAGCGCACGCCGTGAATGCGGGCGACGTAGCAGGCGGTGGAGACCACACCGCGCTTGCCGCCGCCGATGATCACCGGCTTGTCGGCAAGCTCCGGGTTGTCGCGCTTCTCGATCGAGGCATAGAAGGCGTCGCAGTCGATGTGCGCCAGCGTCAGGTCATAGAGCTCCGCATGCCGCAGAATGCGCGGGCTGCCGCAGGCAAGGCAGCGCCGCACCGACGCCGCCTGTTCCTTGAGGCAGTCGCGGCAGAAGCCTGGAGAGTGAGCAGCGCTGTCGGGCATATCGGGAACAAATATTGAACATTGCGACCTTAAGCTCTACTCTAGCGAGTCTCAAGGAGGCGCGATTGGAAATCACAATGCAATTGTCGCCGTTGAAAAGGATCACCGGGCGCGTCTTTCGCAGCGCCGGCGCGGCTGAATTTGCGCCGACGGGCAGCCGATCCGGGCTAGCCGCGGAAGTGCGCGCGAATGGCTGCGGCTGCCTCCGGCCAGTCTGCGACGGCGCGGATGTCGGCGTCGAGCTTCGGCGCGAGCGCCTTGAACTCCGAGTCGGCCATGAGGTTTATCGGCAGGCAGGTCGGCGCGTGATCCTTCACCGATCGCAGGTTGCGAAGCATGTCGTCGATGAAGACGAGGGGGACGGTGCGGCTGCCGTGAAGTTTTTGGACGATCGGCCCCTTCGGCTCTTCGGACGCAAGCAGCGGATAGGGCAGGCCGAGCCGGTCAAGAAGAGCGCGACGAACCGCAGCGTGCTGCGGCGGCATCGCAGTCAGAAAGACGATATCGGCTTCCTCCGACAATGCGGCCAGGGTCTCGACGACCTTGGCGGCGGGCGTTTGCCAACGATCCTGCGAGCCGTAGAAGGTGTCGAGCAGGATCTTGACCTCTGGCTCCGTCACCGGCTGCTCGTCCGCGTGGGTGATGATGTTGCCGGTCAGGCGAAACGATCGGGGCAGGAGGACATGGCCGCAGCTCCCAAGGAACGCTTTGAACGGATTGATGAATTCAAGCACGACATCGTCGATGTCGCTGACGATCAGCGGGCGGTTTCCAAGCGTGATGCGGTGAGCTGTCGGCGCGTTTGCCACCCTCAATCCTCGAAGCCTGCGTGGCCGGAAAGTGCCATATGGGCGCGCACGACGTCTTCAGGCGCCGTACCGGTCGCCGTGCAGAATGCCATCAGGGTCGGCTCATGGTCCATCAGAAAGGCGACGAGCCCGCCCATGAAGCCGGGTTCGGCAATCGCGTTGCGCAACGCCGTTGGGTCCGTGCCGGTCAGCGCCAGAAAGCGGGACAGAAGCTCAGGCTCGCCGGCAAGCCAGGAGAGAATGTCGATGGCGATTTCGTCGGCGCTCTTCAATGGTTTGTCCCCGTATGGTTTTTACGTGCGGAGTTACCTATTTTTCAACCAAATAGGCCTATCTCTGACGTTGAGGAAATGGGTCGAGTCGTCGGCTCCGCACGTTAATTGTCCTGAGGAGACTTGCAAGGTGACGATGGACAGCAAGGGATCGACATGCCCAAACAGGTGATGATTGTTGAGGACAACGAGCTGAACATGAAGCTCTTCCGCGACCTGATTGAGGCCTCCGGCTATGCGACGATCCAGACTCGCAACGGCATGGAGGCGCTCGAGCTCGCGCGCAAGCATCGGCCCGATCTCATTCTCATGGACATCCAGCTGCCGGAGGTTTCCGGTCTGGAAGTGACGAAGTGGCTGAAGGAAGACGACGAGCTACACGTCATCCCGGTCATCGCCGTGACCGCTTTTGCTATGAAGGGGGACGAGGAGCGGATCCGCCAGGGCGGGTGCGAAGCCTATGTCTCCAAGCCGATCTCCGTACCGAAGTTCATTGAGACGATCAAAACCTACCTGGGCGATGCCTGAGCGGCGGGAAAATTGATATGACTGCGCGTATTCTTGTTGTCGATGACGTTCCGGCCAATGTGAAGCTGCTCGAAGCCCGGTTGCTTGCCGAGTACTTCGACGTGCTGACGGCCAGTGACGGTTATGCCGCCCTGGCGCTCTGCGAAAAGACGCCCATCGACCTGGTGCTGCTCGATATCATGATGCCCGGTCTCGATGGTTTCGAAGTCTGCGAACGGCTGAAGGCGAACCCGAAGACGGCACATATCCCGGTTGTCATGGTCACCGCGCTCGACCAGCCTTCTGATCGCGTGCGTGGCCTGAAGGCCGGCGCCGACGATTTCCTGACGAAGCCCGTCAACGATCTGCAGCTGATGTCGCGGGTGAAGAGCTTGGTGCGCCTGAAGAACGTCAGCGATGAGCTGCGCCTGCGGGCCCAGACGGCGCAGACGATCGGGCTTGAAGATGTTGGCCGGGCGGACCGGCCTGACGAGCCCGGCAACGTCCTGCTCGTCGATGGCCGCGGCTCGTCGCAGGAGCGGCTGCAGCGCGCCCTCAAGCCGATTGCCGAGGTCTCGGTCATCTCCGATCCGCAGGCGGCATTGTTCGAGGCGGCGGAGAACAATTTCGACCTCGTCATCGTCAATGCGAATTTCGACGACTACGATCCGCTGCGCCTCTGCTCGCAGTTGCGCTCCCTGGAGCGCACCCGGTTCATCCCTATCCTGCTGATCGCCGAGCAGGGCAGCGACGAGTTGGTCGTCCGCGCGCTCGATCTGGGCGTGACGGACTATCTGATGCGGCCGGTCGATCCGAATGAACTGATTGCCCGGTCGATGACCCAGATCCGGCGCAAGCACTGCAATGACAGGCTGCGGTCGAGCGTGCAGCAAACCATCGAGCTTGCCGTCACCGACGGCCTCACCGGGCTGCATAACCGGCGCTATTTCGACACGCACCTGAAACTGCTGATGGATCGGGCTGCTGCGCGCGGTCGGCCGCTGTCCATCTGCATGACCGATATCGACCGCTTCAAGCAGGTTAACGACACCTACGGCCATGACGTTGGCGACGAAGTCTTGCGGGAATTCGCCAATCGCATCCGCACGACGGTGCGGGGTGCCGACCTTGCCTGCCGGTTCGGCGGTGAAGAGTTCATCGTGGTGATGCCGGATACGTCAGCCGAAATGGCGGCCGGTGTCGCCGAGCGTCTGCGCACGATCATCGAAAGCCTGCCATTTGCGATCCCGCAGGCGGACGGCCCCCTGAAGGTCACCGCGTCCATGGGGATTGCCACGCTCAGGCCCGGCAGCGACACGGCCGAAGCGCTGCTGAAGCGCGCCGATATGGCGCTCTATCAGGCCAAGCACGAAGGCCGAAATCGGGTGGTGGCAGCCGCCGCCTGAGCTGCGCCTCCTGCGTTTCTGGCCTCAAAGCACCCCAGGGAATTTCTTTGCCCGCCTCTTGCGGCCTGCATTCAAAGTTGTATTCTCGCGTCACCTGTTGCTACCGGGGAGTTTGGGTGGCAGCAGAGATCATGCAGTGTGCCTGTCCAGGTCTGATACAGAATTAACCATGCGCCGAGCGGCACCGCTCCGCGCATTAAGAATTCGTTGATTTTTTTTTATTTTCAGGTGATGCTCATGAAAGAGGGGGCATCCAGCCTTCTGCGATATTCGTTACCCCATGATGCTCAGGTCCGCCGCATCTCCTGGGTCGTGGGGTCGGTCGGTTGGCTTTTGGCGTCCGCGGAATCCTCGTGCCGCAGTCAGAGGCCAGCCGACCCCCTTTCCGACACGCCGTCCCGCCTTCGGGGCGGCGTTTTGATTCTGGGGGAATAGCAGGGGCGGGCGAGCCGTTTCCTCCCCCTGGCGTGGAACCCGTTTCACTCAGCGCCTACGCTAGATGCTCAAGGCATTGGCCTAAAAAGGAAAGGGCGCCTGACCTTGCGGTCGGCGCCCTTCAATTCCCGAAAACCGGCGATCTTACTTGATCTTGGTTTCCTTGAATTCGACGTGCTTCTTGACGACCGGGTCGTACTTGGTCTTCGTCATCTTTTCCGTCATCGTACGGCTGTTCTTGGTCGTGACGTAGAAGAAACCCGTGTCGGCTGTCGAAAGCAGCTTGATCTTGATGGTGGTGGCTTTTGCCATGGTCGTCCTGCCTTTGTAACAATGAAAGCCGTGGACAACCGGTTGCGGGCCACGGGCAAGGTTGGCGCGAAACTACAAATCGCGGCCGAAAAGTCAAGACCGTTTTGGTTTCAAAACGATCCTGACCACCGAAAGCGCGACATAGAGACCGAAAAAGCCGGCGATCGCCCAGGCAAAACCGTTGTTGCCGGTGGCGTCCATTGCCGCGCCGATCGCCTGCGGTCCAGCGACGGTACCGACGGCGTAGGAAAACACGAAGGCCGCGTTGGCGGCGGCGAGATCCGCGCCCTGAAGCCGTGAGCCCAGGTGGCTGAGGCCGACCGTGTAGAGGCCGGAGACACAGCCGCCCCAGAACAACAGCACAATTGCCATCAGGAACCAGCTCTCGACCAACAGCGGCAGGAACAGCGCGCCGATAAGACCGATCAGCGTCATCGCAGAGAGCAGTGTGCGCCGGTCTTTGACCCTGTCGGAGAGCATGCCGACCGGGATCTGGAAGATGAAATTGCCGACCCCCATGACCGTTAGCAGAAGCGCTGCCTGCGATTCGCTGAAACCGGACCGCGTCCCGAAGATGAGGAACAGCGAGAGACCGCCTGATTCGACCGCGCCGAATATGAAGACGGCAGCCGTTGCCGTGGGCACGAGGAAGACGTAGCGCAGGAAATGCCGCTCGGGCTTCTCGTCGATGACGGGGCTTTCGTCGCGTGCGAGGAAAATCGGCACGGATGCCAGGAGGATGACGCCGGCGCCGACGAGGAAGGGCAGGAGGCCTTCGCTGCCGAGGATCGAAAACAGCAGCGGGCCGGTCAGGAACCCAAGCGACAGGAATGTGCCGTAGATCCCCAGCACGAAACCGCGCTTGCTCGGCGGGGCCGTCGCGTTGATCCAGAACTCGGAAAGAATGAAGAGGACGGTGATCGCTCCGTGGAAAACGATTCGGAGCGGGAACCAGAGCCAGAAATTGGTGATGTAATAGAAGCCGAGCGCGCTGGTGGCCGCGATTAGCACGGCCCATAGCATCGTTGGCGCTACGCCATGCCGGTGGGCGAACTTCGTCGTGAAGGGGGCAGCCACCATCGATGCCAGGCCCGCCATGGCGGAATTCAAGCCGATGAGGGTCGAGGAAATTCCGCGCTTCTCCATGATGATGGATAGCAGCGGCAGGCCGAGGCCGATGGCGATGCCGACCGCGCTGATGGCAGCAACGGCCGCGATCAGCGACCGCCAGTGAATTTCCTCAACCGGTGCAGCCGTACCGGGCGATGGCTGTGACATCTGACGCGGATCCTTAGAGCAATGTGCGCACGAAGCGCCCATGGCGCGAGGTATAGAGTGGAACCGGTCGTTCGCAGGGCAGCGAAGGATCGGCGTCCAGTCCGTTCCTGAGGTCCGCGAGGATGACCGCGGTGATGTCAGGTATCCGTAGCGACGGAGTAACGTTCACATCGATCCACTGCAAATCCTGAAGCTCCCGACTGTCCAGGAACCGCGTGGGATCGATTTCGGCCTCGTCGGCGAACACGGCGAAGAAGCGCGTATCGAACCGCCTCGTGTTGCCTGGAGGGGTGATGGCCCGAGCCATATAGCGCAACTTTGCAAGATCGGGAAGAAAGGGAACGGGAGCTTCGGCCGAAGGAAGCGGCGCGCCTATGGCGATGCCGGCTTCCTCGTAAAGTTCACGCAGGGCGGCAAGCGCGAGCGCGCGCGCCCGGGTATCCGACAGTCCGCGCGCGCCGGCCACCTTCAGCGTTCGCAGGACGGAGGGATGGAGATCGGAGCCGAAGCCAATTCGATGATCGCCGGTATCGCGGCGTCCGCCGGGGAACACATAGAGATCCGGCATGAAGGCGTGCGCACTGTGGCGCCGCCCCATAAGCACACGCACGCGGCCGCCAACGCGATCGAGCAGCATGATCGAAGCGGCATCCCGGGGCCGCATGGTCGCGGGACGCGGAGGCTTGGGTTCGTTGCCCGTCTCCCGCGCCGGCCTCATGCCCGTTCGTCTCTCGGGGGCAACACGTCCTCAGGCGCATCTTCGTGTCCGCCGAAGCCATGCATCTTCAGCGCCCATTGCAGGCCGATGACGGCGCCTTTTACAGGCTGCAGCAGCGCCAGCGAACTGATGACGGTGATCGGTGCCCAGATGGCGAGATGCTGCCAGCTGTTGAGCGGAAGGATGAGGTCGGTCGCCATGTAGCCGGCAAGCACGAGGTGGCCGACGATCGTGACGACGATATAGGGCGGGAAGTCGTCGGCGCGGTGGTGGTCCATGCGCTCGCCGCAGGCCGCGCACGTCTCAACCGACTTGAGGTAGCTGCGAAACAGCTTGCCGCTGCCGCACGCTGGACAGCGGCCGAGAAAGCCGCGTTTCATCGAAAGACCAACGGAGCGCTCGTCGCTTTTGGACCCGCCCAGATGAAGTGTTTCGCCTGACGCCGCTTTCATGTGCATTCCTCTGTCCTATCGGGACCCTATCGCCGGCCGCGCGGCGGCCGTGTCCCCGGCTTCTTCCGGGCGCCGGTGCGATCCCTGCGACCGGACTTGTGGAAGGAGCGCGTTGCCGTCGGCATCTTGCGTCCTTCGCTGATCATCTCGAAGCGGAGCGCACCGGCAAGCGGCACGGCCTCGACGAGCTTGACGCGTACCGGATCGCCCAGGCGATAGCCGAGCCCGGTCTTCTCGCCGGAAAGCGCCTGATGCGCCTCATCGTAGATGAAGTAGTCGCGTCCAAGTGTTGATATCGGAACGAAGCCGTCGGCGCCATAGGCCGGCAGGGTGACAAAGAGTCCCGCCTTGGTGACACCGGAAACGCGGCCGTCGAATTCCTCCCCGACGCGACCGTTGAGATGATGCGCGATCAGTCGGTCCACCGTGTCGCGCTCGGCCGCCATGGCACGGCGCTCGAAAGTCGAGATCTCGGCGGCGATGTCGTCGAGTACGGCCTCTTCCTGCGGTGTCAGCCCGCCTTCGCCAAGGCCGAGCGAGGCAACCAGCGCCCGGTGCACGATCAGGTCGGCATAGCGCCGGATCGGAGAGGTGAAATGCGCGTACTTCAAGAGGTTGAGGCCGAAGTGCCCGATGTTCTCGGGGCTGTAGATCGCCTGGCTCTGCGAGCGCAGCACCATCTCGTTGACCATGGTTTCGAAGGGCTTGCCTTCGGCCTTGGCGAGGATGCCGTTGAAGTGGTTCGAGCGCATGTTCCCGCCCTTGACGAGCGAGATGTCGAGCGTCGCCAGGAATTCACGCAGGCTTTCCTGCTTGGCAAGCGAGGGCTGGTCGTGGACGCGGTAGATCAGCACCTGGCGCTTCTGCTCCAGCGTCTCGGCGGCGGCAACGTTCGCCTGGATCATCATTTCCTCGATCAGCTTGTGCGCGTCGAGGCGTTCGGGAACGAAGACACGGTCGACCGTACCGTCGGGTTTCAGGATGATTTTGCGCTCGGGCATGTTGAGCTCGAGCGGCTGGCGCCGGTCGCGGCCGCGCGTGAGGATGCGATAGCCTTCCCAGAGTGGCTTCAGGATCGTCTCGAGGATCGGCCCGGTCTTGTCGTCCGGATTGCCGTCGATCGCTGCCTGCGCCTGCTGGTAGGAGAGCTTTGCCGCACTCTTCATCATGATGCGATGGAAGGTATGGCCGGCCTTCCGGCCTTCCTTGGAGAAGCGCATGCGCACGGCAAGCGCCGGGCGATCGACGCCTTCCTTGAGCGAGCAGAGGTCGTTGGAGATGCGCTCGGGCAGCATCGGCACGACCCGATCGGGAAAGTAGACCGAGTTGCCGCGCTTCAGCGCTTCAAGGTCCAGAGCGGACTTCGGACGCACGTAGTAGGAGACGTCGGCAATCGCCACCGTGACGATGACGCCGCCGGGATTGTCCTCGGACGGATCCGGCTCCGCATAAACGGCGTCGTCATGGTCCTTGGCGTCGGCCGGATCGATGGTGATCAGCGGCAGCGTGCGCCAGTCCTCGCGGTGCGCCATGGTGGCGGGGCCCGCGGCGTTCGCCTCCTCGATCACCCGTTCCGGGAAAACGTGGGGAATGCCGTGGGCATGGATGGCGATCATCGAGATCGCCTTCTCCGAGGCGACCGAACCGATGACGGTCTGCACCTGCGCGCGCGGCAGACCGTAGCGGCCGAGACGCGACAGCTGCACCTCGACCAGATCGCCGTCCTCAGCGTTGCCGGTGAACTCCGGATCAACAAGTATTTCCTCGCCGCGCTTTTCGATCGGCATCAGGCGGCCACCGCCGCCGGGCGTCGAGCGGAAGACGCCGAGCACGGCATCCTTGCGCTTGTCCAGCACCTTGATGATGCGCGCCGTATAGGCCGGGCCGCCCCGTTCCTTGGCCGGGAAGATCTTGGCGAGAACGCGGTCGCCGAGACCGCCGACCGGAGCCTTGCCCTTACCCTTGGCGACGACGGATTGCTTGATCAGCACCGCCGGCGCGACGCCGTCGTCGTCGAGCCATTCGGCCGGGCGGCCGATCAGCTCGCCATCGACATCGCGGATGGTGATGTCGAGCACGGTCACCGGGGGCAGGGAGCCCGGACGCACCAGCGACTTGCGCTTCTTTTCGACCAGGCCGTCGACTTCCAGCGACTTCAGCAGGGCCTTGAGTTCGACACGGGTCTCGCCCTTCAGGCCGAAAGCCTTGGCGATTTCGCGCTTGGAGGCGCGGTCCGGGTTTTCAGCGATGAAGCGCATCAGCACGTCACGCGGCGGGACCGCGCCGTGGATGATCGGCTCGCTTGGCTGGGCCGATCCGGCCTTTGCCGCGCGAGCAGGCTTCTTGCCCTGGCTTCTCTTGCCGGACTGTTCGGTCGGGTCGCGCGGTATTCTGGTCAAGATCAGTCCTTCTTGGCCTTGGCGGCCGTCTTTGTTTTGCTCTTGGCGGGCGCCTTGGCCTTAGCCTTGGTCGCCTTGGCGCCGTCCTCGGACTTCGCCGCTACCTTGGTCGTCTTGGCCTTGGTTGCCTTCCCCTTGGCCGTTCCGCCCTTGGCAGCACGCTCCGAGATCAGCACAAGTGCCTCCTCGACCGTCACCGACTGCGGATCCTTGCCCTTCGGCAGGGTGGCGTTGACCTTGCCCCAGTTGACGTAGGGGCCGTAGCGACCGTCACGAACGGTGATCGGGCCACCGTCGGGATGGTCACCGAGTTCCTTGAGCGACGCGGCAGCGGTGCGGCCCCGGCCGGCACCGGCCTTCGACTGTTTGTCGGCGAGAACCGAGACGGCGCGATTGAGGCCGATCGAGAAGACGTCCTCGATCGATTCGAGGTTGGCATAAGTGCCGTCGTGCAGCACGAACGGTCCGTAGCGGCCAAGCCCGGTTGAGATCATCTTGCCGGATTCCGGATGGGCACCGATATCGCGCGGCAGCGACAGCAGCGCTACCGCCTTCTCATGGTCGATCGTCGACGGCGTCCAGCCCTTCGGCAGGCTCGAGCGCTTGGCTTCCTTGCCGTCGCCACGCTGGACATAGGGGCCGAAGCGGCCGCTCCTGAGCGTGATTTCCTCGCCGGTATGCGGATCCTTGCCGAGCGCCTGCGGTTCGTTCGAGACCGCCGCCTCCTCGCCGTTGCTGTCGGAGGAAAGCTGGCGGGTGAAGTTGCACTCCGGATAGTTCGAGCAACCGACGAAGGCGCCGTACTTGCCGAGCTTCAGCGACAGCTTGCCGGTGCCGCAGACCTGGCAGATGCGCGGATCGCCGCCGTCCTCGCGCTTGGGGAAGACCAGCGGCGCCAGTTCCTCGTTCAGCGCGTCGAGCACGTTCGTGACGCGCAGTTCCTTGGTTTCCTCGATCTGGGCGAAGAAATCCTTCCAGAAGTCGCGAAGCACGTCTTTCCAGTTGACCTCGCCGGCGGAGACCTGGTCGAGCTTTTCTTCGAGCGACGCGGTGAAGTCGTAACCGACATAGCGTGTGAAGAAGCTTTCCAGGAACGCCGTCACCAGCCGTCCCTTGGCCTGGGGGATGAGCTTGCGCTTGTCGTTGGTGATGTAGTCGCGATCGAGCAGGGTCGTGACGGTGGCGGCATAGGTGGAGGGACGGCCGATGCCGAGCTCTTCCATCTTCTTGATCAGGCTTGCTTCGGAATAGCGCGGCGGCGGCTCAGTGAAATGCTGCGAGGCATTGATCTTCTGCTTGGCGAGGTTTTCGCGCGCATTGATCTCCGGCAGGCGGCCATCCTCGTCGCCGTCATCAGTCTGTTCGCCGTCTTCCTTGGCATCCGTATAGGCAGCGATGAAGCCGTCGAAGCGGATAACCGAGCCGGTGGCGCGCAGACCGGCCTTCTGGCCGCCATTGTCCGCAGTGATTTCCGCGGTCGTACGCTCGATCTCGGCCGATGCCATCTGGCTGGCGATGCCGCGCTTCCAGACGAGGTCGTATAGCCTGAGCATGTCGCCATCGAGGAAACGGCGAACCTGGTCCGGCGTCCGGTTGAAATCGGTCGGGCGGATGGCCTCGTGCGCTTCCTGGGCATTCTTCGCCTTGGTCGAATAGAAGCGCGGCTTTTCCGGTAGATAGCGGTCGCCGAACTGGCTGGCGATCGCAAGGCGCGAGGCTTCGATCGCTTCCGGCGCCATCTGCACGCCGTCGGTACGCATATAGGTGATCAAACCGACCGTCTCGCCGCCGATGTCGACGCCTTCATAGAGCTTCTGCGCGACCTGCATGGTGCGCGAAGCGGAGAAGCCGAGCTTGGAGGAGGCGGCCTGCTGCAGTGTCGAGGTGGTGAAGGGCGGCGACGGGTTGCGCTTGACCGGCTTTGCTTCGATGCTATCGACCACATAGGCGGCGCCATCGAGCAGGGTCTTGAGACGATTTGCTTCTTCGCCGTTGCCGACAGCCTTCGGCGCAAGACGCTTGCCATCGGCCGAAACGAGACGCGCCTCGAACTCGTCGCCGCGCGGCGTCTTCAAGAGCGCCGAGATGTTCCAGTACTCCTCGGAGATGAAGCGCTCGATCTCGTTTTCACGATCGCAGACGAGGCGCAGCGTCACCGACTGCACGCGGCCAGCCGAGCGGGCGCCCGGCAGCTTGCGCCAGAGCACCGGCGAGAGGTTGAAACCGACGAGATAGTCGAGTGCGCGGCGCGCCAGGTAAGCGTCGACCAGCGAGGTGTCGATGTCGCGCGGATGAGCGATCGCTTCGAGAACGGCCTTTTTCGTGATGGCGTTGAAGGCCACGCGCTTGACCGGCTTGTCGCCGAGCACCTTCTTCTTCTTCAGAAGGTCAAGTACGTGCCAGGAAATCGCTTCACCTTCGCGATCCGGGTCGGTTGCGAGAATGAGGCCGTCAGCGGATTTGACCGCGTCGGCGATGTCCTTCATGCGTTTCGCCGAGGCACTGTCGACTTCCCAGGACATCTCGAAGTCTTCGTCCGGACGGACCGAACCGTCCTTCGCCGGCAGGTCGCGCACGTGACCAAACGAAGCCAGTACCTTGTAGCCGGGGCCCAGGTACTTGTTGATCGTCTTTGCCTTGGAAGGCGATTCCACCACTACAACATTCATCGTCATTTTCTGAGACAACCGGTCCTGGTTCGGCGTCAGCGCCGTTTGCGCCGTACTTCGCCTGATATCGACGCCCCGAAATGGACAGGGATTCGAACGGGGTCAAGGGGGTTCGCCCAAAATAACGAAGAGAGGCCAGTGGGCGAACCATGCGGAAACACGCTGAATCTGCGATCTGAAACGCGTGATTGGTCCCGCTGGCGTGCCCGCCTGTGGCTGTGGCTTGTCATCATTCGGGCGTCGCGAGCGACACGAGGCCGCCAGCATGGCGATCAAGCCGACCGGCCAGATCAAGTTCCAGCAGAAGCAGATAGACCTGAGCCGGCGAAAGCCCGGCGTGGCGGACGATATCGTCGATCTCGACCGGCGTCGGGCCGAGCGCGGTGCTAACCGCGACGCGGTCTCTGTCGCTCGCGCTCACCGGAACACCAGCCCGCGCCTGACCATCCGGTTCCCGCACGCCCGGCAGCGGCAGCTCCAGCTGGCTGAGTGGCGCCAGCGCCTCGATCACGTCATCCGGGCCGGTCGTGACGATCGCGCCCTGTTTCAGGAGATCGTTGGTGCCATGGCAGCGCGGATCGAGCGGCGAGCCGGGAACCGCAAAAACGAGCCGGCCGAAATCGGCGGCGTAGCGCGCGGTGATGAGCGAGCCGGAGCGGTGCGCGGCCTCGACGATCGCAACGCCGAGGCTGATGCCGGCGATCAGCCGGTTGCGGCGCGGAAAGTCGCGCGCCCGTGGCTCCCAGCCGAAAGGCATTTCGCTGATCGCGAGGCCCCGACCGGCCGTGATTTCTTCGAGCAGGCCGACGTTCTCGGGCGGATAGGGGCGGTCGAGACCGCCGGCAAGGGCGGCGATCGTGCCGGTCTCGAGACTGGCACGATGGGCGGCCGTATCGATGCCACGCGCGAGGCCCGAGGTCACGACATAACCGGCGCGGCCGGCGTCGAGCGCAATCATCGCCGCAAACTTTGCGCCGCTGACCGACGCATTGCGCGAGCCGACAATGCCGAGCGACGGGCGGCCAGCCGCGCTGAGATCGCCTTTCATCGCGAGCAGAGGGGGAGCACCGTCGATCTGCCGCAGCGCCGAGGGATAAGCCGATTCGCCGATGCCGACGAAAACGGCGCCGTGGCGTCGGGCAGCTTCGAGTTCCCGTTCGACCTCGCTTACGGAAGCCACACGATAGGTCTGCCTGGTTCCACCGCGCCGCGACAGTTCAGGCAAGGCGTCGAGCGCGTTGTCAGCGGTGCCGAAATGGTTGATCAGGTCGCGGAAGGCGATGGGGCCGACATTGTCGCTGCGAATGAGCCGGAGCCAGGATATCTTCTGTCGTTCGGTCAGCGCCACTCCGTTTCGTCCTGCGCTGGCGTCAGACATTATCCCTTGTCTCCGATCTTGCTTTCCGTGCCGGCGAGCAGCCGCCGAATGTTGGCGCGGTGCTTCACCCAGGTGATGACCGTCATGGCGGTAAAGAGGAGGGCGACCTTCTCGTTGCCTGCCGCGTAAAGTAGAACCGGAATGATAGCCGTTGCAACCAGGGCGGACAATGAGGAGTAGCGGCTGATTTTCGCCATGCCGAGCCAGATGACCGCGAAGGCAAGCACCATGAGGGGAGCAAGGCCGAGCAGGACGCCGATATAGGTGGCGACACCCTTGCCGCCCTTGAAGCCAAGCCAGACCGGGTAGAGATGGCCAATGAAGGCGGCAAAGCCCGCGGCGATTCCCGCCTCGACGCCCCAGTAGGATGCGATGAACGCTGCGGCGGAGCCTTTCAGGGCATCGAGCAACAGCGTTGCGGCAGCAAGCTTCTTGTTGCCGGTTCGCAGCACATTGGTCGCGCCGATATTGCCCGAGCCGATCTTGCGTACGTCGCCGAGCCCGGCCATGCGCGTCAGGATCAGTCCGAACGGGATCGAGCCAAGCAGATAGCCGAAGGCAAGGCTTAAGAGCGTAAAGGGCAGCCCAAGCTGCCAGGACAATAGATCCACCGGTTCCCCTCCCGCGCGACCGCTTTCGGCTTAGGCCGAATGCACCAGCTTGCCGGCAACATAGGTTTGCACGACCCGCCCGGTAAAGCGCGCATTTTCAAACGGCGTATTCTTGGAGCGAGAAACGATCGCCTCTTCGTAAAGCACCCAAGGCTCGTCGAGATCGAGGACGGTGATATCGGCCTTGGCGCCGGGTTTCAGCGTACCGGCGTCGAGACCGAAGATCGCCGCCGGCCGCGTCGACATCGCATCGATCAGGCGCATCAGCGGAACCTGGCCGCTGTGATGCAGGCGAAGCGCGGCCGCGGCCAGCGTTTCCAGGCCGATCGCCCCATCGGCAGCATCGGCAAAGGGCAGCCGCTTGGTGTCGACGTCCTGCGGGTCGTGCGAGGAGACGATGATATCGATCGTGCCGTCGGCCAGTGCCTCGGCCATGCCGATCCGGTCGTCCTCGCTGCGCAGCGGCGGCGAAAGCTTGAAGAATGTCCGGTATTCGCCGATGTCGTTCTCATTGAGCGCGAGATTATTGATCGACACGCCGCAGGTGACGTTGGCGCCACGCTCGCGTGCGGTACGGATCGCGGCGGCCGATTCGGGAACCGAGATCTGGGCGGCGTGATAGGCGGCACGCGTCAGTCCGGCGATGCGCAGGTCGCGCTCGAGCGGAATGATCTCCGCTTCGCGCGGGATCCCGGAAAGGCCGAGCCAGCTTGCAAGCAGGCCCTCGTGCATGACGCCGTTGGCACCGAGATACTTGTCGCGGGTCTCAAGAGAGATGACGGCGCCGAATTCGCGCGCATAGGTCATGGCGCGGCGCAGGACCAGCGTGTCGTGAATCGAGCGACGACCATTGGTGAAGCAGACAGCACCCGCTTCGCGAAGCAGGCCGAACTCGGTCATCTCTTCGCCGGCAAGACCCTTGGTCAGCGCTGCGGCCGGGTGTACGTTGACGAGCGCCTTGTCGCGCGCCGTCTTCTTCACATACTCGACGAGCGCGATGTCGTCGATGACAGGGTCGGTCTCCGGCATGGCGATGAAGGTGGTGACGCCGCCGGCAGCGGCGGCCCGCGATGCGGACTCGAAGGTCTCGCGGTGTTCGCTTCCCGGTTCGCCGACGAAGACGCGGGCATCGACGAGGCCCGGAACGGCGGTGAGGCCGGCGCAGTCCTTGACGAAGGCGCCATCCGGCGCGCCCTGGTTCTGGGCATCGGCACCGGCAGCAAGGATAAGGCCGTCGTCGCCGACGATAACAGTGCCGACTTCATCGAGATTGCGCGAGGGATCGACGATGCGAAGGTTCTTCAGAACGAGTGGTCTGGTCATGTGCGCGGCCCCTGGTTCTGCGAGAGAAGCAGCGTTTCCATAACCGCCATGCGCACGGCAACGCCCATCTCGACCTGCTGTTCGATCACGCTCTGCGGCCCGTCGGCGATTTCCGAGGCGATCTCGACGCCGCGGTTCATCGGCCCGGGATGCATGACAAGCGCATCCGCCTTGGCTGCCTTCAGCTTTTCCGCATCGAGCCCGTAGTAGTGGAAGTATTCGCGTACAGACGGCACGAAGGACCCGGCCATGCGCTCGCGCTGCAGGCGCAGCATCATGACGACATCGGCATCCTTCAGGCCCTCGGCCATCGAGTGGTAGACTTCGACGCCCATGTCGGCGATCCCGGAGGGAAGCAGCGTCGCCGGTGCGACGACCCGAACCCGTGCGCCCATCTGGTTCAGGAGCAGGATGTTGGAGCGCGCAACGCGCGAGTGAAGCACGTCGCCGCAGATCGCCACGATGATGCGCGAGAGCTTGCCCTTGGCGCGGCGGATCGTCAGCGCGTCGAGCAGCGCCTGCGTTGGGTGCTCGTGCTGGCCGTCGCCCGCGTTGACGACGGAGCAGGAGACCTTTTGTGCGAGAAGGGCTGCGGCTCCGGCCGAGGAGTGGCGCACGACCAGCACGTCCGGGTGCATGGCGTTCAGCGTCATTGCCGTGTCGATCAACGTTTCGCCCTTCTTCACCGAGGAATTGCCGACCGACATGTTCATCACGTCGGCGCCAAGGCGTTTGCCGGCAAGTTCGAAGGAAGATTGCGTGCGGGTCGAGGCCTCGAAGAAGAGGTTGATCTGCGTCAGACCCCGAAGCGTCGACGTCTTCTTTTCTCTTTGACGGGAGATTTGGACGGCTTCATCGGCGCGATCGAGCAGATAGGTGATATCCTGCTCCGTGAGCCCCTTGATGCCGAGCAGGTGGCGATGCGGGAAAGTGATCATGGGCCGCCCTTGCGCTCTGGAAATGTGGTCGCTCTATAAGACCTGGTCCCCGGCACGGCAAGGCTTGCGCGGTTCAGTCCGCAGAAAACTTGCAACGGCGATCCTATCTTTTCTTCGCCCCGTTCCGTGGTCGAGAAACTTGCGCTAGAACCGGCCCATGAATCAGATGAACCGGACTGAACAGAAACTCGCCGAGCTCAACCAGCCCAAGCCCTGGTCCGGTGTCAACGCCTATCGCTCCGATCCGCTGGTGGTCGACATCACATCGGGCATGAGCAAGACGCTGCGCGATGAGTTCGACGTGCTCGGCCGCTACGTCACCTCGCCGGAGGCCCAGGAACTGGCGCGCATGGCGAACGAAGGTCCGCCGAAGCTGAAGACCCACGGGCCGCGCGGCGAGCGTCTCGATGTCGTCGAGTTCCACCCGGCCTGGCATGCGCTGATGCGCCGCTCGATGTCCTCGGGCCTGCACGCGTCCGCCTGGGAAAATCTGCCGGACGAGCGCAGCCAGTCGCACAAGACGCGGGCGATCCGCTTCTATCTGACGGCGCAGCTCGAATGCGGTCATCTCTGCCCGCTGACGATGACCAGTGCATCGCTGGCAGCGATCACTGCGTCGCCGGCGGTGCAGAAGGAGTGGGCGCCGAAGATCCTGTCGCGAAAGTACGATTCCACCAACCGTCCGTGGATGCAGAAGTCGGCCGTCACCGTCGGCATGGGCATGACCGAGAAGCAGGGCGGCACCGACGTGCGCGCCAACACTTCGACGGCCGAACGGGTGGGCGAGGGCATCTATCGGCTGAATGGCCACAAGTGGTTCATGTCGGCGCCGATGAGCGACGCTTTCGTCATGCTGGCGCAGACCCGCGAAGGGCTTGCCTGCTTCCTGGTGCCGAGGCTCCTGGAAGATGGCAGCGCCAACGGCCTGCGGTTCCAGCGGCTGAAGGACAAGCTCGGCAACCGCTCCAATGCGTCTTCCGAGGTCGAGTTCTCAGACACGTTCGGTTTCATTCTCGGCGCGCCGGATGCCGGCCTCCGCACGATCCTCGACATGGTGACGCTGACGCGGCTCGACTGCGCGCTCGCTTCCGCCGGCATGATGCGCGCCTCGCTTGCCGAAGCCGTACATCATACGCGCGGCCGCAAGGTTTTCGGCAAGCCGCTCGTCAGCCAGCCGATGATGACGCGGGTGCTCGCCGACATGGCGCTCGACGTTGCCGCGGCAAGCGCACTTTCGTTCCGCCTGGCCGAAGCCTTCGACAAGGCGCGCAGCAGCGTGGAAGACGCGGCCTACGCGCGGATCATGACGCCGGTTGCGAAATACTGGGCCTGCAAGATCGCGCCGGCTCTGATCTATGAGGCGATGGAGTGCCTCGGCGGCAACGGCTATGTGGAAGAGCGGGCACTGGCGCGCCACTACCGCGAAGCGCCTGTGAATGCCATCTGGGAAGGCTCCGGTAACGTCATGGCGCTGGATGTGCTGCGGGTTCTCGCCAAGGGCAAGGATCTGTTCGAGCAGCTCTTCGTCGTGCTGGCCCGTGATCTCGGCCCGTCCGGTCGCAAGACGATCGACGTGCTGCGCGCGGCTATGTCGCTGTGCGAGCGTGATGAGGGTGCGGCCCGCATGCTGGTCGAGCAACTGGCGCTCGCCGCCGCTGCCGCCGAGCTCTACCGTCTCGGTGCCGGTCGCATTGCCGATGCCTTCCTCGAATCGCGCCTGGCTGCCGGGTGGCGCTCGACCTACGGCATGCTCGATTCGCGCTTCGATTCCGCCTACATCCTCGACCTTCTCTATCCCCCTGCGGCCTGAGCCGCAGGACGTCCGGCGTAAGCCGTCAGGCCGCTGCGGGATAGGCCGTCAGCCCCCTGCGGCGTAAGCCGTCAGGTAGAGGACCAGCGGTATCGTGAAGAACGAAACGACCGTCTGGACGGTCGCGACCGCCGCATAGAGTTCGGCGTCGCCATCCATCTGCTTGGCCAGTAGATAGCCGTTCATCGCGGTCGGCACGGCCGCGCCGAGCGCGATGACCAGCAGAGCATCGCCGCGAATGCCGAGCAGGTAGCTCGCGCTCACCATGAAGACCGGCATCACGATCAGCTTGAGGAAGACCGCGAGCAACGCCGTCCTGCTGGGCTTGAGCGCATCGGATGCCCGCAGGCCCGCACCGACCATCACCAGGCCGAGGCTGAGCGAGGCGCTTGCCAGCATATCGATCGTGGCCATCACTGGGCCGTAGATCTTCAATCCGATCATGTTGACGAGAATACCGAGCACCGAGGCGACGATCAGCGGATTGGTGACGATCTTGGCGAAGAAGCGGCGGAAGTCGCGATTGCCACCGCCGAACCAGACGAGAACACCGATATTGTAGAGATTGATCGGGATGATCACGAGCGTCATCACCAGGGCGGTCAGTGTCAGGCCGATCGGGCCATAGAGTTTCTGCGCGATCGCCAGCGCCATGAACCCATTCCAGCGTGTCGCCGTCTGGAAGACCGAGGTGAAGGACGCACCTGATACCTGGCGGTTCCGCAGCATCGGCCACAACAGCAGCACGACGACCGACATCAAACTGACGCTTCCGATCGTTGCGATCGCCGTCGCATCGGCCTTCAATCCGGCAAAATCGGCCTGGGCGAGCGTCGAAAACAACAGCGACGGGAAAAGGATGAAGTAGCCGAATTGCTCGAGCCCGAGCCAAAGACCCTGATCGATCAAGGTCGAACGCTTGAGCCAGGCGCCAAGCAGAACCAGGAGGAAGACGGGAAGAATGCTTTCAAAGACGACGGTCATGGGGGAGGGCCTGCGTGCGGGACGTCTATCGCTACCTCAAATCATCGCCGACCGGAATGCGCTGGTGGCACGAGGCGGCGATCAAACGGGAGTGTCCCGCCTTCAAGGATCCGCGACCGGACTGCCCTGTGAAAATTAACCTTAACAAATGGTTTACGTTGCGCGGGTCGCCGCAAGGGCGGAGATTGATCCGGCATTTTAATGGATTCCGGAATGGAGCGGTTCGGTGAGAACTGGTCTTATGATCATCATGATGATGTTTTTTGCCGGACTGGCGCTAGATATCGCAGTTCCCGCGATGGTTCTTGTGGCCGTCGTGCTGGCTGACCGCGCGATTTACCCAGTTGTCTTTCGGCAGATCTCGGAAAGGGGAGCCGCATGAAGTGGTTTCTGATCCTTTGGGGCGGGCCGATCCTGCTGCTGGGCTCCTGGTATGGCCTGTCGTACTACGACATGAGCTTCGGCTTCTTCATGCTGACGCGGCAAACCCATGATCTGGTGTTCCAGATCTACGGCAATGTCCTCGGCATCCCGCCGGAAACCATTCCGCCGCTCGTAGCCCGCGCGATCGTCGTCGACAGCCTGATCGTTTTCGCCATTATCGGCTTTCGCAAGCGCCGCCAGATCGCCGCCTGGTATCGTCGCCACTTCGGTGCCGCGGCCCCTCAGTCCGAGAGGCCGTCTCTTGCCAGCGACGCCAGCCTGTCGAGCGCGCCCTGAAGAATGAACGAGGCCGCGGCCGAATCGATGCGTTCGGCCCGCTTGCGTCGTGACACGTCCATCTCGATCAGCACCCGCTCGGCCGCGACGGTCGAAAGCCGTTCATCCCAGAAGGCAAAGGGCAGGGGCGTTTTCTGTTCCATGTTGCGCACGAAGGCGCGGGTCGCCTGACAACGCGGCCCCTCGCTGCCGTCCATATTGACGGGCAGGCCGATGACGAAGGCCGCGATCTTTTCTTTCGTCGCTGCCGACAGCAGCGCCTCCGCGTCCACGCCGAACTTGACCCGACGGATCACCTCGCGCGGGGTCGCAAAGCGGCGACCGAGATCGGAGACCGAGAGGCCGATCGTTTTCGTGCCGAGGTCGAGGCCTGCAATCGCCTGGTTCGGCTGTAGCTGGGCTGCGAGTTCTTCGATGGTGAGAATTGCCATGGGATTGTCGATTCGATCTTTGCGCGGAGAGTTGTCTGATCCATATGCTGTTGCGACAGACAAATCATCAGGGAGATCGTCATGAAGATCAAATGGCTCGGCCATGCCGCCTTTCACATCGAAACGGCAAAGTCCAAAATCCTGATCGACCCCTTCTTTACCGGCAATCCGGCGTTCCGCGACGAGGAGCGCCGGGACGCGACCGCCGGGCTCACCCACATTCTCCTGACCCATGGTCACGGCGACCATGTCGGCGATACCATTGCGATCGCCAAGGAGACGGGCGCGACGGTCGTTGCCAATGCCGACCTTGCCGCCTGGCTCGGCCGGCATGGCGTCAAGGCGCTGGAAATGGGGAACACCGGCGGCACGATCAATCTCGGTAGTTTCTCGACGACCTTCGTCAACGCGCTGCATTCGTCGGCGCAGTTGACCGAGGACGGCGTCTCGCACTCGCTCGGCAATGCCAACGGCCTGGTGCTGCATTTCGAGGACGAGCCGACGCTCTATCACATGGGTGATACGGACATCTTCTCCGACATGGCGCTGATCAACGAGCTGCATCAGCCGGAGATCGGCATCGTGCCGATCGGCGATCGTTTCACCATGGGCGGGGCGGTTGCGGCCCTGGCCTGCCAGCGCTTCTTCAAGTTCTCGACAGCCATCCCCTGCCATTACGGCTCGTTCCCGATCATCGACCAGACCCCGGAAACCTTCGTTGCCGGCATGGAAAGCGCGTCGACCAAGGTGGCGACGCCGCACGTCGGCGGCGTCGTCGAGATCTGATGTTGCGCCGGGCCTTTTGACGAGAGGCCCGGTCCTCCGGTAATTCCCCCGTTGCGTGGCTCGCCCTGCGCCATTATAGCGGGGGAAGTTCCAGTTACCGGAGACGATCATGTCCGTAGACCTTGCCACCGTGAAGCGCGTCGCGCGCCTTGCCCGTATCGCCGTCAGCGAAGAAGAAGCCGAACGGATGATGGGTGAGCTCAATGGCATCCTCGGTTTCGTCGAGCAGCTCTCCGAAGTGAATGTCGATGGCGTCGAGCCGATGACCTCGGTCACGCCGATGGATATGAAGAAGCGGACGGACACGGTATCGGACGGCAACAAGGCCGACGACATCGTTGCCAATGCGCCGAATTCCGATCGCAATTTCTTCCTCGTTCCGAAGGTGGTCGAGTAATCTCCCGCCAGCCGCCCCGACGTTTCTGATTGCGAAAGCCAGATTTTACCATGACCGACCTTACCAGCCTGACGATTGCCGAAGCCCGCAGCAAGCTCGCCGCGAAGGACATCACCGCCGTCGAACTGACCGACGCCTATCTCGGCGCGATCGATGCCGCCAATGAGGCGATCAACGCCTACATCGCCGTCACACCCGAAAAGGCACGAGAGATGGCCAAGGTCTCGGATGCGCGTATCGCCGCCGGCAAGGCCGGTGCGCTCGAAGGCATCCCGCTCGGCATCAAGGACCTCTTCGCCACCGAAGGCGTGCACACCCAGGCCTGCAGCCACATCCTCGACGGTTTCGCGCCGCGCTACGAATCGACCGTGACCCAGAACCTCTGGAACGACGGCGCCGTCATGCTCGGCAAGCTGAACATGGACGAGTTCGCCATGGGCTCGTCGAACGAGACCTCCTACTACGGCGCGGTCAAGAACCCGTGGCGCGCCAAGGGCTCCAATCTGGATCTCGTGCCGGGTGGCTCCTCCGGTGGTTCCGCCGCAGCCGTTGCCGCGCATCTCTGCGCCGGCGCGACCGCCACCGATACCGGCGGCTCCATCCGCCAGCCGGCAGCCTTCACCGGCACCGTCGGCATCAAGCCGACCTATGGTCGCTGCTCGCGCTGGGGCACCGTCGCTTTCGCCTCGTCGCTCGACCAGGCAGGCCCGATCGCCCGTGACGTGCGCGATGCCGCGATCCTCCTGAAGTCGATGGCAAGCGTCGACACCAAGGACACGACCTCGGTCGATCTGCCGGTGCCGGATTACGAAGCCGCGATCGGCAAGTCGATCAAGGGCATGAAGATCGGCATTCCGCGTGAATACCGCGTCGATGGCATGCCGGAAGAGATCGAAGCGCTCTGGCAGCAGGGAATTGCCTGGCTGAAGGAAGCCGGTGCCGAGATCGTCGACATCACCCTGCCGCACACGAAATACGCGCTGCCGGCCTACTACATCGTCGCTCCCGCCGAGGCCTCCTCGAACCTTGCCCGCTATGACGGCGTTCGCTACGGCCTGCGCGTCGACGGCAAGGACATCGTCGACATGTACGAAAAGACGCGCGCCGCCGGCTTCGGTCACGAAGTCAAGCGCCGCATCATGATCGGCACCTACGTGCTTTCGGCTGGCTACTACGATGCCTACTATCTGCAGGCGCAGAAGGTGCGCACCCTGATCAAGCGCGACTTCGAACTGGCGTTCCATGCCGGCGTTGACGCCATCCTGACGCCGGCGACGCCGTCGTCTGCCTTCGGCATCGCCGACGAGGATCTGGCATCCGATCCGGTCAAGATGTACCTCAACGACATCTTCACGGTAACGGTGAACATGGCCGGCCTTCCCGGTATTGCCGTTCCCGGCGGTCTCGACCACAAGGGCCTGCCGCTTGGCCTGCAGCTGATCGGCAAGCCGTTCGAGGAAGAGACGCTGTTCAAGACGGCGCATGTGATCGAACAGGCGGCCGGCCGCTTCACACCCACCAAATGGTGGTAATCTCTTGAGGGGCGGTACCGACGAGGTACCGCCCTTTCTTCTTCGGTTGCATTGAAAGCCACTCTTGTCGCGGAAGGAGACCGCGTCATGCCCGTCATCCGCCATGCCCGCGCCGGCGACGTCGACCGGCTGGCCGAAATCGGCCTTAGATCCTGGCAGTCGGCAATTGCGGGCCTCGCCGATGGCGAAAAGATGCGGCGCGTGGCCGAGGCCGCATTTCTCCGTTTTCTGTTCGATCACTGGCTTTCCGTTTTGCTCGTCGAAGGCGAAGGCGCCATCTGCGGTTGGGTGGCGTGCGAGAACTTCGACAATGCGATCTCCGATCTATGGATCGAGCCGCAGCTCCAGGGCAGGGGCTTCGGCGGGCTGCTGTTTGCTGAGATCGAGCGTCGTATTGCTGCGGACGGATTCGACGCGGCCACCACCAAGACGCACGCGCGCAACGACCGCGCCGTGCGCTTCTTCCGCAATCACGGCTATGGCGTGAGTTGGCTGTCGACCGCCTATGCGCCGCAACTCGACAGCGACGTTGCCTTCATCGGTCTGAGCAAATCTCTGGAGCAAAGCCCGGATCATTGACACCCCGCCACCTCATGCATGGCAGCCACGCGCAAAGCCGGCTGGCCTATTCACACCGCATTCATTAGGCCCATGAAATATTATGGGGTATGACGTTGTGGTGGGGCACCGCAAGGGGGGCGCTTGTTGCAGATGCTGGATAAAACGGTTCCGCGACCGTTGGTTCTGAGACCTTTCCACCATTCGTTTTGGCTTGCCGGCCTGGGCGTGATCGTCTTCACCGCCTGCGTGCTCGGCATCTTGAGTCGCCCGGTCGGCATGCTGGCTTCGATCTGGCCGGCAAATGCGATTCTGCTCGGCCTGCTGATCAGAAGACCGTCGCTCGCCAGCCCGGCTGGATGGCTGACGGCGGCATTGGCCTACGTTCTTGCGGACCTGGTGACCGGCGCGGATCTCTATGAAGCCGCGGCGTTGAATGCGGCCAACATGGTCGGCGTCGTCATCGGATTCCTGCTCTATCGCCGCTTTTCGCCGGAGCATCGGCACCTGCGCCGGGCGCGCTCGGTCCTTTACATGTTCGCTGCCTCCTCCTTGGCGGCGATGGGCGCCTCGCTCGTCGGAGCGGTCGCGGTTCACCTGTCCTTCGGCAAACCCGTCGCGGACGCATTCGTCGCCTGGCTCACCACCGAGCTGGTCAATTATGTGGTTCTGCTCCCGGTGTTCCTGGCAGCGCCGCTTCCTGAAGACGGTTTGCGATCCCGTGCCACGAGAATGACGGTTTCAACGGCCTCTGCTTCTGCAACCGTCTGGCCGTTCGTCTCCCTGGTCTTGTCCTGCGCTGCGGCGCTCGTCATCGGCGGCCCAGGCGCTTTCGCTTTCCCGGTGCCGGCACTCTTGTGGTGCGCGCTCAGCTATGGCTTGTTCCCGGTGACGATCCTGACGGCGATCGTCTGTGTGTTGACGCAGATTGCCGTTGCCTCCGGCGCCCTGCATCTCGGCGTCAGCGGCGTTGCCGAGGAGACGCTCACCTCCACCCGGCTGGGGACGACCCTTCTTGCGCTCTGCCCGCTGGCGGTCGCCAGCGTCGATGCCGCACGACGGGCGCTGATTGGGCGCCTGTCCCATGCGGTCGATTATGATTTTCTGACCCAGTGCCTGGCGCGCGCGACCTTCATGGCGCGCGCGGCCGCGCTGATCGCAGCGCCGGTCGCCCGAAAAGGCGGGACGGTGGTAATGATGCTCGACATCGACCGCTTCAAGGCGATCAATGACACCTATGGTCACGCCGTCGGCGATCAGGTGCTGGTCTCGGTCGCAGGCGCCGTTCGCGGGACGCTGCGTTTTGAGGATCTCGTCGGTCGGCTTGGCGGCGAAGAGTTTGCCGTTGTGCTGGTTCGGCAATCCCCGACTGATGCGCTCAAGGTCGCCGAGCGACTGCTCGAGGCCGTGCGCGCGCTCCATATCGATCTGGAGCAGGGCGGAAGGATCGCCGTCACCATCAGCATCGGCGCTGCCGAAGTCATGACCCGCGACACCGGTCTCGACGGCCTGCTGCTTGCGGCCGACCGCGCGCTCTACCAGGCGAAGGCTGCGGGCCGTGACCGCGTGCAATGCGCTGCCCCGTCGAGCGCTCACGCAACGTAAGTCACTTTCCGTAAAGTAAAGTGCGCATCTGACGATACCGGGCATGCTGGCATGCCCGGTATCGTTCGTATTCGCCGCTAGCGGTTGTTAAGTTCGGAGCGCACGAGCTGCAGCCCGCGTTCCGTGATGCGGTAGGGTTTTCCGCCGGACGATGAAATCGCCTTCTTCCGCTTCAATTTGCGGAAAAGTTCGAGGTCGAAGCCGGGATAGACCCAGCCGTCACGGGTGAAGCACCGGATTTCGGTGATCGCCTTGTCGTCGCGGGTGATTTCGATGCGGCCGCCCTGGGCCAAATGATGAAGAATGCGCTGTTCTGCGCGCGAGATGTCCATTGTCTGAATGTTCCGGAATCGCGTTCGTTTGAACGCAGGAAAACGTTCCGCAAATTACTGAAGATGCGGGGTGACGTTTCCGGCCCGTGCGCGCAATCAAAGCGGATTACGCGGACGGGCTTTACCGGGACTCAGGCGAAGAACGGAACATAAAAACTCCAATAGAACGGTGCCTTCCTAAAAGGCCGTCGTTCGCGCGTCAAGGTGTCATTGCAACGCCAGGGTGCCAATGGCCGCCAGCGCCACTTGCAAGACGATGATCAACGCGAGGCGCGTGCGAAAGGGTTCCTTACGCGTCTTGTGTCGGAAGATATGGCGCGCCGTCATCGCTCCCGGGCTGCCGCCGAAAAAGGCGAGAGTGAGCAGGGTCCGCTCGCTGATCCGCCGTCGGCCGGAGCGCGCCGCTTGCTTGTCGTACCAGAACAGCCCGAAGGCCGCCAAGTTGATGAGAATTGCGAACGAGAGCAGGGCAGGGCCGATGGACATGAGCGAAGTCTTGCCGATAGGCGCTAAACGGTGGTTAAGAGAGGCTCGCCGTCCGCATGAGATTGCATATGGCGCTTCTGATCCAGCCGAACAACTTGCACCGGCGGACCAATTGTTCTACCGAGAAACCAAGAATTCAGGCTTCAAAGAAGAGCATGATATGAGCATTGTCGACGTCCGCACCCCCGATCCGAAACGCTTCATCCCCGGCGCCACTGGCGACTGGGAAGTCATCATCGGCATGGAAGTCCATGCCCAGGTGCTTTCCAATTCGAAGCTGTTCTCGGGCGCATCGACGGAGTTCGGCAATGCGCCGAATGCGAACGTCTCGCTGGTCGATGCCGCTATGCCCGGCATGCTGCCCGTGATCAACGAGGAATGCGTGAAGCAGGCGGTACGCACCGGTCTCGGCCTCAAGGCCGCGATCAACAATCGCTCGATCTTCGACCGCAAGAACTATTTCTATCCGGACCTGCCGCAGGGCTATCAGATCTCGCAGTTCAAGGATCCGATCGTCGGCGAGGGCAAGATCATCATTTCGGTCGGCCCGGATCGTCAGGGCCAGTTCGAGGATGTCGAGATCGGCATCGAGCGCCTGCATCTGGAACAGGATGCCGGAAAGTCGATGCACGACCAGCATCCGTCGATGTCTTATGTCGACCTCAACCGCTCGGGCGTGGCGCTGATGGAGATTGTCTCCAAGCCGGACATGCGCTCGTCGGATGAGGCCAAGGCCTACATGACGAAGCTGCGCTCGATCGTGCGCTATCTCGGCACGTGCGACGGCAACATGGACGAAGGCTCGATGCGCGCCGACGTCAACGTTTCCGTGCGTCGTCCGGGCGAGGGCTTCGGCACGCGCTGCGAAATCAAGAACGTCAACTCGATCCGCTTCATCGGCCAGGCGATCGAATACGAGGCACGCCGCCAGATCGGCATTCTTGAGGACGGTGGCAGCATCGACCAGGAGACCCGCCTGTTCGACCCGAACAAGGGCGAGACCCGCTCGATGCGCTCCAAGGAAGACGCGCACGACTACCGCTACTTCCCGGATCCGGACCTGCTGCCACTGGAGTTCGACGACGCCTTCGTCGAGGCGCTGAAGGCCGACCTGCCGGAACTGCCCGACGACAAGAAGGAGCGCTTCGTGCGCGACCTCGGCCTCTCGGTCTATGACGCCTCGGTGCTCGTCTCCGAAAAGTCGATCGCCGATTATTTCGAGGCGGTTGCCGAAGGGCGTGACGGCAAGATTGCCGCCAACTGGGTCATCAACGACCTGCTCGGTGCCTTGAACAAAGCCGGCAAAGCCATTGAAGAGACTCCGGTTTCCCCGGCACAGCTCGGCGGCATCATCGATCTCATCAAGGCCGAGACCATCTCCGGCAAGATCGCCAAGGACCTCTTCGAGATCGTCTGGAACGAGGGCGGCGACCCGGCCGAGATCGTTGAAGCGCGCGGCATGAAGCAGGTGACCGACACCGGCGCCATCGAGAAGGCCGTCGACGAGATCATCGCCGCCAACCCGGATCAGGTCGCCAAGGTGCAGGCCAAACCTTCGCTCGCCGGCTGGTTCGTCGGCCAAGTGATGAAGGCGACCGGCGGCAAGGCCAATCCGCAGGCCGTACAGGCGCTCGTCAAGGCCAAGCTCGGCATCGAGGAATAACGATGTTCTTCGTGCGCACGGCAAGCGAGCGCGACCTGGAGAAGGTTCGCGCTCTGCTGATCGAAACGTGGCACGCGACCTATGACACTTTCTACGGTGTCGAGAAGGTCAACGAACTCACGGAGCGCTGGCATTCGCTGCCGGCGCTCAAAGCCCGGCTCGCGCGCAAGAACGCCGAGTTTCTTGTTGCCGACGATGGAAGGCAGCTGGGCGGCATGGGCTATGCGGCGATGTCCGACACGCAAGCCAAGACGGTGGTGCTGCACCAGCTCTATGTCCTTCCGAAGTTCCAGCGCCAGGGCGTCGGTCGCGATATCTTCGCCGAACTCGAAACCTGCTTCCCGGACGCCGAGCGCATGCGCGTCGAGGTCGAGCCGCAGAACCTGCACGCGCTCACCTTCTATCGCGCGCACGGCTTTGCCGAAGTGGGCGAGACCCCGGTTGACGACCCGTCCGGTCTGCCGGCCATCGCTCTGGAAAAGCCGCTTCTCGGCTAGGCGATCCGTCCGATTGCCTGAAGTTTCGCATGCCTGTGGATAAGCTTGAGAGGCACGGCTCTGTCATCGCGCCGTTACCTCCGGGTGTTTGATCCGCGGGCGATGAACGATGTGAGCGGGGAAACCATGGACGCGACCGAACTCTTGATCCGCAAGGCCGAGCGTAAGGACCTCGAAGCGATCGTCGCGCTCTTCGCCAATGATCCGCTCGGCGGCCACGGCGACACGACCGACCCCGAGGCCTTCGCGGACTACGCCGCTGCCTTCGACCGGATTGAAGCCTCGACGCTGCAGACGCTCTTTGTCGCGGTTCTTGAAGGGCAGGTCGTCGGTACTTTTCAAACCGCGCTGCACACGTCTCTGTCGGGGCGTGGAAGCTCCAGCCTGATCGTCGAAGCGGTCCAGACGCGTGCGGACATGCGCGGCCGTGGGATCGGTGAGCGCATGATGCGCCATGCGATCGGCGAGGCGCGGGAGAAGCGCGCAAAGAAGGTAAGGCTCACGTCCAACGCCGTGCGCACCGATGCGCATCGGTTCTACGAGCGTCTCGGCTTTGCGCGCAGCCACTTCGGCTTTCAGCTGCCGTTGAAATGACCGCCTCCGCCTCGGAATCACTGGACAAGCCCTGAGCGGCGGGGCATAAGCGGGAACATTGTTTTGGTATCTGGCCGCCTTCCCAACGGCCGGTCAAGGACGGCATCCATGAAGCTCCTGCTGCAGATTTTCACCTGGTGGAACGAACAGACGATCGGAACGCGCTTTCACACCTGGCGCCACGGTCAACGGGTCGGTCAAGACGAGCTCGGTAATGTCTACTACCAGGGCGGCAAGGACTCCGAAGGCCGCACCCGCCGCTGGGTGATCTACAACGGCTACGCCGAAGCCTCCGCCATTCCGGCCGGCTGGCACGGCTGGATGCATCACCGGACCGACGTTTCTCCGGCTGATGAAAAGTACACGCCGCGCGAATGGCAGAAGGCGCACCGCGTCAATCCGACCGGAACGGCCAACGCCTACCGCCCGCAAGGCTCGATTGCCGCCACCGGCAAGCGTCCCCGCGTGACCGGCGACTACGACGCCTGGACGCCCGGCTCCTGAACAATCTGTTCTCAGTGACGACGACGGACCGCGGAATGGGTTCCTCGATCATGGCGCGGCCACAATTGATGGTTAGCGCCTGAAATCCATCGATGACGAACAGGATACGCGGGAGACAGGCGACTATGGCAGGTTCTGATCTGCGCAAGGCAATCGGCCAAGGAACGCGGCGTTTGGGCTTGTCCCTGCTTGCCGCCTTGCCGCTGGTCGCATCTGCGGAAGCGGTTGACGCAGCCCGCCTTTCCAACGCCGTCGCCGTGTTCTCCGGCATCGACAAGATCACCGGCCGCATCACTACTTTCGACGTCTACATCGGCGAGACCGTGCAGTTCGGCGCCCTTCAGGTCACGCCGCGCGTCTGCTACAGCCGTGACGACACGGAAGCGCAGAAGATCACGACCTTCGTCGAGGTCGAGGAAATCACACTCGACCGCAAGATCCGCCGCATCTTCACCGGCTGGATGTTTGCCGATAGCCCCGGTCTGAACGCCGTCGAGCATCCGGTCTATGACGTCTGGCTGCAGTCCTGCAAGGCGACCTCGGACCTGCCGCCGCCGGACACCGCGCAGAAGCGCTGAGCGGCGGCGTATTCCCATTCTTTGAGATTTGGCTTGGTTAGAAGGCGAGGTCGGGCGACGACATCGCGTTCGCCAGAAGCACTTCGTATTCCGCCTTTGGCACGTCGATGGCACCAAACGACTTCAGGTGCTCGGTGGTGAACTGTGTATCGAGCAGTTCGAAGCCACGCGCCTTCAGTCGCTCGACCAGATGGACGAGGCAGATCTTCGAGGCGTCGGTGCGTCTGGAAAACATGCTTTCGCCGAAGAAGGCCGAGCCGAGCGAAACGCCGTAAAGTCCGCCAACCAGTTGGTCGCCTTCCCACGCCTCGACGCTGTGGGCATAGCCCATCGTATGCAGCGTCGCGTAGAGCGTGCGGATCTTGTTGTTGATCCAGGTGGTTGGCCGGTCGGGAGCAGGGGCAGCGCAGCCGTCCATGACCGCTTCGAACGCGGTGTTGAAGCGGATGTCGAAGGGCTTTCGGCGGATGGTTTTGGCGAGGCTGCGAGAGGTGTGGAAGCCTGCGAGCGGGATCACCCCGCGAATTTCCGGCTCGACCCAGAAGATTTCCGGGTCGTCAGCCGAATCGGCCATCGGGAAGAGGCCGATCGAATAGGCGCGCAGCAGCATGTCCGGCGTAATATCGGGCTGCTTGCTGCGCGTCCCCTTCAATGTCAGGTCCTTACTCGGACGTGGCGGCCAGATGCTTCTCCAGCCAGTGGATATCGTAGTCGCCGTTGGCAATGTCCTGATTATTGATCAGGTCCTGGAACAGCGGAAGCGTCGTCTTGATGCCGTCGATGACAAATTCGTCAAGCACGCGGCGCAGACGCATCATGCATTCGACGCGGGTACGGCCGTGCACGATCAGCTTGCCGATCAGGCTGTCGTAGTAAGGCGGGATCCGGTAGCCCTGATAGGCACCCGAGTCGACGCGCACGCCAAGACCGCCCGGCGCATGGAAATGCGTGATCGTGCCCGGGGATGGGACGAAGGTGCGCGGGTCTTCGGCATTGATGCGGCACTCGATCGCGTGGCCGGAGAACACGATGTCTTCCTGCCGGACCGAGAGGCCACCGCCGGAGGCGACGCGGATCTGCTCGTGCACCAGGTCGATGCCGGTGATCGCCTCGGTGATCGGATGCTCGACCTGAAGACGGGTGTTCATTTCGATGAAATAGAACTCGCCGTTTTCGTAGAGGAATTCGATCGTGCCGGCGCCGCGATACTTCAGCTTCTTCATGGCGTCGGCGCAGACCTGACCGATCTTCATGCGCTGGTCGACGTTGAGCGCCGGGGAGTTTGCCTCTTCCCAGACCTTCTGGTGACGACGCTGCAGCGAGCAATCGCGTTCACCGAGATGCACCGCATTGCCGGCGCCGTCGCCGACGATCTGGATTTCGATGTGGCGCGGCTTGGAGAGGTACTTCTCCATGTAGACGGCGTCGTTGCCGAAAGCGGCAAGCGCTTCGGTGCGGGCCGTCGCAACGGCTTCCTCGAGGTCAGCCTCGCTGCGGGCGACCTTCATGCCGCGGCCGCCGCCGCCGGCGGTCGCCTTGATCAGGACCGGGAAACCGATCTTGCGGGCGACTTCGAGGGCGTTTTCCGGCTTTACTTCGCCGTCGGAGCCCGGAACGACCGGGATGCCAAGTTCCTGCGCCGTTTGCTTGGCGGTGATCTTGTCACCCATGATGCGGATGTGTTCCGCCGTCGGGCCGATGAAGGTGATGTCGTGCGCTTCAAGGATTTCGGCGAACTTGGCGTTTTCCGACAGGAAGCCGTAGCCTGGATGCACAGCGTCGGCACCGGTGATTTCGCAGGCGGCGACGATCTGGTGAATGTTCAGATAGCTATCGCGCGAGGGCGGCGGGCCGATGCAAACGCTCTCGTCGGCGAGGCGCACATGCATGGCGTCGGCGTCGGCCGTGGAATGAACGGCGACCGTGGCGATGCCGAGTTCCTTGCAGGCACGAAGCACGCGAAGGGCGATTTCGCCGCGATTGGCAATGAGAATTTTCGAGATCATCGCCGCGCCGCCTTATTCGATTACGATCAGCGGTTCGCCATATTCGACGGGGGCTGCGTCCTGGACGAAGATTTCGGTGACCTTGCCCGAGCGCGGAGCCGGGATCTGGTTCATTGTCTTCATCGCTTCGATGATGAGGATCGTCTGGCCTTCCTTGACCGTGGCGCCGACTTCAACGAAGGGGCGGGCTCCCGGTGCGGGAGACAGATAGGCAGTGCCGACCATCGGTGCGGTCACGGCATTCTTCGATGCACGGGCGCTCTCGGCGGCAGGAGCAGCAACGGCGTTTGCAGGAGCGGCCACTGCGGCGGGCATCTGGTAAGCCGGCATCTGCGGCATGGCCATCGGCATGGCAACCGGCGTGCCGTTGCGCGAAACGCGAATGCGCAGGTCGTCCTGCTCGACTTCGATCTCGGTCAGATCGGTATCCTTGAGAATGTTGGCGAGATCGCGGATCAGCGCCTGGTCGATACCTGGTTTCTTGTCAGCCATGGAATATGAGCCTCTTGTGTTCTTTTTATTTCGACGGATTTGTCAGGTTCTTTAGCGCATGCAGCGCAAGAATGTAACTCTGGGCGCCGAAGCCGCAGATGACGCCCTTGACGGCGGGTGCGATCATCGACTTGTGGCGGAACTCCTCACGCGCATGGATGTTCGAGAGGTGCAGTTCGACGACCGGAATGCCGATGGCGCGGATGGCATCGTGAAGCGCGATCGACGTGTGGCCATAGGCGGCCGGGTTGATTGCCACGCCCGCGGCGACGTTGCCGGCCTCGTGCAGCCAATCGACCAGCATTCCCTCATGGTTCGACTGGCGGAAATCGACGTCGAATCCGAGCGCCTTGCCTTCTGCCTTGCACATGGCCTCGATGTCGGCCAGCGTCTGGCCGCCATAAATACCCGGCTCGCGCTTGCCCAGCGCATTCAGGTTGGGGCCGTTCAGCACGAAAATGGTCGATGGCATAAGGGATTCCGGTCCGGTCATGGAGGGTTACCTATAGACTGATGGTCCCGCGAGGAAAAGCCCTTTGGGCCCTAGCGGGATTTGTCCACAGTCATGGGAAGGTTTGTCAGCAGGCGGTCTTGCCGCATTCGCGCATATTGGCGACCTTGCCCTCGATCTCCTCGGCGCCGACGGCCCCGAAGACCGCTTCGTTGCCGATGACGTAGGAGGGCGTTCCGGTGATGCCGAGGTCGTTGGCAAGGCTGTAGGCCTCGCGCACGGCCGCATCATGCGGCTCCTTTTCCATTTTCGCGCGCAGGTCCTTTTCGGAGACGCCGAGCTTGGCGGCAACTGCAAGCGCTGTCTCCTCCGTGGCGCGGTCTTCCCCGCCGAGCAGCGCCCGGTGGAAGTCGCCGTATTTTTCCGGAGCGACCAGGCGGAAGGCGGCGCTCACCTTGTGGGCGGCCAGCGAATCCGGTCCGAGGATCGGCAGTTCCTTCAGCACGAAGCGCACGTTCTTGTCCTTGGCGAGGATGTCGTCCATGTCGGAAAGCGCGCGTTTGCAGTAGCCGCAGTTGTAGTCGTAGAACTCGACAACGGTGACGTCGCCCTTGGGATTGCCGAGCACCATGTCGTAGTCGGAATTGAAGATCGCCTTGTTGTTCTCGGTGATCGCGCTTTCCGCCGCTTCCTGCTGCTTGGCGCGCTGTTTCGTCGTCAGCGCCTCCTGGACCTCGAGCATGATCTCCGGATTGGCGATCAGGTATTCCTTGATGAAGGCGCCGATCTCTTCCTTCTGCTTCGCGTCGAGCGCGAATGCGTTCTGGGGCAGGCTGACCCCGGCTACGAGCGCTGCGAGCGTCCCGGCGGCAATCATCTTGGTGCTGAAGTTCATTTCTACCTCGTTGTCCTTGCGTATCCCGTGTGTCGTCCATCGCGTGTCGCCGGGTCAACCGGCTGTTCTGAATGACAACAGGATTCCTCGTATTCGCAATATGCCGGCAGCATAGGGTGGGTGCCGCGGAAACGAAACGGCAAAATCGGCGGAAATACGGCACTCGCGGACTTGTGAAGGTCATTTTCATCGGGCAAAGGGCTGGAGAACAGCCGCATATCGAGGATTTTCCGTTGGTAGATTTGTCAAAACGCAGTGCCGTCGAACCTTTCCATGCGATGGACGTACTGGCGGAGGCGACCCGTCGCCGGGATGCCGGCCACCCGGTGATTTCGATGGCCGTCGGGCAGCCCGCCCACCCGGCGCCGAAGGCAGCTCTTGAAGCGGCGCGCAAAGCGCTTGAACATGGCCGGCTCGGCTATACCGATGCGCTCGGCACCTTGTCGCTGCGCACAGCAATCGCCCGGCACTATGAAAAGCGCCACGGCATCGCGCTCGATCCGCAGCGGGTCGCGGTCACCACCGGCTCATCCGCAGGCTTCAATCTCGCTTTCCTGGCCCTCTTCGATCCTGGCGATTGCGTCGCGATCGCGAGGCCCGGCTATCCGGCCTATCGCAACATCCTCGCAGCGCTTGGCCTGACGGTCGTCGAGGTCGAGGCCAATGCCGAGACCGGCTTCACTCTGACGCCTGAAAGTCTTTCGCGTGCCGCTGCGAAAATAGGCCGTCCATTGAAGGGCGTGCTTTTGGCGAGCCCAGCCAACCCGACCGGAACGGTGACGGGTAGGGCGGGCATCAAGGTGCTGGCTGACTATTGCCGGGCCGAATCGATCGCCTTCATTTCCGACGAGATCTATCACGGACTGACCTTTGCCGGCGAAGAGGCAAGCGCGCTGGAGGTGACCGACGAGGTAATCGTCATCAACTCCTTCTCGAAATACTATTGCATGACCGGCTGGCGGATCGGCTGGATGGTGCTGCCGGCTGACAAGGTGCGCGGCTTCGAGCGCATCGCCCAGAGCCTCTACATCTCGCCGCCCGAGCTCTCGCAGATCGCGGCAGAAGCAGCGCTCAACGCGCATGAGGAGCTCGACCGTTACAAGGCCGCCTATGCCGCCAACCGGGACATGCTCATGAAGCGGTTGCCGGAGATCGGCTTCTCGATCGCCTCGCCGATGGACGGTGCCTTCTACGCCTATGCGGATGTCACCCGCTTTACCAATGACAGCATGGCCTTTGCCAAGCGGATGCTCGCCGAGATCAACGTCGCGGCAACCCCGGGATTCGACTTCGATCCGCTGGAAGGGCACCGCACGATGCGCTTCTCCTATGCCGGCGCCGAGGCCGACATGGTCGAGGCCATGGACAGGATCGCGCGTTGGCTGGCGTGACGCTCTGAACAGGCAGGCAGGGGCAAGTCCCTTCTGCCATCCGCCCAAAGGAAAAGGCCCGGATCGCTCCGGGCCTTTCGTGTTTTCAGAGTTTGGCGCTGGCCGCGCGGCCTCTTAGAAGAAGCCGCGGCGCTGCCACCAGCCGCCCTTTTTGGGCTTGCCCGGCTCTTCCTCTTCGGGCTTCGTCGCGCTCGACGTCACCACCGGTTCGGAAGCGATTTTCGAGAGGTCGCGGTTCGCACGCACAGGCTTGGTTTCGGCAAGGTCGGCCGCAGCCTCTTCCACCGCTTCGACGGCCGGGTCGGCAACCGCAGGCTGGTCTTCGATGGCTGCCTGGGCAACTTCGTCGACGCTTACTGCCGGTTCTTCAGCCTTGACGGCCTTCTTGCGGGTGCGCTTCGGCTTGGCAGGCTTTACGTCCGCCACCTCGGCTTCTTCGGCAACCACAGCCGTTTCCTCAACAGCGACAGCCACTTCGACCTCGGCCGCAGCGGCAGGTGCCTCTACGGTTTCGGCTTCTTCTGCGCCGTCGTCGCCGGCTTCCGCATCGGCACCGGCTTCAAGCTGGCCTTCGCCTTCACCTTCGCCTTCCGGACGGTTGCGGCGGCCGCCACGCTTGCCGCGGCGGCGGCGCTTGCGCTTCTGATCGCCATCGGCGGTCGCGGCGTCTGCATCGACGCCCTCGTCATCGCCTTCGTCCTCATCGGAACCGTCGTCGGCATCGCCTGCCGATTCGGAGACCTGGAGAGCGCTGCCTTCGGCCTGCTGGCCGCCCTTGCCGCGCCGGCGGCGACGGCGCTTGCGCTTGCGTCCGTTCTGATCGTCGGACTGAGCAGCAGCCTTCGGCTGTTCCTGCCGCTGTTCGCCGGCAATTTCTTCTGCTTCTTCCTCGTCGAGATCCTCTTCGATCACGACGTCGTCTTCTTCCTCTTCCGGCTCGAAGTGCAGCAGTTGTTCGATCTTGACCGGGTTTTCGACCGGCTCGCCACGATCGATCGCGAAGTGCTGTGCGCCGACATGGGCATCAGCCTCGATGATGATCGAAACGCCGAAGCGGGCTTCGTAGTCCATGATCGTGCCGCGCTTCTGATTGAGCAGGTAGAGCGCGATATCCGGGATGGTGCGCACGGTGATGTCGTGCGTCGTGTTCTTCAGCAGGTGTTCCTCGATGCCGCGCAAGACGTGCAGTGCAACCGAAGACTGCGAGCGGACGTGACCCGTTCCGTTGCAGTGCGGGCAGGTCTGCATCGTCGATTCGAGCACCGAGGCGCGAATGCGTTGGCGCGACATTTCGAGCAGGCCGAAATGCGAGATGCGGCCGACCTGGATGCGGGCGCGATCGTTCTTCAGGCAATCCTTCAGACGCTTCTCGACCGAGCGGTTGTTCCGCTTTTCTTCCATGTCGATGAAGTCGATGACGACGAGGCCGGCAAGGTCGCGCAGGCGGAGCTGGCGTGCCACTTCTTCCGCCGCTTCCAGGTTCGTCTGGAGAGCGGTGTCTTCGATCGAGTGCTCGCGCGTCGAACGGCCGGAGTTGACGTCGATCGAAACCAGGGCTTCGGTCTGGTTGATGATGATGTAGCCACCGGACTTCAGCGTTACCTGCGGCTGCAGCATGCGGTCGAGCTGCGCTTCGATGCCGGAGCGCGAGAAGATCGGATGCACGTCACGGTAAGGCTGAACCACCTTGGCGTGGCTGGGCATCAGCATCTTCATGAAGCCCTTGGCTTCCTTGTAGCCTTCCTCACCGGAAACGATGATCTCGCTGATGTCCTTGTTGTAGAGGTCGCGGATCGAGCGCTTGATCAGGCTGCCTTCTTCATAGACGAGGCAGGGGGCCGTGGAATTCAGCGTCAGCGTGCGGACGTTTTCCCACAGGCGCATCAGATACTCGAAGTCGCGCTTGATCTCGACCTTGGTGCGGTTGGCACCGGCGGTGCGCAGGATCACGCCCATGCCCTGCGGCACTTCGAGGCCGCGGGCGATTTCCTTCAGGCGCTTGCGGTCCTGCAGATTGGTGATCTTGCGGGAGATGCCGCCGCCACGTGCGGTGTTCGGCATAAGCACCGAGTAGCGACCGGCGAGCGACAGGTAGGTCGTCAGTGCCGCGCCCTTGTTGCCGCGCTCTTCCTTGGCGACCTGAACCAGCAGGATCTGGCGGCGCTTGATGACTTCCTGGATGCGGTACTGCTTGCGCGGCTTGCGAACCTGGCGATCCGGAACTTCTTCCATGGCGTCTTCGGCGCCGACGGATTCGATGATTTCCTTTTCGCCGTCGTGACTGTCGTCGTCATCATCGTCATCGTCATGGCGACGGCGGCTGTCGACATCCTCGGAAATGGCGTCGGTATCGACCATGGCAGCCATTTCGCCGCCATTGCTCTCGTCGCCGTCGGTCGATGCAGCAGCCGCTTCTTCAGCGGCCTTGGCCTTGGTCTTGCGGGTGCGCTTCGGCTTCGCCTTCGGCTTTTCGGCCGGCGCTTCCTCTTCGACGACCGGTGCGGCGTCAGCGACGGCTGCGACCGGCTCGGCTTCAGTTTCCGCGACGACTTCGAGGTCTACGGGAACGGAAAGTTCGCTTGCCGGGGCAGGGGCGGTCTCGACATGCTCGATGTCGTCGTCACGCCGCGCTTCTTCGGCTTCGGCCTTCAAGAGCGCCTGACGATCGGCGAGCGGGATCTGGTAGTAGTCGGGATGGATTTCGGCGAAAGCCAGGAATCCGTGGCGGTTGCCGCCGTAGTCGACGAAGGCGGCCTGGAGCGAGGGCTCCACCCGGGTGACCTTCGCCAGATAGATATTGCCGCGGATCTGCTTCTTATGTTCCGACTCGAAGTCGAACTCTTCTATGCGGTTCCCGCGAACGACAACGACGCGCGTCTCTTCTGAATGAGACGCATCGATAAGCATTTTCTCTGCCATCTAAGCTGTGCTCCTCGGCGCGCCAGCGGAACGGGAGACAGACCTGCTTCCTTAGGAAGACTGCCAAACACGTCGGAAGGTGCGCCGGATATGAAAGTTCCTGTTTGGCGCAGGCGATGGTGCAGCAGCCAGACGACAGCCGGAACATGTGTGTCCCGGGGCCGCGCTACTTCTGACCGATACTGCTGAGTCAACATCAATGACCAAACAAGAATGCCAATGTCCAAGGTCTCATGAAGACCCGATGAATGCGCCCGCTTGCGGGCGTCGGTGAAAAATCACCATCAAGAACTCCGGCCACCGCCGGAAATTTGCGATCCAGTGTACGGGGAGGAAATGCAGCGACGGCGGATGAACACTTGCGACCGCGGAATTGCGATAAGTTAACCGGTCAATCCGGTTCGACCGCACCCTGGCGCCAAGCTTTGGAGAAGCTCCGGCTGCCCGGTCGACTGTTCTATCCCGTCAACACTTTCTCCTTGTGACGCTTTTATGTTTTCTATGTCACATTGGCAAGGGAAAAGCCCGTGCCGCCACAATAATGATCGATTCGCTTGTCCACGTGGAGTAGGTCGATAAACGGTAAATCGATTGTCCCGGCGGGCCGGGGAAGATGATCATTGTCAAGCATTGGTTAACCATAAGGGTTCATTGATCAACCTGTGCGTCCAGCAGCCGTGCGTCGGCTGCTGTTTGGTTTTCTGAGAAAGTGGTGGAGAGCCCGAGGTGAGGCCTTTGGCGGTTTGTATGCGTGGTTCGCTGTTGTCGTTGATGTCGCGCACGGGCAGGCTTCTGCTCGGAGCATCGCTGCTTGCCGGCGGTCTTCTTTTGAACGTGCCGGCGGCTGTTGCCGCCGAGCCGGGGCCTTTGCTCGCCTTTGCTGCGCGGATCGCCGGCGACGATGCACGCACGCGCGTCGTCGTCGAGTTCGATCGCAAACCGGAATTCTCCCTGCACTACGTAGCCGATCCTGTTCGCGTCGTGGTCGACCTGCCGGAAACGGCCTTTGGCCTCAAGGCGGACAGCCTTGAACCGCGCGGCCTCTTCGATGCGATCCGCTACGGCGGCATGGGGGCGGGCAACTCCCGCATCGTTCTTTCGGCGAAAGGCCCCGTGGCGGTAACCCATGCGGAAGTCGTCGCGGAAGAGGGGGGCAAGGGCTACCGGCTCGTGCTCGATGCCGAGCGCGTCGACCAGGCGCGCTTCGATGCGCTTCTCGGTGAACAGCAGTGGACCGGATCGGTCGCCGCCGCCAAGACCGACAGGCCGGTTGCCGTCGCTCCCACGAGGGAAGGCGGGCCGTTCATCATCGCGATCGATGCGGGCCATGGAGGCATCGATACCGGTGCGCTCGCCGGCGAAACGAAGACGGAGGAGAAGCATGTAACGCTCGCCTTCGCGAAAGATCTCGTCGAGGCCCTGAACAAGGGCGCCGGGATCGAGGCTTTCCTCACCCGCGACAAGGACGTCTTCCTCTCGCTTCCCCAGCGCGTACAGATCGCCCGCAACAAGGGCGCCCATCTCTTCATTTCGCTTCATGCGGACGCGCTGCGCCAGAAGGACATCCGCGGCGCGACGGTCTATACCATCTCCGACAAGGCCTCCGACCATCTGGCCGCAAGTCTTGCCGCCCGCGAAAATTTGTCCGACGAAATCGCCGGCGTGCCGCTTCAGAGCGAGCCGGCGGAAGTGGCCGACATCCTGATCGATCTGACGCGCCGCGAGACGCAGGCCTTCTCGGTCAACATGGCGCGCGCCGTCGTTACGTCCTTCGAGGGCCAGATCAATCTCATCAACAATCCGCACCGTTTTGCCGGCTTCCGCGTGCTGCAGGCGCCGGACGTGCCCTCGATCCTGCTTGAACTGGGCTTCCTGTCGAACAAGGAGGACGAAAAACTGCTGCTGGATCCGGAGTGGCGCAAGAAGGTTTCAGAGCGTCTTGCGGTCGCTGTTCAGCGATACCGCGAGCAGGCCATCGCCAGCGGCGGCTGACGCTTGAAGGCAGGCCCGGGAACGAAGTGATTTGTGTCGCCCCGGTAACAGCGCTATGCTTTTCAACGGGATGCGCACGGGATTATCGCATAACAGCCCTATTTTACGCACAATCCGGGACCTAACCGGAATTGCGCCCGGATTTGTTGAGAAACGAGTTGAAGCCCGGAGTTCCCCGCCATATGAGGAGCCGGGCTAGGTGGGGCGTTGCGACGCCAGACGATTTCTCGTGAAAGAGTTTGGTCGGCCCGCTGTATAGAAGCCGGCAGGACAGAGCATGGACTGTCAGTCGGGCGGTTCGGCAATTGGACGATAATTAAGGTACCGGTATCTGACTGATGATCAGGCTGATTGGATATTTCTTCGGGATTGGCGCGTTTCTGCTGCTGGGTGTGGCCGGGGCCGTGGCGCTCTATCTTGGTGTCGTCACCAAGGACCTGCCGGATTACGAGGTTCTGGCGAAGTATTCGCCGCCGGTGACCACGCGCTTCCACGCCGGCAACGGCGCGCTGATGGCGGAGTATGCCCGTGAGCGGCGTCTCTATCTGCCGATCCAGGCCATCCCGGATCGCGTCAAGGCGGCCTTCATCTCGGCTGAAGACAAGAATTTCTATCAGCACCCGGGCGTTGACATCACCGGTCTTGCGCGCGCCATCGCGGTGAACCTGCAGAACTTCGGCTCCGGCCGTCGTCCGGTCGGCGCCTCGACGATCACGCAGCAGGTGGCCAAGAACTTCCTGCTCTCGTCAGACCAGACGATCGACCGCAAGGTCAAGGAAGCAATCCTCTCCTTCCGCATCGAGCAGGCCTACACCAAGGACCGCATTCTCGAACTCTATCTCAACGAGATCTTCTTCGGCCTGAATTCCTACGGCATAGCCGGTGCGGCGCTGACCTATTTCGATAAGTCTGTGACTGAGCTTACCATTGCCGAGACCGCCTATCTCGCAGCCCTTCCGAAGGGCCCGGCCAACTATCATCCGTTCCGCAAGACCGAAGCGGCGCTTGAGCGCCGCAACTGGGTAATCGACCGCATGGTCGAGAACGGCTACGTCACCAAGGCCGATGGCGAAGAAGCCAAGAAGCAGCCGCTCGGCGTCAACCCGCGTCGCGGCGGGGCGCATCTCTTCGCCTCCGACTTCTTCGCCGAGGAAGTCCGCCGGCAGATCATCCAGAAATACGGCGATAACGCCCTCTATGAAGGCGGCCTGTCGGTTCGCACCTCGCTCGATCCGCGGCTGCAGATCGCCGCGCGCAAGGCGCTGCAGGCGGGTCTGCTCAGCTACGACGAGCGTCGCGGCTTCCACGGCCCGGTCAAGTCGATCGAAATCGGCGGCGATTGGGGCGAGCCGCTGGGCGCTGTCGTTGCCTTCAACGACGTGCCGGAGTGGAAGCTTGCCGTCGTTCTCTCCGTCGATGGACAGGGCGCCGAGATCGGCATTCAGCCGGAGAAGGAAGCCTCGGGCAAGATCGTCGCCGAGCGTGTCACCGGGCATATCTCCGCCAAGAACATGCAGTGGGCCTACCGTTCCGCCAGCGGCGACCGCAAGTCGGCGAAATCGCCTGAAGGCGTCTTCGGCGCCGGCGACGTCATCTATGTCGAGCCGCTGCCGGAGAAGGGCGAGTATCGCCTGCGCCAGCCGCCGAAGGTGCAGGGTGGCCTCGTCGCCATGGACCCGCAGACCGGCCGCGTTCTGGCGATGGTCGGCGGCTTCTCCTATGGCCAGTCGGAATTCAACCGCGCGACGCAAGCGATGCGCCAGCCGGGTTCGTCGTTCAAGCCCTTCGTCTACGCGGCCGCCCTCGACAACGGTTATACGCCTGCATCGGTCATTCTCGACGCGCCGATCGAGATCGTCGCTGGTGGCCAGGTCTGGCGCCCGGAAAACTACGGCGGCGGCTCGGCCGGTCCGTCGACGCTGCGTCTCGGCATCGAGAAGTCGCGTAACCTGATGACCGTTCGCCTCGCCAACGACATGGGCATGAACCTCGTTGCCGAATATGCCGAGCGCTTCGGTATCTACGACAAGATGCCGCCGCTGCTCGCAATGTCGCTAGGCTCGGGCGAAACCACCGTCCTGCGCATGGTTTCGGCCTATTCCGTGCTCGCCAACGGCGGCAAGCAGATCAAGCCGTCGCTGATCGACCGAATTCAGGACCGCTACGGCAAGACGATCTTCCGTCACGAAGACCGCACCTGCGACAACTGCAACGCCGGCGATTGGCAGAGCCAGGAAGAACCGGTTCTCACCGACAACCGCGAGCAGGTTCTCGATCCGATGACCTCCTACCAGATCACGTCGATGATGGAGGGCGTGGTGCTGCGCGGCACGGCTGCCGGCAAGATCAAGCTCGATCGTCCGGTTGCCGGCAAGACCGGTACCACCAATGACGAAAAGGACGCCTGGTTCGTCGGCTACACGCCGGACATGGTTGCAGGCCTCTATCTCGGCTTCGACAACCCGGCCCCGCTTGGCCGCGGCGCGACCGGCGGCAGCCTCGCCGTGCCGATCTTCAACGACTTCATGACAGAAGCGGTGAAGGGCACGCGCCCGAGCAAGTTCGTCGTGCCCGAAGGCATGAGCATGGTCGCCGTCAACCGCAAGACCGGCATGGCCGCCCAAGAGGGTGAGCCGGACACGATCATCGAGGCCTTCAAGCCCGGCACCGGCCCGGCCGACACCTTCTCGGTCATCGGCGGTCTTGACCAGTACGTGCCGCCAGAAGAGATCCTCAAGAACTCGCCGCAGGCGAACCAGGCAGTGACCTCCGGTTCCAACGGCCTGTTCTAGTCCTTATCCCCTTCACGCGATGCCCGCCGCCTTTACATCAGCGGTGGGCATCGCTATTTGACGCTCACTTTCCTATCGGTTCACAAGAAGCAGGATCATGCGCAGCGAAATCGAGAACATTGTCGACGAAATCAAGCAGGCCATAAGCCTGCTGAGGAGGCATCTTTGACTGGGATCAGGCGGTAAGACGACTGGACTGGTTGAACAACAAAGCGGAAGATCCGGCGCTTTGGAACGACGCTTCGGAAGCGCAGAAGCTGATGCGCGAGCGCCAGCAACTCGATGACGGCATCAATGGCCTGCGCCGTTTCGAGCAGCAGCTCAATGACAACATCGAACTCATCGAACTCGGCGAGGAAGAGGGCGACGCCGCCATCATCGCCGACGCCGAACAGGCGTTGCGGGATCTCAGAAACGAAGCGGCGAAGAAGCAGGTCGAAGCCATGCTCTCGGGCGAGGCGGATCAGAACGATACCTATCTCGAAGTGCATTCGGGTGCCGGCGGTACCGAAAGCCAGGACTGGGCCAACATGCTTTTGCGCATGTACACCCGCTGGTCCGAGCGCCAGGGGTACAAGGTCGAGCTTCTGGAAATCCAGGACGGCGAAGAGGCCGGCATCAAGTCCGCGACGCTCCTCGTCAAGGGCCACAATGCCTATGGCTGGCTGAAGACCGAATCGGGCGTGCACCGCCTGGTTCGCATCTCGCCCTACGACAGCAACGCGCGCCGCCACACCTCGTTCTCCTCGATCTGGGTCTACCCGGTCGTTGATGATTCGATCCAGATCGACATCAACGAGAGCGATTGCCGTATCGACACCTACCGCTCGTCGGGCGCCGGCGGTCAGCACGTCAACACGACCGACTCGGCCGTGCGCATCACGCACATCCCGTCGGGCATCGTCGTGCAGTGCCAGCAGGAACGTTCGCAGCACAAGAACCGGGCGAAGGCCTGGGACATGTTGCGTGCGCGCCTCTACGAGGCCGAACTGAAGAAGCGGGAAGAGGCCGCCAACGCCGAAGCCGCGTCGAAGACCGACATCGGCTGGGGCCACCAGATCCGCTCCTACGTTCTGCAGCCCTATCAGCTGGTCAAGGACATGCGCACCGGCGTTGAAAGCACGGCACCGGGCGACGTTCTCGACGGTGAACTCAACGAGTTCATGGAGGCCGCCCTTGCGCACCGCGTCAGCGGCGGCGCGGATGCCGTCGTGGATGATCTGAACTAAGGCAGACAGCGGTCTGCACCAGTGCAATTGAAGAGGGCCGGGTGTTCGCATCCGGCCCTTTCTTTTGCTCAGTTGGAGGCACGCTCGATCTTGATGTCGCCGAGATCGTCGATGAGCACGGTCCAGCTCTCAGGCTCTCTCACCGACGGGTCCGTCTTCAGATAGACGGTCGCAAACATGCCGGGCTGCGCGGTGACACCGGTCGAGGTCTCCGGGCGGATGTCGGTGACGTAGGCCTTGAGCGCGGAGAATTCTTCGAGTTCCGCCGACGAAATCACCAGAGGGCCGGCCGAGGTCGCTGCCACCTGCTGCAGATGGATCTGGGCGGTTCCATCCGCCTGGCGAAGCGCGATCAGCTTGTAGTAACCACGCCGGGCGTCGCCCGGCTTTTCGGCGGCCGCGTTCGGATCGAGGGATGAAAGCGGCTCTCCGCTTTCCTCCCAGTAGCCGGTGCTGGTCACGAAGGTCGCCTCAGGCGGAACGATGTTGGCATCCTGAGCCTTGGCGCCGGCACTGCTGAGAAACAGGAACAGCGCGAGGAGGGCGGATCTGTGCATTGGGTCGTCGTCCTTAAGGCGGCGGCTCGGTTGCCGTTTACTGCGGGCCGGCGGAAACCTAGCCGGCAGAATGATACCATAGGTCGCGCGGAGAACGTGCGCTCAGTTCGAAAACTGCTCGGCGAGGATGCGATCCGACCAGGAATGATCGGGATCCGAGAGGATGCGCGCCGTCATGTTTTCCGATTCGGCGATCTTCACCTTGACCACGGACTTCACTTCCTGATGGTCGGCCACCGCGTTTACCGGCCGCTTGTCGGCCTCAAGGATTTCGATCTCGACTGTGACATGGTTCGGCAGAAGCGCGCCACGCCAGCGGCGCGGGCGGAAGGCACTGACCGGGGTCATCGCCAGAAGCGGGGCCTCGAGCGGCAGGATCGGCCCGTGGGCGGAGAGATTGTAGGCGGTGGAGCCGGCAGGGGTGGCGACCAGCAGGCCGTCGCAGGTCAACTCCTCCAGCCTTGTCTTGCCATCGATCAGGACGCGGAGCTTCGCCGCCTGGTAGGACTGGCGGAAAAGGTAGACCTCGTTGATCGCAAGTGCCGTGAAGCTCTCGCCATAGACGTCGGTCGTCTGCATCTCCAGCGGATGAAACGCGTTCTCGACTGCCTGGCAGATTCGGTCCGTCAGGTTCTCCGTGCTGTAGCGGTTCATCAGGAACCCGACCGAGCCACGGTTCATGCCGTAGACCAGCTTGCCGCTGTTCATGGTCTGATGCAGCGTCTGCAGCATGAAGCCGTCGCCGCCAAGCGCGACGATCACATCGGCCTTCGACGGATCATGGTCGCCATAGATCGCCTTGAGATCAGCCGCAGCCTTTTGTGCCTCTTCCGCGGACGAGGCGAGAAAGGCTAGGGAAGTGAACGTTCGGGCCATGAAACTCTAGTCCGCTCGATATGTTATGCGCCGCCAGCGGCAATCTCTCTCTATCGTTTCTGGCATGGCCCGGAACCGAACGCATCTGAAAAATTGGGAGAATTCGCAATTTTGCTTTACACCACATCAGATTATGGTAACTCCCACCAAAGCAAGTGCCCTTATAGCTCAGTTGGTAGAGCGGCTGATTTGTAATCAGTAGGTCGGGAGTTCGAGTCTCTCTGGGGGCACCACTTCATTTCTTCCCCATTGTTTTTTCCGAATTTTTGGCGGCTATTCGAGCCGGAATTTCAGGTTCGGCGTGTTGCCGCGGGTACACCGTCGGCGCAAAGCGAGCAGTTAGTCACGCATCGCAAAGATGGCCATGAACACTGGTGTGCCGATCAGAACGCCGGCAATCGAAAATAGCGGCCCATAGATCAGCGCGCTCAGCGGTATGCCGGCGATGCATACCGCAATGCCATCCTTCAGGCAGTTGTACGGCCCGCCCTCGAATATGCCGTAGACGGGTAGGAACAGCCCCGCGACGATAAGGCTGACAAGGAACGCCAGGACGGCGGAGATGATCAGTCTTCCAAGAGTTCTCATCCTCCTGAAATATAGGGAATCAGTGGTTTCGGCCACCGCCGATTGTTTCTCCAGCGCCGATGAACGGAGGACGAGCATTCGTCAGCTGGCTCTCTTGGAAAGGTCTTGGTCATCGAACACGTTCTTTCGGCTGCCGCCAAAAGCAGCCTTACCAACCCCGCGGCACTGGCGCCGGTCAGATGGGCGGTCGTTCTGCTTTGTGGGTTTGTCGTCTGGAGCCCTGCCAACGCGCAGGAGGGATCCGATTGGACTGAGATGAGTTCGAGCGCGACCCAAGTTTCCGGTTTGGGGGCGGTCCGCTATTCCGTGGGATACAGCAACATCGGTTATGACCACTTTCGTTCGGAGATCGTGGTTGAGTGGCGTGATGGCGGTAAGCGGACGCAGACGATCTACGAAGGCATCTATGACAATCCCCCTGCGAAGGTCTGGGGTGCTAAAGGCCTTCTCTGCGTTTCGATGGAGGCTTGCGCGCGATCGACGAACGCCTGCACAGTGGAGGTGATCGCCTATCGATATGACGTCGGCGCCAAGTCTTTTGCCGAGCTTGCAGACGGCGGCGAGCTTTGCCGCCGATGAGATGCGGAGCCTTGGTCGGAGTAAGCGGTCAACGCTCGATCGATCACCGGCTCCCGCATCGCTTAGTCCGGCGCTCTCCGTGCGTCTCGAGATCGTGACGCCGGTGCAGTCCGAGCAATGGTTCACGATTCGCGATCCCGATGGCAACGTGCTGATGATCTGCCGCTGCTGATCGGAAAAGCCGCGCCGTGCGGCATCAGATGTCGAAGGACGGCCCCATGCGCACAGGAACCTCGCGGCATTTCTGCAGGGCGTTGAGCAGGTTCTCGGCGAGATAGTCGATCAGCGCCCGCGTCGCCGGCAACATGCCCTGGCGGGACGGGAAGACGAGGTGCACGACGACGTCGTTCGACGTCCATTCCGGCAGCACCGGCGCAAGGACGCCGGCGCGGAAAGCGCGCTCGCAGATATGGTCAGGCAAGAGGGCGACCCCCATGCCTTCGATCGCGGCGCGTTCGAGAATCAGGAAATCGCTGCAGCCGACGATCGGACGATGGGTGATTTCCGTCGTGTTGCCATCGATCGAAACCAGCCGCCAGACATCGGTCGGGTGCTGTTCGTTCATCGACAGCGTCGCCTGCTGGCTGAGGTTCTCGATCGTGATCTCGCCGGCGCGGGCGAGGAAGGTGGGGCTGGCTGCAAGCCGCTCGCGAACCTCGCCGAACTTGCGGATGATGAGTTGGTTGTCCGTATCGAGCTGCCCGCGGGCACGCAGCGCCACGTCGACCCGCTCCTCGATCAGATCGATGCGACGGTTGGTGGCGGTGATCAGCAGCCGGACGCCGGGGTAGCGGCGGTGAAACGCCGGCAGGATGTCGGCAAGCATAGGGGTGAAACCGAGCGGGCAGGCGAGCCGCACCGTGCCCGAGGGCTCCGCGCGCACGGCGGCGATCTCGGCTTCGGCGGCAGCCACCCCGTCGAGAAGGCTCTGGCAATGCTCATAGAAGACCCGGCCGATATCGGTGACACGCAGCTTGCGGGTCGAGCGCTCCAGCAACCGCACACCGAGCTGCTCCTCGAGGCGGGCCACATGTTTGCTGAGCTTGGATTTGGGTATATTGAGGTCCCGTGCCGCAGCACTGAAGCCGTTGTTTCGCACGACGGCGGCAAAAAGCCCGAGGTCGTTCAGATCCTGCATTGTCCTGTCTCCGAGGTGCGGATGATGGGTATGATTGTTTCCGTCTGGAAACAGTATGTCAAATATCCGCTGGCTTATCGGGCCATTGTTTTCCCCTCATATGTGGATCACCGCAACGTAAACACAAAGGTGTTCCCATGAACGTTCTTCATATCGACTCCGGTATCCTCGGCGACCACTCGGTTTCCCGCCGTCTGACGGCCGCCCTTGCCGCCCAGGTCAAGGCTGACCGCCCGGATGCGCAGGTGACCTATCGCGACCTCGCTGCCAGCTCGCTGCCCCATCTGACCGGCGCCCAGATCATGGCCCCGGCCGACCTCGAAGGCGTCGACGCGGGTCTCGCTGCCGACGTCAAGCTTGGCCGCGACATGCTGGAAGAATTCCTCGCCGCCGACACCGTCATCATCGGCGCTCCGATGTACAACTTCGGCATTCCGAGCCAGCTGAAGGCCTGGATCGATCGCATCGCCGTCTCCGGCAAGACTTTCCGCTACACCGAGAATGGTCCGGAAGGCCTCGCCAAGGGCAAGAAGATTATCGTCGCCTCCACCCGCGGCGGCCACTACTCCGCCGGCCCGGCGGCCGTCATGGATCACCAGGAATCTTACCTGAAGACGGTCTTCGGTTTCCTTGGCATCACCGATGTCGAATTCGTGCGCGCCGAAGGCCTGAACCTCAGCGCCGACAGCAAGCAGTTTGCGATCGCCGAGGCCGAAAAGACCATCTCGGAAGGCAGCGTGCTTCGCCTGGCGAGCTAAGACCAAATTCAGCGGATCACCGAGGTGATCCGGTGGGAGGGGCGTATGCCCCACGTGCGGACGGTGCCGGTTGCGCAAGCAGCCGGCATTGTCCGTTTTCGAACATCGATATCTGCTTTATAATGCCCTCATGATGGACGGGCGGACGATCCTTTGGGGCATGACCGCTGCGGTGGCCTTTTTGCTCGCCGCCGAAGCGACCCTTGCTGCGCCGCCGGATCATGGCTGCACCTGCCGCAATCGAGACGGTTCCAAATACGAACTTGGGCAGGTCGCTTGCCTGCGTGTCGACGGCAACGCCTACCTCGCGCGCTGCGAGATGAACCTCAACGTCACGACCTGGAAGAAACTGCGTGAAGGCTGCCCTACGGCCGGCATGAGCACACCGGGTAGCCTTGCGGGGCAATCGATCCGTTTCTGACGCGGAAGAGCGGCTTGCCGTCCTCATTCCGATCTTTTTCGAAACTGCACGGCGCAGCGCTCCGCGATCCCACCGGAGCGGAAATTTCCACAGGCGCTATTTCGCGTTACCGCCTCGGCTTTGGCGCCGTTGTCTGTGAGCTGCGGAGGACCGCCGCGCTTTGCGGTGAGGCGGCCCGGAACGCCTGGCGATGTCAGCGCTTCAGATGCTGGCGCGCCGCATACATCGCGATCGCCGCTGCGTTCGATACGTTCAGCGACTTTATCGCGCCGGGCATGTCGAGCCGGGCAAGATCGTTGACGATCGAGCGGGTCTTCTGCCTAAGCCCCTTGCCCTCGGAGCCGAGAACGAGGGCGATCTTTTCGCCGCTGAATGTCCCTTCCAGCGGCTGCGGCCCTTCCGAATCAAGTCCGATCGTCTGGAAGCCCAGCCGATGCAGTTCCTCGATGGCATCGCCAAGGTTGGTGATCTGGATATAGGGGATCATCTCAAGCGCGCCGGAGGCCGATTTGGCGAGCACGCCCGATTCGGTCGGGCTGTGGCGCATGGTGGTGATCAGCGCGCCGGCATCGAAGGCGACGGCCGAGCGCATGATGGCGCCGACATTGTGCGGATCGGTCACCTGGTCGAGCACCAGAATCAGCGGGCAGTCGCGCAGAGCCTCGAGCCGGCGATGCGGCAGCGGGCGGGTCTCGAGCATCACGCCCTGGTGGATCGCGTCGGGACCGAGAATCTTGTCGAGATCCTGCGGCGTCACCGTTTCGACCGGGAAGGGCAGGGCCGAAAGCTCGCCGAGTTCCAGACGGGCGGCCGCGTTCGGCGTAACGCTGAGACGGATGACCTCGCGAGCCGGATTGTCCAGCGCCGCGCGAACCGTGTGCAGGCCATAGAGTAGAACTTGCTCGGGCGAGAGCGGCTGCGGCCTCCAGTCGGCCGGCGCCTTGCGGCGCTTGTCCTCTCTTGGCGTGGGGATTTCGCCACGTTCCCGCTTGGCGTCGCGATGCGCGCGCCGAAGGTTGGCGTAATGGGTGTCCTTGGCGCTCTTGTCGCCGGTGCGATCTTTGCTCATTGGCGTCTTATAGAGAGGTTGCACGCGGGGCGAAACGGTTTTCAGCGTCGGGTCCTTTTTTACGGCTGTGGAGAAAATCGGAAATTTTCCGCTGACCCGTGTTGACAGGACGAAACGGGGCAGTCATATACCCGGCCACAGATCGAGAGCGGCACGGCCAAGTCGCTGGTTGTCTCACGATCTCAAATGCTTGGTCGAAAGATCCCGACAGAATAATGGAGGGATGCCCGAGTGGTTAAAGGGGACGGACTGTAAATCCGTTGGCTCAGCCTACGTTGGTTCAAATCCAACTCCCTCCACCATTCTGCTTCTGGATCGAAGGCCCGCGGGTATAGCTCAATGGTAGAGCAGCAGCCTTCCAAGCTGAATACGCGGGTTCGATTCCCGCTACCCGCTCCAATAGCGGCTTCCTCCTTCTTTTCGAATTAATGTATCAAGTCAACGTTCATCGCTAAGCGTTTGAATGTTTTACTGCGGCTGCGATTCGTAGCTCGATAGCACTGAATCTTGTAGCGGCGTCGCGCGCTTCTTATATATCGGCAGGAAAAGGCCAGCGGCGGCCGGCCCGGGCGCGCGCAATTAAGTCTTGCGCAAATCCCCTGAAACCCTTAAACGGCTCCACAAACCGGCCCTGCCGGCTGATCATTATTCATACTTGACCACAGGAAACGTACCCATGGCAAAGAGCAAATTTGAGCGCAACAAGCCGCACGTTAACATTGGCACGATTGGCCACGTTGACCATGGCAAGACGTCGCTGACCGCAGCGATCACGNATGGCAAAGAGCAAATTTGAGCGCAACAAGCCGCACGTTAACATTGGCACGATTGGCCACGTTGACCATGGCAAGACGTCGCTGACCGCAGCGATCACGAAGTACTTCGGCGAGTTCAAGGCGTACGACCAGATCGACGCTGCTCCGGAAGAAAAGGCCCGTGGTATCACGATTTCGACGGCGCACGTTGAGTATGAGACGCCGAACCGTCACTACGCTCACGTTGACTGCCCCGGCCACGCCGACTACGTCAAGAACATGATCACCGGTGCAGCGCAGATGGACGGCGCGATCCTGGTTTGCTCGGCTGCTGACGGCCCGATGCCGCAGACCCGCGAGCACATCCTGCTCGCTCGTCAGGTTGGMGTTCCGGCAATCGTCGTGTTCCTCAACAAGGTCGACCAGGTTGACGACGCCGAGCTTCTCGAGCTCGTCGAGCTGGAAGTTCGCGAACTTCTGTCGTCCTACGAATTCCCGGGCGACGACATTCCGATCATCAAGGGCTCGGCTCTTGCTGCTCTGGAAGATTCGGACAAGAAGATCGGCGAAGACGCGATCCGCGAGCTGATGGCAGCTGTTGACGCCTACATCCCGACGCCTGAGCGTCCGATCGACCAGCCGTTCCTGATGCCGATCGAAGACGTGTTCTCGATCTCGGGCCGTGGTACGGTTGTGACCGGTCGCGTTGAGCGCGGCATCGTCAAGGTCGGCGAAGAAGTCGAAATCGTCGGCATCCGCGACACGTCGAAGACGACGGTTACGGGCGTTGAAATGTTCCGCAAGCTGCTCGACCAGGGCCAGGCTGGCGACAACATCGGCGCGCTGATCCGTGGTGTTAACCGTGACGGCGTTGAGCGTGGCCAGATCCTGTGCAAGCCGGGTTCGGTCAAGCCGCACAAGAAGTTCATGGCTGAAGCCTACATCCTGACGAAGGAAGAAGGCGGCCGTCATACGCCGTTCTTCACCAACTACCGTCCGCAGTTCTACTTCCGCACGACGGACGTGACGGGCATCGTGACGCTGCCGGAAGGCACGGAAATGGTTATGCCGGGCGACAACGTCACCGTTGCCGTTGAGCTGATCGTTCCGATCGCGATGGAAGAAAAGCTGCGCTTCGCAATCCGCGAAGGCGGCCGTACCGTCGGCGCAGGCATCGTTGCCTCGATCGTCGAGTAATCGAC
>NZ_LMEG01000018.1:0-65361 GCF_001426275.1 Ensifer sp. Root423 | reverse complement strand
CCCCTCAATCAGCACCAAGCCAATCAGGAAACTCTAGAGCGAAGGTCGTCGTCGCCAGCAGCGCCGCCGCCCTCGTCAGTGATCGGGCTTATAGACCCCCATCCTCGCAGACGTCAACAGCCACGTTCAAAAAAACTTCAAAAATCGACAACTCTCTGAATTTACACAATAATTCCAGCTGTTGATAAACTAGGTCGATTTAATGCACCGGAAAACCAGCGAATCCGTGGCGCGAATCTTTGACCAGGCGGTCAAAAACCTGATGGCCATTTCACGTGGCCCAAAACGCCCCTCTGAGCGACCTCATCTACATGTAGACAGCATGGGTCTCTCAGCTGTCAGATGTAGATATCTCCAGCAACGAGGCGCCATACGAAGCACGCTCACGGACGCACCACGCTTGCCCTTGGGCGGGCGATTGCCGTACTTGCGAATTGTCCGCCCTGCCCGACATGACGATCCATGCGGTGGCGGACCGACAACATGGTGATGCATGAGCCGACGGATGCACCGACCGCACGCAGCGCCATCATCTCTATATAGGGGGCGGAGAACCAGACGTGACGACACAGCTTCCTGCGCTTCCGGTTCGCGACGTGCTGCCCGCACTGGCACATGCGCTCACCGCAGGCCCCTCCGTGGTGCTTTCCGCCCCACCCGGCGCCGGCAAGACGACGCTTGTTCCGCTCTTCCTGCTCGATCAGGACTGGGCAAAGGGCGGAAAGATCATTCTGCTCGAGCCGCGCCGGCTGGCAGCGCGCGCCGCAGCTGGCCGCATGGCCGAGCTCCTGGGGGAAAAGGTCGGCGAAACCGTCGGCTATCGCATGCGTCTCGACAATCGCGTCTCCGGCAAGACACGCATCGAAGTGGTGACCGAGGGTGTGTTTGCCCGCATGATCCTCGACGACCCGGAACTCAAGGGCGTCGCAGCCGTGCTGTTCGACGAATTCCACGAGCGCTCGCTCGACGCGGATTTCGGCCTGGCGCTGGCACTCGACGTGCAGGCGGCGCTGCGTGACGACCTGAAGATCATCGTTATGTCGGCAACGCTCGATGTCGAGCGGGTCTCGGGCCTGCTTGGCGATGCGCCGGTCATCGAGAGCCAGGGGCGCAGCTATCCGATCGACATCCGCTACCAGGATCGCGGCGGCGACAGCGTCGAGGACACGATGCTGCGGGCCATTGCCGAAGCGCATCGTACGGAAGATGGCTCCATCCTCGCCTTTCTGCCCGGCCAGGCCGAAATCACCCGAGTCGCCACGCGGCTCCAGGACCGCTTCGACAACAATACGGCGATCGTACCGCTTTATGGCAACCTGACCCAGAAGGAACAGGATGCAGCGATCCGGCCGGCGCCATCAGGCACCCGCAAGATCGTGCTTGCCACCTCGATCGCCGAAACCTCGATCACCATCGACGGCGTACGCATCGTCATCGACAGCGGCCAGCAGCGCGTTCCGGTGTTCGAGGCAGCGACCGGGATCACGCGGCTGGAGACGGTGCGCGTGTCGCGCGCGTCTGCCGATCAGCGCGCCGGCCGTGCGGGGCGAACCGAACCCGGCATTGCCATCCGTCTCTGGCATAGCGGCCAGACCGCAGCGCTTGCCGCCTTCACGCCGCCGCAGATTCTGGCCAGCGATCTCTCGGGCCTGCTGCTCGACTGCGCCCATTGGGGTGTCAGCGATCCGGCCACCCTTGCCTTCATCGACGCGCCGCCGGAGACGACACTCGCCGAAGCGAGGAAACTGCTGACCAGCCTTGGCGCGCTGGACGAGGCCGGCGCGCTGACCCCGACGGGCCGCAAGATCCGCGACCTGGCCTTGCCGCCGCGGCTGGCGGCAATGGCGGTTGCCGCGGCCGAAGAGGGACAGGCGGAAACCGCGTGTCTCTTGGCGGTGATGCTGACCGAACAGGGCTTGGGCGGTAACAGCGTCGATCTCGAGGACCGGGTGCGCCGCTTCCGTCAGGAGCGTGGCGACCGCGCCGACGCCTCGCGCAATCTGGCGCGGCGCATGGCGGCCGAGCTGAAGGGCGCGCCGAAATCGAGCGAACCGATCCAGCCGGGTGCCCTGCTGATGCACGCCTTTCCCGACCGCATCGCGCTGCAGCGCGGTGGCCGCGGCCGGTTCGTCATGGCGAACGGACGGGGCGCCGAGATCCCCGAGACGGAGCGGCTGGCGGCGGCTTCCATGCTCGTCATCGCCGACCTGACCGGCCGCGCCGGCGGCCAGCGCGTGCTGGCGGCGGCAGAACTGACGCGCGCCGAGGTCGAGGCGCATATGCCCGAGGCGATAACCCGCGAGGACCAGAGCTTTTTCGACAAGGCCAGCCGGCAGGTGCGGGCGCGTCGGGTCACGCGGCTCGGCGCCATCATCTTCGAGGAGGCGCCGCTCACACGACCGACCGGTGAATCGGCGGCGCGGGCACTCGCCGACGGCGTACGCCAGCTCGGCCTTGCCATCCTGCCCTTCTCCAAGGAGGCGATGCAGATGCGCGACCGCATCGGCTTCCTCAACCGCTCGATCGGTGAACCCTGGCCGGATGTTTCCGACGAAGCGCTGCTCGACCGTCTCGACGACTGGTTCGTTCCCTTCCAGCACGGCATCACCGCGATTGCCGACATCAAGGCATCCAACCTCTCCGACGGTCTGCTCTCCCTCATTCCACACGAGCGGCAACGGGAACTCGGGCGGCTGGCGCCGACGCATTTCGAGGCGCCGACCGGGCAACGGCACCCGATCCACTACGACGGCGACGAGCCGCTGCTGTCGATCCGGGTACAGGAGCTGTTTGGCCTGAAGACCCATCCGGCGATCGGCGATGGGCGGCTGCCGTTGCTGCTCGAGCTGATCTCGCCCGGACATCGGCCGATCCAGACGACGCGCGACCTGCCCGGTTTCTGGGCGGGTTCCTGGCGCGATGTGCGCGCCGACATGCGCGGGCGCTATCCGAAGCATCCCTGGCCCGAGGATCCGGCCAATGCGGCGCCGACGACACGGGCGAAGCCCCGTGGTACATGAGACGAAAGCATCGATCATTGAAATGCAGGCACGAATGACCACTGTTGCGCTCGAACATAACAACGACCAGACCAGCAACCGCAGCCTGCGCCTGCAGACGCTCGTCCGGCTGCGCTGGCTGGCCGTCGGCGGCCAGTCGATCGCCGTCCTCATCACGGCCTTCTGGCTGCAGTTTCCTCTGCCGCTGATTTCCTGCCTGGTGCTGATCGCGAGCCTCGCGCTGGTCAACGCCTATGTGACGTTGCGCTATCCGCCGACGCACCGGTTGCAGCCGCCGGCGGCCTTCGCGCTTCTCGGCCTCGATCTCGCGCAGATCACCGGATTGCTGTTCATCACAGGCGGGCTCACCAATCCCTTCGCGCCGCTGCTCTGCGTCCCGGTCATCATTTCCTCTGCGTCGCAGCCGAAGTCACACAGCATCATTCTTGCCGGTTTTGCGGTAATCGCCATCACCGCACTCGCCTTTTCACCCTTTCCGCTGCCCTGGTATCCGGGCACGGTCCTGCTGATGCCGCGGGTGCTGACCGCCGGCATCTGGTTTGCGATCGTCTCGATGACCGCCTTTGCCGCCTTCTATACCTACCGCGTGTCGCTGGAAGCGAGTGAGCTGTCGGAAGCGCTGACGGCGACCGAACTGGTGCTTCAGCGGGAAAAGCACCTGTCGCAGCTCGATGGGCTTGCGGCAGCGGCAGCCCATGAACTCGGCACGCCGCTTGCGACCATCAGCGTCGTCGCCAAGGAGATGGAACGCGAACTCGGCGACGATCCGCGCTTCGGGGAGGACGTGCATCTGCTGCGCAGCCAGAGCGAACGCTGCCGCGATATCCTGAAGCGGCTGACGACGCTGTCCTCCGAGAGCGAGGAGCACATGCGGCTTTTGCCGCTGTCGTCGCTGATCGAAGAGGTGATGGCGCCGCATCGCGAGTTCGGCATCCACATCGAGCTCATCGAAAAGGGCGACCGTGCCACGGAGCCGGTCGGCAACCGCAATGCCGGCATTCTCTATGGGCTCGGCAACCTCTTGGAAAACGCCGTCGACTACGCCAAGAAACAGGTGACCGTAACCGTCGAGCACACGGCGGATCGGGTTCGCGTCACGATCGCCGACGATGGTGACGGTTTCGCGCCCGATATCCTGCAGCGGATCGGCGAACCCTATGTGACACGCAGGCAGAAGGATGACAGCGCCGGCGGCCTCGGGCTCGGGCTCTTTATCGCAAAGACGCTGCTCGAACGCTCGGGCGCGCGCCTGCGCTTCGAGAATGGCGGGCCGGAGAGGCCGGGCGCCCGGGTCAGCGTCGAATGGCCGCGCGCCCTGATGGATACGAAACTGGCGAAATGACATTTCGCAGTTTATTGAACGAGGCAGAAACCTATAATCTCGGCGAAAGCGTTCCGTTTTTGCCCAAGGATTGCGAGAATGACCGACAAATCGACAGCTTCGCCCAGCACCACCGCACAGGACGCCGAACTGATCGGACCGGACCGCACCCTGTTGCTCGTCGATGACGACGCACCCTTTCTCAGGCGGTTGGCCCGCGCCATGGAAGCCCGTGGCTTTTCGGTCGACATCGCCGAATCGGTCGCGGAAGGCATCGCCAAGGCCAAGGGCAACCCGCCGAAATATGCGGTCATCGACCTCAGGCTCGGCGACGGCAGCGGCCTCGACGTGATCGAAGCGATCCGCGGACGGCGCGACGACACGCGCATGATCATGCTGACCGGCTACGGCAACATCGCCACCGCCGTGAACGCGGTGAAGCTCGGCGCGGTCGACTATCTTGCCAAGCCTGCCGATGCCGACGACATCTTTGCCGCGCTCGTGCAGCGCCAGGGCGAACGCGTCGAGCCGCCGGAAAACCCGATGTCGGCCGATCGCGTGCGGTGGGAACATATTCAGCGCGTCTATGAAATGTGCGAGCGCAACGTCTCGGAAACGGCGCGCCGGCTCAACATGCATCGCCGCACGCTGCAGCGCATTCTCGCCAAGCGCGCGCCGAAGTAAGCAATCAACTTCCACGACCGGCGCACAACAGCTGCTCCGGTCGCTTTTCCCCGCGGGATCAGTCGCGACCGCCGGAGAGGATGTCGCCGATCGAATCACCGAGTTCGCCGTTGCGCTCGGCCGCCCATTCGGCAAGCATCAGCCGTTGTGCTGCCGTACGGGCAAAGAGTTGCAGCACCGACTTGCGTGTCGCCGGCGGCAGCCTGTGTTCGGGCGCCTCGCGAACGATGTGGCCTTCATAACCGTCAGACAGCAGCAGTCCGCAGTCCTCCGGAAAGATGTCCAGTGGCACGGCGGCATGGGTGGCGAAGAACAGCCGGTCGCAGTGCTGTCGGTAGTCCGGCCATTTGCGGTCGACGCGAAAGTCCTCAATCGAGGTTTTGATCTCGACGATCCAGATCTCGCCCTTCGCCGACAAGGAGATCAGATCGGCACGCCGTCCACTTGCCAAGGTCAATTCCGGCAGGACCGAATGGCGCAGTTCGGCGAACAGCCGCTGCACACCGCGGCGCACCATCATCGCGCGATTCGATTGGCGACCGTCGATCAAGGGGTTGTCGCCATGGATGGAGAGGATCGTCATGCGTCCGGTGTCCCTTTGAGCCGGTCATTTTGTTGCAAAAAAACAAGGGTCATGGAATTTGCACTTTTCAGCCAAATTGTGGCCGCGCAATCTCTTGCATAGCTCAAACTAATCGAAAATAACCGTAGTCACTGTTGGTCGCGGCGACCCAGTTTTTACTTCGCTTCTTTTTAAGAGACTCCCATGCGCTTCCGCAATGCCTTCCTCTTGTGCAGCCTCGCGGCGACACTCGCCGTTGCCGGCTGCTCGACGACCTCGTCCAAGCCCGAAACGGCTGCGAACGAACCCGCGCCCGCAACGGTACAGGTTGCTACGAATCAGATCTTTAACGGCGATTATGGCGCAGTTGAGGATCACGGTTACGCGCTGCCGGCCATTCCGATCAGCAAGGTCGATACCCGTTTCCATCGCCAGATCGTCGATTACGCCACCAGCGAGCGCCCCGGAACGATCGTCGTCAACACGCCGAATCGCTTCCTCTACTACGTGCTGCCGGGCGGCAAGGCCGTTCGTTACGGCATCGGCGTCGGCAAGGCCGGTTTTGCATGGGAAGGCGAAGCCTATATTGCCTGGAAGCAGGAATGGCCGATGTGGCATCCGCCGAAGGAAATGGCGGAACGCAAGCCGGAAGTCGCCAAGTACGTCGAAGATGGCATGGGTCCCGGCCTCAAGAACCCGCTTGGCGCCCGTGCCCTCTACCTCTTCAATGACCAGGGCAAGGATACACTGTTCCGTCTGCACGGCACGCCGGAATGGTCCTCGATCGGTACCGCCGCTTCGTCCGGCTGCATCCGCCTGATCAACCAGGACATCATCGACCTCTATTCGCGCGTTCGCCCCGGCAAGAGCGCCCGCGTCGTCGTCCAGCAGTAATCGAATCAGATCGAGACTGACGAAGCCGCCGACTCTGTCGGCGGCTTTTTTCGTTCGCGCTCACGTCACCCAACTTCCGAGCGAAAGCCGCAAGCAGGCACACCATCGACGCAAAGTTGCCGTCCTGATTCGCGCTCAAATCAGGGTCGCGGTATTTGTCCCTGTCCGCTCGGAAAGTTCAATTTCGACTTAAATTCAGCCGCTTATTAAGTAAGCGTTATCTAAATAATCGAAACAGTGTGCCCACGAAATTCCGCTCGGGAGGGACTGGCATGCTGATCAAGACCAAGCTTATCGGCGCAATCGCGCTTCTATCATCCATCGCTATCGGCATCGCTATTCACAGCCAGAGCACGCTGTCGGAAACCAGCGACATGATGGACGCGGTCTACGCCGATCGCATTGTGCCGCTGAAGAACCTGAAGGCGACTTCCGACGCCTTTGCGGTCTCGATCGTCGATGCTGCCCACAAGGTGCGCAATGGCAACGAATCGATGGAGAGCGGGCTTGCCTCGGTCAATGCCGCACGGGAAACGATCAAGTCAAACTGGGATGCCTATGCGGCGACCTCGATGACCGACGAGGAACGGAACCTCGTCGACAATGCACGAAGCCAGATGGTCGTTGCGATGGATTCGATCACGGCACTCACGCAAATCCTCTCGGCCAAGGACCAGAAGGCTCTTGATGCCTTCGTGCGCGACAAGCTCTACGCTACGATCGATCCGCTGACGGCCACGATCTCCGAGATTTCGGACCTGCAGGTCGAACTTTCGGGTACGGCCTTCGAGGCCAAGCATCACGAGTTCGAAACCGTACAGACACTCAACATTGGGATCATCGTTCTCGTCGTGGCGCTTGCTGGCGGCACCCTGCTTGTGGTGCTGCGCGGCGTCGTCGGACCGCTCGCCCGCCAGATCGCCGCCATGCGCCGGCTGATCGACGGCCACGTTGAAGATGCCGACGAGCCGGTGCGCGGCAAGGACGAGATCGCCGAAATGGCCCGCGCCATTCAATCCTTCCGCGAGGCGGCGCGCTCGAATCTTCGGCTGCAGGCGGAGGCCGAGGAGAACCGCCGCAACGGCGAGGCCGAACGTGTCCGCGTCCAGAAGGCGGCGGAGCAGGCGGCGCAGGAAAAGCTGACGCAGGCGACCGCCGGACTTGCCGGCGGCCTGCAGCGGCTGGCCAACGGCGATCTCGCCGTTCAGCTACATGAGCCGTTCGCCGCCGAGTTCGAACAATTGCGGCACGACCTCAACAAGGCGGCCGCGCAGTTGAACGATGCGCTTCTCGCCGTTGCCGACAGCGCCCAAAACATCGGCATGGGCACGCGCGAAATCAGCCAGAGCGCCGACGACCTGTCCAAGCGCACCGAACAGCAGGCCGCGTCTCTCGAGGAAACGGCCGCGGCGCTCGATCAGATCACCGCCAATGTCAGCAATTCCTCAAGACGGACGGAGGAGGCACGCGACATCGCCGGCGAGGCGAAGACCAGCGCGGCCCAATCCGCCGTCGTCGTCGCCAACGCGGTGGAAGCCATGCGTCGGATCGAGGAATCCTCCAGCCAGATTTCCAGCATTATCGGCGTCATCGACGAGATCGCCTTCCAGACAAATCTCTTGGCGCTGAATGCCGGCGTCGAAGCAGCGCGGGCCGGCGAAGCGGGAAAGGGCTTCGCCGTCGTGGCCCAGGAGGTGCGCGAGCTCGCTCAGCGCTCGGCGAAGGCTGCGAAAGAAATCAAGGATCTCATCCGTACATCGAGCCGGGAGGTCGAGAACGGCGTGCACCTGGTGCGCGACACCGGCGAGGCGCTGCAGACGATCGAAGCGCATGTGATCACGATCAACGAACACATGGCGGCGATCGCCACCTCCGCCCGCGAACAGTCGGTGGGATTGAGCGAAGTCAACACCGCCGTCAACCAGATGGACCAGGTAACGCAGCGGAACGCAGCGATGGTCGAGGAAGCCAATGCGGCCTCCGCGACGCTGGCGCAGGAAGGCACGAACCTGCGCAACCTGATCGACCGTTTCACGCTCGCCGGCGAGGCCCAGCCAAAGGGCAGGCCGATGGCGCCTGCCCCGGCAGTCGCCGCAACCACGCGTGACCAGGGACGTCCTCAGCCGGTACGCCGACCAGCCCCCTATGCCACCCACGGCAATGCCGCACTCGCAACGGACGGCTGGGCGGAGTTTTAGAGCGGCACGGGCTGCGATCGTGTCTGGAAGACCGGACCACCGCTGAAACGAAAGAGCCGTGCGTTCATGTGAACGCACGGCTCTTTTCCAATACCCCGACTTCGGTGGCGAATCAGGCGGCGTTGCGCGCCTTCAGCTCCAGGCGGCGGCGGTGCAGGACCGGCTCGGTGTAGCCGTTCGGCTGCTCGCGGCCCTGGAGGACGAGTTCGACGGCGGCCTGGAAGGCAATCGAACGGTCGAAATTGCCGGCCATCGCGACGTAGAGCGGATCATCAGCGTTCTGACTGTCGACGACGGCCGCCATGCGCTTCATCGTCTCGACGACCTGGGCCTCGGTGACGACGCCATGATGCAGCCAGTTGGCCATGTGCTGGGCGGAGATGCGCAGCGTGGCACGGTCTTCCATCAGGCCGACATTGTTGATGTCGGGAACCTTCGAGCAGCCGACGCCCTGATCGACCCAGCGCACGACGTAGCCGAGAATGCCTTGCGCGTTGTTGTCGAGTTCGCGCTGGATTTCCTCGGGCGTCCAGTTCGGGCGGACGGCTACCGGCACCGACAGGATATCGGAGAGCTGGGCGCGGGCGCGGCTCTTCAGGCTCGCCTGGACCTCGGCAACATTGACGCGGTGGTAGTGGGTCGCGTGCAGAGTGGCCGCCGTGGGCGACGGCACCCAGGCGGTGTTGGCGCCGGCCTTCGGGTGGGCGATCTTCTGTTCGAGCATCGCCGCCATCAGATCGGGCATCGCCCACATGCCCTTGCCGATCTGGGCGTGACCGGACAGGCCACATTCAAGCCCGATGTCGACGTTCCAGTTTTCATAGGCGCCGATCCAGGCTGCCTGCTTCATGTCACCCTTGCGGATCATCGGGCCGGCTTCCATGGAGGTGTGCATTTCGTCGCCGGTGCGATCGAGGAAGCCGGTGTTGATGAAGACGACGCGCTCGCGGGCCGCGCGGATGCATTCCTTGAGGTTGACCGTCGTGCGGCGCTCCTCGTCCATGATGCCCATCTTCATGGTGTTGGCGGGCATGCGGAGCGCCTTTTCGACACGGGCGAAAATCTCGCTGGCGAAGGCGACTTCCTCGGGGCCATGCATCTTCGGCTTGACGACATACATGGAACCCTCGCGGGAGTTCATGCGGCGACCGCCGTTGCCGACATCGTGGAGGGCAATCAGCGCCGTCACCATCGCGTCCATGATGCCCTCGGGCACTTCCTTGCCGTCGCGGTCAAGGATAGCCGGATTCGTCATGAGGTGGCCGACGTTGCGGACCAGCATTAGCGAGCGGCCGGGAAGGGAAAGCGTACCGCCGGCAGTTGCCGTGTAAACGCGGTCGGCATTGAGACGACGGGTAAAGGTCTTGCCGCCCTTGGCAACCTCTTCTTCGAGGTCGCCCTTCATCAGGCCGAGCCAGTTGCGGTAGACGACAACCTTGTCTTCGGCATCGACGGCGGCGACAGAATCTTCGCAGTCCATGATCGTGGTGATCGCCGATTCGAGAATGACGTCGGCGATGCCCGCCGGATCTTCCTTGCCGATCGGCGTGGTGGCGTCGAGGACGACGATCGCATGCAGATTGTTGTGCCGGAGAACGATCTCGAAGCGCGCACCTTCAGCCCCGGAATAGCCGGCGAATTGAGCGGCGTTGCGCAGTGCAGTGCTCGAACCATCCTTGAGACCAATCGCCAGCGCACTGCCAGCAACCTTCAGGGAAGTAACGTCCGCCCAGCTTCCATTCGCCAGCGGCGCACTGGCGTCGAGGAAGTTTCGCGCCCAGGCGATGACCTTGGCGCCGCGCTTCGGATTGTAGCCGCGGCCCTTCTCGGCGCCATCAGCGTCCGAAATCGCGTCCGTGCCGTAGAGCGCATCGTAGAGCGAGCCCCAGCGTGCATTGGCGGCGTTCAGCGCATAGCGCGCATTCATGACCGGAACGACGAGCTGGGGGCCGGCGATCGTCGCGATCTCCGGATCGACATTGGCGGTCGAAACGCTGAACTCGCCACCCTCGGGCAGCAGGTAGCCGATATCGCGCAGGAAGGCCTGATAGGTCTCCATATCGCTGGGGGCGCCGTTCTGCTTGTACCAGGCGTCGAGCTTGGCCTGCAGGTCGTCGCGCTTGGCGAGCAGCGCCCGGTTCTTCGGCGCCAGATCGTGCACGAGGGCGGAAAGCTCAGCAAAGAAGTGCTCTGCATCGACGCCGGTGCCCGGCATCGCCTCTTCCATCAGGAAGCGATGGAGGTCCGCATCAATCTTCAATCCATACGTCTCAATGCGGTCCATCTGCCAACTCCTTGAAATAGACGTAAGGAGCGCCACCGATCCGAACGGATGCGATGAAAACGCCCCAACATGTTGATCTTGCGCCTGAAGCGAGTCTCGGACCAGCCCATGCGCAATACGCGCGTGAAACGGCCGCAGTTTCTCACCAATTCATTCCCTGTCAATTCTGCAAGGATGCGAAGAATTGTTTCCGAAACGGAAAAGATCAGCCGTGCGCGATGCGCGGCCGGCCGCTGGCGGACGCAATGAACCGGGCCTCGATCAGCTTGGGGCTGCCCTCGACCTCCGGCGCGTCGATTTCCTCGCGCAGCAACGACGCGGGATCATCGGCACCGTTGGTGCGCGCCGCCTCCAGAGCTGCGGTCTCGGCCCGTCGGCGCGCGGCACCAAAAGCCTTTTTCTGATCGAGAAAGCGTTCGCTGGCCCCGGCCCCGTTGACGACAAAAATGCCCTCCTCCGGCATCGTCACGAAAACGGTGACGGTGGCGCTTACCTGGCCGACCACGGCGCCGACGGCATTGGCGACGCCGGCCTCCTCGGGAATGGCGGCTTCGGTTCCGAGCATCTCGGTAATAGCCGGGTAATAAACCGGCGCCGAAGCGCCAAGTCCGACGAGCGGACGATCGAGACCAAGTGAGAACCGGACGATGCCGGGCGTCCGGGTCAGCGCACGATCGACGGCCTGCGACACGGCGGGATCGATCGCGCCGGCGCCGTCCTCGCCGAGGCAGGCCTGCAGGATGACCTCGGAGGATTGCCGCGTCAGCCGATCGACGATCATCTGCGCCAGCGCCTGTGGAGAAGAAGCAATCGGCTGGCCGGAGCCGTCGCGGGTCCGGGCCGCAAGCTGAATGCCAAGCTCGGCCGCTTCGAGGTTCCATTGCGACTGCCGGCCGAGCACATGCATGGCGTCGGACGGCGTCAGACCGCAGATATGGACGAGCCCCCGGGCCACCAAACGATCGAGCGTCGCCTTCTGTGGCGTCGAGACGAGCAGCGTTTCAAGCGAGACGGGGACGCTACCGATGCGCTCGTAGAGCGCCTGCTCCTGTGGCTGCAGGCCGCTTGCCAGATGATCCGGCAGGCCGGTACGCACAGCAAAGCGCCCATTGTTGCGCCCGGTGTGCTGGGCGCGCATCTGTTTTTCCAGCACCGAGATGACGGCGTCGCCGTGGAGCGCTGCGGCGAGGCTCAGCGGCATCAGCCGGCGCGGACCGAGGTCGATCTTCGCCTTGAGGCCGCGATCGTTGATGCGCACTTCCGAATCACCGCCAAGGCCGTAGGTCCGCATCGCAACAGCCTCGACCATGGTGCGGAAACCACCAACGACGGCGCCTTCGGCATCGAGACGCGGGCGGCCGCCATCGAGCACGGCCACGTCGGTGGTGGTGCCGCCGATATCCGAAACCACGGCGTTGTCGAGGCCGGTCAGATGCCTCGCGCCGACGAGGCTTGCTGCCGGACCGGAGAGGATCGTCTCGATCGGGCGCAGCCGCGCCTCCTCGGCCGAAATCAGCGCACCGTCACCGCGCACCACCATCATTGGCACGTCGATGCCGCGCGCCTTGAGAAACCCTTCGCAGGACCCGATCAGCCGGTCGATCATCGAGACGAGGCGGGCGTTGAGCAGCGTCGTCAAGGCACGGCGCGGCCCGCCGAGTTTCGAGGACAGTTCGTGGCTGCAGGTGACCGGCAGGTGCGAGACCTCGCGGATGCGGTCGCGCACGCGCTTTTCATGATCCGGATTACGAACGGCGAAGTAGCCGGCAATGGCGAAGGAGGAGACCTGATCAGCCAGCACCGGCAGGACGGCGTCGAGCTCGCTCATGTCCAGCGGGGTCTCACCGCCATGCACATTGTGGCCGCCCGGCAGGAAGACTACCGGGTCCGAGCCGAGCGCTTCCTGCAAACCGTCGCGCTTCAGATCCTCGGGGCCGAAGCCGATCATGACGAGGCCGGCGCGGCCGCCCTGCCCTTCGACCAGCGCATTGGTGGCAAGCGTCGTCGACAGGGAGACCATGCTGATCGCCGAGACCGGCACGCTGGCCTGATCGAGCACCGCTTCGACTGCACCGGAAATGCCGACCGCGAGGTCATGGCGGGTCGTCAGCGCCTTGGCCTTGGCGACCACCCCCTTCGTCTCCGAGAAGAGGGCGGCGTCGGTGTAGGTGCCGCCGGTGTCGATGCCGAGAAGAAAATGGGAGGTCAATTCGCGCAGTCCGGAATTCGCGCGGGGCGCAGAGGCCCCGGGTTCAATGGGGATCGATGCGGTGATATGACATATTTCAGGAGAAGACCATCGTGTCGCAGACATCGACGATGAGTTCAGCGACACCGGTGAGAATGGCAGGGGTCCATCGCATGCTCGAACGACGCCATCCGTTGCTCGTCGCCTTGCTGTCAGCGGGCATCTTGTGTCTTGCAGCAATGCCGTCCCGCGCACAGGACGCGGAGGAAGAGGAATACAAGCCGCAGCTGCCCGAAGTCGCGATCTACAAGGCGATGCTCGATGCCAACAAGCAGACCGGCTGGATCCAGTTTCGCGACTATGACGACCGGCAGCTGATCTATTTCACGGCATTGCAGACGATGCATTGCCGGCTATCGGAAATCCGCTACTCGATCAATTCGGATGCGCTCGACCAACGCTTCCCGCTGGCCAAGTGCAATCCGCAGCTGCCCTTCAACCTGCCGGGCGACGAGACGGCCGAATATGTCTACATCTCGCTGCCTGCCAAAACGGCGCAGACGCTGACGATCCAGGCGGTCTGGGACGATGGCGCCGGAAGCGAGATCGTGGTTTACAAGCCCTGCGACAATGTCGGCGACGCCACCTGCGCACAGATCAAGACGATCAAGAAGCCGTCGAAAATGCTACAGCAGCCGAAGCCGGCGGATTCTCCGGTGCGTTCCGTTCAGTCACCGATCCCCGGCAAGACCTTCAGCGAGCCGAAACCCTCATCGGCAACCCGCCCCGCGGTTGAGTAGTGAGCCGCTGCACCGGCCAGGGATTGGTTTCCGCGGTCGTATCGAAGCGGTAGCGGTGCATCATCACTGCCAACGCGATCACCGCTTCCTGCAGCGCGAAAGTCGCGCCGATGCAGACGCGCGGGCCGGCACCGAAGGGCAGATACTGGTAGCGGTTCAGCTTCTCTCGGTTTTCCGGCAGGAAACGCTCGGGCATGAACGCGCGCGGCTTATCCCAGTAGAGCACATGGCGATGCAGCGTCCAGGGCATGATCAGTACGGCGATCCCTTTGGGGATGCGCACCCGCTCGCCAGTCGGTGAGGTCCACGCGTCTTCCTCGATCGCCGCGCGATTGATCGACGGCGCCGGCGGATAGAGCCGCATCGCCTCCTCGAAGGCGGCGAGCACATGCGGCATCAGACCAAGCCATTCGACCGGCTCGGCACCGCTTGCCATCGCGGTATCGATCTCGGCTTCCATGATTTCGCGATAGGCCGGCGTGTTGGCAACGCAGTAGAGCGTCCAGGCGAGTGCCCGGGCGGTGGTCTCGTGCCCGGCACCGATGAAGGTCAGGATGTTGTCCTCGATCTCAGCGGTCGAAAGGCCCTGGCTGCCCTCGATCTCCAGAAGCAACGTCAGGAAATCCTGCGGCGTGCCCTTGGGGTCCTCCGCCATCTTGCGGCGGCGAAGCGCCATGGTCTCCGACACGATCGAGCGGAAGCGGTTCATCACCTTCCTGCCGCCGATGCGGGTCGGGCGCGGGATCCATTCGGGCGCCAGCAGAATGTCCATCGGATCGACGCGGCCCATGCGGTGCAGCAATTCCTCGACGCTCTGGACGAAGCCTTCGCGCTCGACGGCGACCTCACCGGAAAACAGCGTTTCGGCCAGGATGTCGAAGGTCAGTTCCGTCATGTCGTTGGCGACATTGGTGGTAAAGGGAGCTTCCTGGGCTCCGGCATAGCGCTCGACGAACTGCTCCGAACTGCGCAGCATCTGGCCGGCAAAGCCCTTGGCGTGGCGCGGCGTGAACACCGGCGCCATGGCCTTGCGCGAACGCTTCCAGACCTCACCTTCCGCCGTCAGCAGCCCGTCGCGCAGGATGGGCCGCAGGATCAGCCGGCGCACCTTCGACATTTCGTAATTGGCGACGTTATCGACGAGGATATGGCGGATGAGGCCGGGATCGTTGACGATCAGGGTGCGCTGGGTAACGAACTTCGTCTCGATCCAGGGCAGCGTATAGGATGGCTCGCCCCACAGTTCGAGCGGATTGCGCAGCACGGTCCTGATGATCTTCAGGTAGGAAGGAATGCCGACACGGGGAACGGGAGCCGGCGGTTCGAACGGCTCCGGACGCATGTCCATGGTGATTGCCTTTCTCGATTGCCCCAGGATTTCAGGTTTTTACGGCGCAATCAAGGAAAGTGCTTCACGTGAATCACAGCAGGCTTTCGAGTTCCGTCAGCTTGTCGTTGACGAGCCAGCCGTAATAGTTTTCCTCCGGCCATTGCGCCTGACCGCTCTGGATCTTGGCGGCGAGCGCTGCCGCGCGGCCATCCGGATTGCCGACATTGTAGAGCGTCGCGGTTACACCGGGGTTGGTCGAAATATCGACCCCTGCGATCGACTTGTAGGCGTCGATCGAGTGACGGATCGAGGCCGCCATATAGGCAAGCGACACGTCCGGATCCATGATCGCCTCATAGACGCCGGCGGCATTGTTCTCATCGAGGCGCTCATAGCCCGAGGTCTTTGCCACGATATCGGTCAGCATCAGTGCGGTCAGCGGGTTGATCTGGCCAAGGCCGAAGGTCTGGCCGGCGAAGAACGGCTGGAAGAAGACGGCGCTGAAACGGTTGTTCGGGTAGGACTTGCCGCCCACCGATTTGCCGCGGAAGTCGTTGTCCCAGACCCGCTCGCGGCAGCTCCACAGAGCATAGGCGCCCTTCTTGGCGCCGCATTCGGAAAATTGCGGCCGAGCCACGAATTCAGCGACGGTCTCGCCATCGTATCCGAACTGGAAGCTGTTGCCGGCATAAGCAGCCGCCTTGACGTAATAGGACTGCAGCCGATCGTAGGCGTCGACATTGTAGGTGTGTTCGCCGACGATGGCGCCGACCATGTGGATCGGTGCGATGCCATAGGCGCGCGACACGGACTTGATCTTGCTGATCAGCTGCTTGTCGGTGGCTAGCAGATCGCGGACCTTCTCGAACTTGGCATCGAAGGACGTGCGGCCGGCCTTGGTGCGGCGCACGGATGCGCCGGGGATCGCCGGTTGCTCGACGTTGCGGTTGCCCGGCGGAACGTCGGTCGCGGCGAATGACTGGCTTGCGCTCAGGCAAAACGTGGCGATAGCGAGCATGCAGGCGGTGAAACGCACGATCTCTTCTTCCTGTGACTGGTGGAGGCTGCCTCGGTCGGCGGGCCGCTCCTACGCCAAGATCATGTCGGAAAAATGCCCGGACCACGATCGATAACCGCGCCCGTGTTAGAAAAAATGCGGCCGCCTGTCGAGAGACAGGCGGCCTGCGTATTCAAGGTTGCGGGCGTTTGCATGGCCCTACGACCGAAATGTCACAGGATATAGCGCGACAGGTCGGTGTTGGCGGCGAGATCGCCGACATGCTTGCGCACATATTCAGCGTCGATCGTCACCTCGTGGCCGGCGCGGTCCGGCGCATTGAACGAGATCTCGTCCAGCACACGCTCCATCACGGTCTGCAGCCGGCGGGCGCCGATGTTCTCGACCGTGGCGTTCAACTGCACCGCCACGTCTGCAAGCGCATCAATTGCGTCATCGGTGAAGTCGAGCTTGACCTCTTCTGTGTCCAGAAGCGCCTTGTACTGGCGGATGAGGCTCGCCTCGGTTTCCGTCAGGATGCGGCGGAAGTCTTCCTTCGTCAGCGCGCGCAGCTCGACGCGGATCGGCAGGCGGCCCTGCAACTCCGGCAGCAGGTCCGAGGGCTTGGCCACGTGGAAGGCGCCGGACGCGATGAAGAGGATGTGGTCGGTCTTGACTGGCCCATACTTCGTCGCAACGGTCGTGCCTTCGACGAGCGGCAAGAGGTCCCGCTGTACGCCTTCACGCGATACGCCAGCACCCATGCCGCCTTCCCGCGAGGCGATCTTGTCGATCTCATCGAGGAAGACGATGCCGTCGTCTTCGACTGCTTTCACGGCCTCGCGCTGAATCTGCTCGTTGTCGAGCAGCTTGTCGGACTCGTCGTCGATCAGCATGCCATAGGAGGCCTTGACGGTCGTCTTGACCTTCTTGGTGCGGCCGCCGAGCGCCTTGCCGAACATCTCCGAGAGATTGAGCACGCCGATATTGGCGCCCGGCATGCCCGGGATCTCGAAGCCGCCGCCCGGCGCGCCGGTCTCGGCGATGTCGATCTCGATTTCCTTGTCGTCGAGCTCGTTGGCCCGCAGCTTCTTGCGGAAGCTGTCGCGCGTTGCCGGCGACGCGGTGGCGCCGACCAGTGCATCGAGCACGCGCTCCTCGGCATTCTGGTGCGCCTTTGCCTTGACTTCGGCGCGGCGCTTTTCGCGCACGAGACCGATGCCGACTTCGACGAGGTCACGGATGATCTGCTCGACGTCGCGGCCGACATAGCCGACCTCGGTGAACTTGGTCGCCTCGACCTTGACGAAGGGCGCGCCGGCGAGCTTGGCGAGCCGCCTGGAAATCTCGGTCTTGCCGACGCCGGTCGGTCCGATCATCAGGATGTTCTTCGGCATCACCTCGTCGCGCAGCTCGTCCCCGAGCTGCTGGCGGCGCCAGCGGTTGCGGAGCGCGATCGCCACGGCGCGCTTGGCGTCGTTCTGGCCGATGATGAAACGGTCGAGTTCCGACACGATTTCTCTGGGTGAAAACGTACTCATGTAGTCCTCTCAAACTCGGACCGCGTCAGCTCCATCAGGAGTGTGCGGCCGGACGTATCAATCCACTCTGCGTAAGGCACGAAGCCGGCCTTGGTGTAGGCGCTGACGGCCCTTCGGTTGCCGGCGTCAGGGTCGATCACGACGCGGGGTGCGCCGGCGGCAAAGAGCCGCCCGGCAAAGGCCCGGACCGCGAGCGATGCGACGCCCCTGCCCGTCAGTTCCGCCGGGCCGATGAAGATGTCGATACCGGGCACATCGGCCGGCATGTCCTTCGCCCAGGGCTCGTCGTCCGGGTACTGGGCCGGCACCCAGGACTGGATGTAGCCCGCCGGCTCGCCGGCCACGTGGAAGATGAAGCCTTCCACTTCTCCTGACGCGCAGCCTTCGCGGATCAGCTCCACTTCCTTGTCCGGGTCGCCCCACCATTGCCGCACATGCGGCTCGCTCAGCCAGGCATGCAGCAGCGGCAGGTGGCTATCGGCCACCGGCACGAAACTGACATGCGCGGGCTCATTGGGCATCCAGTGTCTCCACGACGATATTGTGGTTGGTGTAGACGCAGATGTCGCCGGCGATCTGCAGCGCCCTGCGGGCAATATCCTCGGCCGACTTGTCGCTGTCCATCAGCGCGCGGGCCGCGGCAAAGGCGTAGTTGCCGCCCGATCCGATGGCAATCGTGCCGTGCTCGGGTTCGAGAACGTCGCCGTTGCCGGTGATCGCCAGCGTGATCGACTTGTCGGCCACCAGCATCATCGCTTCGAGATTGCGCAGATACTTGTTGGTGCGCCAGTCCTTGGCGAGCTCGACGGCTGCCCGCATCAGCTGGTCGGGATACTGTTCGAGCTTTGCTTCGAGCCGTTCCAGCAGCGTGAAGGCATCGGCTGTGGCACCGGCAAAGCCGGCGATCACGTCGCCCTTGGCAAGCCGCCGCACCTTGCGCGCGTTGCTCTTCATCACGGTCTGGCCGAGGCTCACCTGGCCGTCGCCGGCCATCACCACCTTGCCATCCTTGCGTACCGTTATGATGGTCGTCGCATGCATCGTTCCGTAGGGATTGTGTTCGCTCATGAAATTACCCGTAGGCCCCTGATACGCGGGGCATTGCGGCTCGTGACTCGAGCCTGGTTGCTTGAGGCCTATGTAAGTACGGCAGACGGGTTTGCAAATGGCAACAGGCCGCCGGCGCAATCTTCGTTCGGCGACTGTCACCGGATGATTCGAATCGACCGCTCAAGTTCTGGATATTTCAGCTTTTGCCTGATAAGGAGCCGCGTCAGCGTATACAGGAGAGCCCGATGGCAGAAGCCACGTCCAGCCGCACCGCAGAGGTTTCGCGAAAGACCAACGAAACCGCGGTATCCGTATCGGTCAACATCGACGGCACCGGAATCGCCAAGATTTCGACCGGCGTCGGTTTCTTCGACCATATGCTGGACCAGCTCGCCCGACATTCGCTGATCGACATGGAGATCAAGACTGACGGCGACCTGCATGTCGACGACCACCATACGGTCGAGGACACCGGCATTGCCATCGGCCAGGCGATTGCCAAGGCGCTTGGCGACCGGCGCGGCATCACCCGCTATGCCTCGCTCGATCTTGCGATGGACGAAACGATGACCCGCGCGGCAGTGGACGTTTCCGGCCGACCGTTCCTCGTCTGGAACGTGACCTTCACCTCGCCGAAGATCGGCACCTTCGACACGGAACTCGTGCGCGAGTTCTTCCAGGCGCTCGCCCAGCATGCCGGGATCACGCTGCATATCCAGAACATCTACGGCGCCAACAACCATCATATCGCCGAGACCTGCTTCAAGTCCGTCGCCCGCGTGCTCCGCACCGCAACCGAAATCGACCCGCGCCAGGCCGGCCGCGTTCCCTCGACCAAGGGGACCCTTGCCTAAGCGGCCAGTCACTGGCTTTGACTCATGGCTTCTTACATGATCCTCACCCCGCCGGGTGCGCGCGCCAACGACGAGCGGGCGCGCTTCGTCGCCGACGGCTTTTCCTGGTGGGCCTTCCTTTTCCCGGCGCTCTGGCTTCTCGCCAAGCGTCAATGGGCAATCGGAATCGCAGTTGCTGTTCTGCAGATCTCGTTAATATTCCTGTCGAACCACGAAAGCGGCTTCTTGCCATCTCTCCTGGCCCAGCTCGCGCTTCGGCTGGTGGTGGCGCTCGAAGGGCCGGTTCTGGTGGCACGCAGCCTGACGGCCCGTGACTGGACGCTGCGTTCCATCGTTCCGGCGCCCAATCTCGAAACGGCCGAAGAGATCTATTTCACGAGCCTGGCTTCGAATGAGACCAAGCCCGCCGCCCCCTCCCCGGCCGACTGGACCGTGCGCAAGCCCTCAAGTGGCGGCCCCGGCCTCGGCCTTTTTGATTCCTACGGAGAACGCTGATGCGCGTCGCCATCATCGATTACGGCTCGGGCAATCTGCGCTCGGCCACCAAGGCCTTTGAACGGGCCGCCCGCGAAGCCGGCGTTGCAGCCGAGATCGACCTTACCGACAAGCCGGAACGGGTGGCGAGCGCCGACCGCATCGTGCTTCCGGGAGTCGGCGCCTATGCCGATTGCCGCCGCGGCCTTGCTGCCGTCGACGGCATGGAGCAAGCGTTGACCGAGGCGGTCGAACAGGCTGGGCGGCCCTTCCTCGGCATCTGCGTCGGCATGCAGCTGATGTCGTCGCGCGGACTTGAAAAGACCATCACCCATGGTTTTGGCTGGATCCCCGGCGATGTCGTCGAGATGACGCCCGCCGACACCACGCTGAAGATCCCGCAGATCGGCTGGAATACGCTGAAGCTCAAGCGCGAGCACCCGCTGTTTGACGGCATCCGTGTTGGCGAAGCCGGTCTGCATGCCTATTTTGTGCATTCGTACCACCTGGCCGCTGAGAACGCCGCCGACGTGGTCGCTGAGGCCGACTATGGCGGGCCCGTCACGGCCTTCGTCGCCAACGGCAACAAGGCGGGCTCGCAGTTCCACCCGGAAAAGAGCCAGGCGCTTGGCCTTGCCCTCATCTCGAATTTCCTGCGCTGGAAGCCCTGAGCTTTCGCACGACTGATTGGACAGACCCATGATCCTTTTTCCCGCGATCGACCTGAAAGACGGGCAATGCGTGCGCCTGAAGCTTGGCGACATGGACCAGGCGACGGTTTACAACCCCGACCCCGCGGCCCAGGCCCGCGCCTTTGAAGACCAGGGCTTCGAATGGCTGCACGTGGTCGACCTCAACGGCGCCTTTGCCGGTGAGACGGTCAACGGTACCGCCGTTGACGCCATTCTCAAGGCGACCAAAAACCCGGTGCAGCTCGGCGGCGGCATCCGCACGCTCGACCATATCGAAACCTGGCTGTCGCGCGGGCTTGCCCGCGTCATCCTCGGCACCGTGGCTGTCCGTGATCCGGCGCTCGTGATCGAGGCCTGCCGCAAATTCCCCGGCAAGGTCGCCGTCGGCATCGACGCCAAGGGCGGCAAGGTTGCCGTCGAAGGCTGGGCCGAGGCTTCCGAACTCGGCGTGATCGAGCTTGCCAAGAAGTTCGAGGGCGCCGGCGTTTCGGCGATCATCTATACCGACATCGACCGCGACGGCATCCTGACCGGTATCAACTGGGCTTCGACGCTGGAACTGGCGGACGCGGTTTCCATTCCTGTCATCGCATCGGGCGGTCTCGCCTCGATGGACGATATCCGCCGCATGGTCGAGCCGGACGCACGCAAGCTCGAAGGCGCCATCTCCGGCCGCGCGCTCTATGACGGCCGCATCGACCCGCAGGAGGCGCTGGAGCTGATCCGCGCTGCGAGAAAGGCTTGAACCATGACGCTTAAAGCCCGCGTTATCCCCTGCCTCGACGTCAAGGACGGCCGTGTCGTCAAGGGCGTCAACTTCGTCGACCTGATCGACGCCGGTGACCCCGTGGAAGCGGCCCGCGCCTATGACGCTGCCGGCGCCGACGAGCTCTGCTTCCTCGACATCACCGCGTCCTCGGACAATCGCGAGACGATCTTCGACGTCATCGCCCGTACGGCCGAACAGTGCTTCATGCCGCTGACCGTCGGCGGCGGCGTGCGCCAGGTTTCCGACATCCGCAAGCTGCTTCTGGCCGGCGCCGACAAGGTGTCAATCAACACGGCTGCGGTAAAGAACCCGGAATTCGTCGCCGAAGCCGCCGACAAGTTCGGCAACCAGTGCATCGTCGTCGCGATCGACGCCAAGAAAGTCTCGACGGATGGCGAAGCGGATCGCTGGGAGATCTTCACCCATGGCGGACGCCAGCCGACCGGCATCGACGCGATCGATTTTGCCCGTCGGGTGGTCGATCTCGGCGCCGGCGAGATCCTTTTGACCTCGATGGACCGTGACGGCACCAAGAGCGGCTACGACATCGCGCTTACCCGCGCCGTCGCCGACGCGGTCCGCGCGCCCGTTATCGCGTCGGGTGGCGTCGGCACACTCGACCACATGGTCGCCGGCATCAAGGACGGTCACGCGACCGCGGTCCTTGCCGCCTCCATCTTCCACTTCGGCACCTATAGCATTGGCGAAACCAAGCGCTATATGGCGGAGCATGGCATCGCCATGCGCCTCGACTGAGCTTCAGGATCTCCCATGGGCGACTTCACACTTTCCGACCTCGAAGCCATCGTCGCGACACGCGCGATGGCGGCGCCGGACGAATCCTGGACGGCAAAACTGGTGGCAAGCGGCCAGCCGAAGGCGGCGAAGAAACTCGGCGAGGAAGCGGTTGAAACCGTGATCGCGGCCATCAGCAACGACCGCGCAAATCTCATCGCCGAAAGCGCCGATCTCCTCTATCATCTAATGGTCGTATTGAAGATCGCCGACGTTCCGTTGCAGGATGTGCTCAACGAACTTCAGCGACGGACCAACCAATCCGGCCTGCAGGAAAAGGCAAATCGGCAGACCCCATGACGATCGCGGCGAAAGACATCGAAGCAGCCGACCTGCCCGACAACCTCCAGAAGCGGGACTACTCGCCCTATCATTTCTTCACCGCCGAGGAATGGTCGCGCTTTCGCGCCGATACGCCGATGACGCTGACGGCCGACGAGGTACAGCGGCTGCGCTCGTTGAACGACCCCGTCGATCTCGGCGAGGTCCGGCAGATCTACCTGTCGCTGTCACGCCTGCTTTCGACCCATGTGGAATCGTCGCAGATGCTCTTCGAGCAGCGCAAGCGCTTCCTCAGCATGTCCGAGACGAAGACCCCCTTCGTCATCGGCATTGCCGGATCGGTCGCCGTCGGCAAGTCGACGACGGCCCGTATCCTGGCGCAGCTTCTGGCGCGTTGGCCGTCGAGCCCGAAGGTCGACCTGGTGACAACAGACGGTTTCCTCTATCCGAACGCCGTGCTCCAGCGCGAAAACATGATGGACCGCAAGGGCTTTCCGGAGAGCTACGACGTCGGCGCGCTCCTGCGCTTCCTGTCGGCGATCAAGGCCGGCCAGCCGAACGTCAAGGCGCCCAGCTATTCGCACCTGACCTATGACGTGCTGCCCGACCAGTTCACGGTCATCGACCGGCCAGATATCCTGATCTTCGAAGGCATCAACGTTCTGCAGTCGCGCAACCTGCCGGCCGACGGCAAGATCGTGCCGATGGTCTCGGATTTCTTCGACTTCTCGATCTATATCGATGCCGAGGAGAGCCTGATCCACAGCTGGTACGTCAACCGCTTCATGCGGCTGCGCGAAACCGCGTTCAAGAACCCGGAATCCTACTTCCACCGCTACGCCACGATCAGCGAGGATGCAGCCCGGGCCATTGCCGAGGGATTGTGGCACAACATCAACCTGAAGAACCTGCACCAGAACATCCTGCCGACGCGCCCGCGCGCCGACCTGATCCTGCAAAAGGGCCCGAACCATCTGACCGAAAAGGTGGCGCTCAGGAAGCTCTAAGCTTCCGGTGCATCCTCAGGGATTGACGCGGCGGAGTGTCAGATTGACCCGCCCGCCATTCTTCAGCAGCGTCGACGTGCTCGGATAGATCCGGTCGACGCCATGGAAGGCGAGACGCCCTTCCCCACCCAGCACCACGACATCGCCGCTTTCCAGCCGGAAGGACATGGTCTGGCCGCCGCGCGAATTGCCACCCACGCGGAAGAGGCAGCTGTCACCAAGCGAGATCGAGACGACGGCGGTTTCAAGATCGCGCTCGTCGCGATCCTGGTGCAGCCCCATGCGGGCCTCTTCGGAATAGAAGTTTACCAGGCAGGCCTCGGGCGTCTTGCTGCTTGCGGAAACCGCATCCCAGATATCGAGCAGGATCTCCGGCATGACCGGCCAGGGGCGGCCGGTCACCGGATGCTGAGACTGGTAACGATAGCCGCGATCGCGATCCGTGACCCAGCCGAGCGCGCCGCAATTGGTCATGCGCACCGACATGGGTTTGCCAGTCTTCGGCATTTCCGGCACGAACAGCGGCGCTTCGGCAACGACTGACCGAATGGCCTCGACCAGTTGCTCTTGCCGGGCACGATCGAGATAACCCGGAATATGTCTGATCCCTTTCGGGAGCACCTGCATGAGAAGCAGTCCTTATTGTTCCAGGCCGAGAAGTGCCGCCGGCACACCGTAGCGAAGCGGCCAGCCGGCATAGGCCACATCCGTCGGCCCAACGACGTGATCGACCAGGTTCCAGCGGCCATTCTGGAAGCTGACGAGTGCGAACACCGTCAGACCATCCATCATGTCTGCCTCGTCGCGCAACCCGGTTTGCGAAAGCTCGATCGATCCGCCACCCGGCCGTTGCGGCTCGACCTGCATGAAGGCCCAGTTGGGTGCGGCACGCATGGTGGTGACGACGAATTCGACGGGACCGCGCATCTCGGCTTCGACCGCGGGGCGGATCGCGTCGAGGATGGCGGCACGCTCCGTACTGCCCTTGGCGGGTTCACGGAAAGGCTGCGCCAAAGAACCGCTGGCAAGCCAGAGGCTTGCCAGCGCGGCAACGACGAGAGAACGCCTGAAGGACACGCTCAGGCCGCATCCAGATCCGGAATGCGCAGAACCTGGCCGGGATAGATCTTGTCCGGATGGGTCAGCATCGGCTTGTTGGCTTCGAAGATCACCGTGTGCTTGGCGCCCTTGCCCTTGCCGTACTGCGCCTCGGCAATCTTCCAGAGGTTATCGCCCTTCTTGACCGTATAGAAGACGGGCTCCTTTGCCGGAGCAGGTGCTGCGCCGGCATCGGCGACCTTGAGTTCGGAGGCCTCGACTGCGGACACGCCGAGCGTGTTGCCGACGGCGACGACGGCCTTTTCGAAGACGCTCTGGTCCTTCACGACACCCTTCAGCACGACCTTGTCACCGGCCACTTCGACCTGCACGTCCTTGGTGCCGAGATCGTGGGATGCAAGTTCCTTCTGAACGCTTTCGGCATCCGGAGCATCGTCGTCGCCGCCGATACCAAGCTTCTTGCCGGCGTTCTTGATAAAGCTGAAAAGACCCATGAATATCTCCTTTTGCGAAAACACTGCTCGATAAGAGAGGGCGCTGCCCGCCAAAAGGCAAGGGAGCCGCAAAAAGAATCAATCGCCTCCAGGCCGGCCCCTGAGCTTCTTGATCTCCCCGCGACCCGACTTCTCCTTGAGACGCCGCTCGACGGAACCGCGCGTCGGCTTGGTCTTCTTGCGCGGCGGCGGCGGGGGTTCGGCAGCCTTCAGGATCAACTCCTTCAGCCGCTCGCGCGCATCCTCGCGGTTGCGCTCCTGGCTGCGAAAGCGGCTCGCCTCGATCATCAGCACGCCCTCTTTCGAGGCGCGCTTGCCGGCGATCTTCAGGGCGTTGGCCTTGATGCGATCGGAAAGCGCCGGAGACGCCTGGACGTTGAAGAACAGCTGAACGGCGGTCGACACCTTGTTGACGTTCTGCCCGCCCGGGCCACCGGCCAGCACGAATTGCTCCGTCAGCTCCCAGCCGGCAAGGACGATATTGTCGTTTATGTAGAGCGGGTCGCTGGCCATGGTTCACCTCGGCCCGATCTATGGCACAGAGCGAACCCGTTGAAAACACTGCGGCGCCGCGCGTCTCATCAGAGGCGCAAAGGTCGCCGTAGCACTCTGGCTCGCCTTAGATCGAAGAGGATTTAAAGGGACATAGAGCAGACGCGAAAGCGAAAAACCCGGCCACAAGGACCGGGTTTCACGTGAATCATAGCCGACAATGTTTATTCGGCGGCGATCTTCGTACCGGGAGCCGCGTCGCGAACGCTGCCGTCCACATGGCTCTCGAACTTGGCGAAGTTCGTGATGAACATGTCGACCAGGCGGCGGGCCTGTGCGTCATAGGCTGCATCATCGGCCCAGGTCGAGCGTGGGTCGAGGATGCCGTCGTCGACGCCCGGGACCGAGACCGGAACGGCAAAGCCGAAGTTGGCATCGGTGCGCAGTTCCGCAGCGTTCAGCGAGCCGTCAAGCGCGGCCGCGAGCAGAGCGCGCGTTACCTTGATCGGCATGCGGCTGCCGGTGCCGTAGGCGCCGCCGGTCCAGCCCGTGTTCACCAGCCAGCAGGTGACACCGTTCTTGGCGATCAGGTCCTTCAGCAGGTTGCCGTATTCCGACGGGTGACGCGGCATGAACGGTGCGCCGAAGCAGGTCGAGAAGGTGGCTTCCGGCTCGGTAACGCCCTTTTCCGTGCCGGCGACCTTGGCGGTGTAGCCGGAAAGGAAGTGGTACATCGCCTGTTCCGGCGTCAGCTTGGCAATAGGCGGCATCACGCCGAACGCATCGGCGGTCAGCATGATGATGGTGCGCGGCTGCGGTGCGGTGCCGGTGGCGCTGGCATTCGGGATGAAGTCGAGCGGATAGGCGCAACGGGTGTTTTCCGTCAGCGAACCGTCGTCGAAATCAGGAACGCGGCGCTCGTCAAGCACGACGTTTTCCATGACGGTGCCGAAGCGGCGGGTCGTGGCGTAGATTTCCGGCTCGGCGGCTTCCGACAGGCGGATCGCCTTGGCGTAGCAGCCGCCTTCGAAGTTGAAGACGCCCTGCTCGCCCCAGCCGTGCTCGTCGTCGCCGATCAGCGTGCGGGTCGGGTCGGCCGAAAGCGTCGTCTTGCCGGTGCCGGAGAGGCCGAAGAAGATCGCGGTGTCGCCGGCCGGGCCAACGTTTGCCGAGCAGTGCATCGGCATGACGCCCTTCTTCGGCAGCAGGTAGTTGAGAACGGTGAAGACCGACTTCTTCATTTCGCCGGCATAGGACGTGCCGCCGATCAGGATCAGGCCGTTGGTGAAGTCGCAGGCGATGACCGTCTCGGTGCGGCAGCCGTAGCGCTCCGGATCTGCTTTGAAGCTCGGCAGATCGATGATCGTCAGCTTCGGCAGGAAGGAGCCGAGCGCTTCGCGGGCTGGGCGAATCAGCAGATTGCGGATGAACAGCGAATGCCAGGCGTACTCGGTAACGACGCGCGTCGGCAGGGCGTTGTCGGCATCGGCGCCGCCAACCAGGTCCTGCACGTAGAGCGACATGCCTTTGGCGTGCTCAAGCATATCCTTGCGCAGCAGGGCAAAATGCTCCGGAGACATCGGCTTGTTGTTGTCCCACCAGATCTGGTCGTCGGTGTTCGCATCGCGAACGACGAACTTGTCCTTCGGCGAGCGACCGGTGTGCTGGCCGGTACGGGCGACGAGCGCACCGTGTGCCGTCAGCTCAGCCTCGCCGCGGCGAAGAGCTTCCTCATAAAGCTCTGCGGCTTCGAGGTTGTACCGAACCGTTTCCAGGTCGATAAAGCCGAGTTTTTCCAAGCCGTTCGCGAGATTGCGAGTGCCGAGTTGCTCCATGGTCAAGCTTCCTTCGTGTTTGGCCATTGGCGTTGAATTTCGCCGGACCTTACTTGCATGCTCGCTCAAAAACAAGGCGACGTCAAAAAAAGAATAATGATTTCAGTATATTAATCGATTTAAAGAAAATTATCGTTTTTTTAATCGGTTGAAATCGACCTCCCGAACACCGATCTGACAGGACCTATCCTATCGTCACGACAGGTGCTTTTTGGGCTTCGCCACAATTTGTTCCACCTTTATACTCACTAACGCACCCGTGACTCGCGAATGCCGGAGTTTTCGGGGACGGGACCGGCGCCTCAAAAGACGGAGTTGAACACGATGCAGACCATCGCGCTTGTCGATGATGACCGGAATATTCTGACGTCCGTATCCATCGCCCTGGAGGCAGAAGGCTACAAAGTCGAGACCTATACCGACGGCGCTTCCGCGCTCGAAGGCTTGCTCGCCCGGCCGCCGCAGCTTGCGATCTTCGACATCAAGATGCCGCGTATGGACGGCATGGAACTGCTGCGCCGCCTGAGGCAGAAGTCGGACCTGCCAGTGATCTTCCTCACCTCCAAGGATGAAGAGATCGACGAACTCTTCGGCCTGAAGATGGGCGCCGACGACTTCATCACCAAGCCGTTTTCGCAACGCCTTCTGGTCGAACGCGTCAAGGCGATCCTGCGCCGCGCCGCCAACCGCGAAGCCGCGGCCGCCAATCCGAACAATACCGTCAAGGCAACCGACGCGCCGTCGCGCTCGCTCGAGCGTGGGCAGTTGGTGATGGATCAGGAGCGCCACACCTGTACCTGGAAGAGTGAGCCGGTGACCCTGACGGTGACGGAATTCCTCATTCTCCATTCGCTGGCGCAGCGCCCGGGCGTGGTGAAGAGCCGCGACGCACTGATGGACGCTGCCTATGACGAACAGGTCTATGTCGACGACCGCACCATCGACAGCCACATCAAGCGGCTGCGCAAGAAGTTCAAGATGGTCGACAACGACTTCGACATGATCGAGACGCTTTACGGTGTCGGCTATCGTTTCCGGGAGAGTGCCTGAGCCTCGGGGCTTGCCATCGAGCCCAGAGTGGCGCATTTGAAGCGGCGCGATGGTGATGGCCTCATCTGAGGCTCGACACGATCTCCGCCGTCTTCGGATCAAAACCATGGAAGGCGGCGCAACCGGCCGGCAGCGCCGCCGCTATCGAACGATTATGAAGGACAGTCCGCGCGGGAGCGGGACATTTGGTAGAAGTCTTGCACGGCGACATTGAAGACACTGACGGGCGTGCCCAGGCACTGAAGGGCCAGCGCCGCTGGGCGCATCCCTTCACGCTCATTCGTCGTCTCTTCGGCAATGCCGTCTTCTCGAGCCTCACCCGCCGTATCGTCTTCTTCAACCTGGTGGCGCTCGTCGTTCTGGTCGGCGGCATCATGTACCTCAACCAGTTCCGCGAGGGGCTGATCGACGCGCGCGTCGAAAGCCTTTTGACCCAGGGCGAAATCATCGCCGGCGCGATCTCCGCTTCCGCCTCGGTCGATACCAATTCGATCACCATCGATCCCGAAAAGCTGCTGGAACTGCAGGCCGGCCAGAGCATCACGCCGCTGCCGAGCGACGAGGATCTCGACTTCCCGATCATCCAGGAGCGTGTCGCGCCGGTTCTGCGCCGGCTGATCTCGCCGACGCGCACCCGCGCCCGCCTGTTCGACGCGGACGCCGACCTGCTGCTCGATTCGCGCCATCTCTATAGCGGCGGCCAGGTGCTGCGCTTCGACCTGCCGCCGATCGAGCCGGAGGCGACGGGCATCGGCGAAAAGCTCAACAGCTGGCTGAACAAGCTTTTGCAGCCGGGCAACCTGCCGCTCTATAAAGAACCGCCGGGTGGCAACGGCTCGATCTACCCTGAGGTGACCAATGCGCTGACGGGCGTGCGCGGCTATGTCGAGCGCGTTACCGAGAAGGGCGAGCTCATCGTTTCCGTGGCGGTGCCCGTCCAGCGCTTCCGCGCCGTTCTCGGCGTGCTCCTGCTTTCGACCCAGGCCGGCGACATCGACAAGATCGTCCAGGCCGAGCGCCTCGCCATCATCCGCGTCTTCGGCGTCGCGGCGCTCGTCAACATCATCCTGTCGCTGCTTCTGTCGTCGACGATCGCCAATCCGCTGCGCAGGCTTGCGGCAGCAGCGGTGCGCGTGCGCCGCGGCGGCGCCAAGGAGCGCGAGGAAATTCCCGACTTCTCCTCGCGCCAGGACGAGATCGGCAACCTCTCGGTCGCGCTGCGTGAGATGACGACCGCGCTCTATGACCGGATCGCCGCGATCGAAAACTTTGCCGCCGACGTCAGCCACGAGCTGAAAAACCCCCTCACCTCACTGCGTAGCGCCGTCGAGACGCTGCCTTTGGCGCGGACCGACGAATCGAAGAAGCGGCTGATGGACGTCATCCAGCATGACGTCCGCCGTCTCGACCGCCTGATCAGCGATATCTCGGACGCCTCGCGTCTCGACGCGGAACTTGCCCGCAGCGACGCCAAGACGATCGATCTCGAAAAACTCCTCGGCGACCTCGTCGATATCTCGCGACAGGTCCGCAGCAAGAAGAAGGCGGTGCTGCTCGATTTCGTCATCGACCGCAAGGACAGCCCCAAGGCGCGCTTTGCCGTCAGCGGCTACGACCTGCGCATCGGCCAGATCATTACCAACCTGATCGAAAACGCCCGTTCCTTCGTTCCCGAGGACGGCGGGCGGATCGTCGTGCGCCTCACCCGCTCGCGCTCGCGCTGCCTCGTCTATGTCGAGGACAACGGCCCGGGCATCCAGGCCGAAGACATCGACCGCATTTTCGAGCGCTTCTATACCGACCGGCCGGAAGGCGAGGATTTTGGACAGAACTCCGGCCTCGGGCTGTCGATCTCCAGGCAGATCGCCGAAGCCCATGGCGGCACGCTCAAGGCCGAGAACATCGCCGGACCGGATGGCCATATCACCGGCGCGCGCTTCGTCCTGTCCCTGCCCGCCGAGCCGCACGCGTGACAACGGCCCGCGCCAATGTCCACGGCACCGCAATCGTGCTCGGGACACGCGGCTTCCTGCTTACCGGCCCGTCCGGCAGCGGCAAATCCAGACTGGCGCTCGCCTGCATCACGGCCGCCCGGCAGGCCGGACATTTCGCGGCGCTCGTCGCCGACGACCGCGTGGATCTTGCGCTCGAACACGGCCGGATCGTGGCGCGCTGCCCGCCCTCCATTCACGGCCTCATCGAAATCCGCGGCGCCGGCATCGGCACGATCGAAACCGTGCCTGCCGCCGTCATGGACTGGGCCATTCTGCCCGTCGCCGCCCCATTCGACCCGCGGCTACCGCCCGAAGACGAGACATTCCCCCTGCCACTCGGGCGCGTATTGCCGATTGTTCGCGTTCCCGTTGAAGAAGGCGCCCAGGTTCTCAATATTTTGCAGGCGCTCATCGCTGAAAAAATAGGTTTCTAGCCCGATTTACCGTCAGCGCGACCGGAATTTCGGCATTTTTGGCTTGCACTTCCCCTTTTCCTTGCCAAGATGCCCTCCCCAACAGGTGGACGAAATTGCTGCATTGCGATATCTGGCCATCAGTGAATTGCGTGTGCAGTTGGAGCGAAGATACCCATGATCGGACTTGTGCTTGTCACCCATGGCAAGCTGGCTGAGGAATTTCGACATGCGCTTGAGCATGTTGTCGGTCCGCAAAAAGCTATAGAGACCGTCTGCATCGGCCCCGAGGACGACATGGACCAGCGTCGGCAGGATATCCTCGACGCGGTCACCAATGTCGACGAAGGCAACGGCGTCATCATTCTCACCGACATGTTCGGCGGGACCCCCTCCAACCTCGCCATCTCGGTGATGCGCAGCGGCACCGTCGAAGTGATCGCCGGCGTCAACCTGCCGATGCTGATCAAGCTTGCCGGCGTGCGCGGCGAGAGCGACATGGACAAGGCACTTGTCGAGGCCTCCGAGGCCGGGCGGAAATACATCAACGTCGCCAGCCGCGTCCTGAGTGGAAAGTAATGGATCACCGCCCCGACATGTCGCTGACGCGCGAACTGCTGATCATCAACAAGCGGGGCCTGCATGCGCGGGCGTCAGCAAAGTTCGTGCAGACGGTCGAGGCCTATGACGCCGAGATCACCGTTTCGAAGGACGGCATGACCGTTGGCGGAACCTCGATCATGGGGCTGATGATGCTGGCCGCCAGCACCGGCTGCAGCGTTTGCGTGACCGCCAGCGGCGCGCAGGCCGAACAAGCCCTGAACGCGCTCGACGCTCTGGTCGCCGACAAGTTCGGCGAAGAAATCTGACGGCAATATAAAGATATAAAGACTTCTTTATATCGAGGTTGCTCTCCACCCTGAATCCTGATAGATCGGTCGCACTCTCACCGCGTCGTATAGGCGTGGGAGGCATAATCGCGCCGCGGAGATGGCCAAGGCCGCGCGGCTTGAAGAGATCAGCCCGGAGAACTCCATGACCACCACTCAGGACTACATCGTCGCCGACATCGGACTTGCCGATTTCGGGCGCAAGGAAATTGCGATCGCCGAAACGGAAATGCCGGGCCTGATGGCCTGCCGCGAAGAGTTCGGCGCTTCGAAGCCGCTGAAGGGCGCGCGCATCACCGGCTCGCTGCACATGACCATCCAGACCGCCGTCCTCATCGAGACGCTGGTCGCGCTCGGCGCCGACGTACGCTGGGCTTCGTGCAACATCTTCTCGACCCAGGACCACGCCGCAGCCGCGATCGCCGCCAGCGGCGTTCCGGTCTTCGCCGTCAAGGGTGAGACGCTCGAAGAATACTGGACCTACACGGACAAGATCTTCCAGTGGGCCGACGGTGGCGTCTCGAACATGATCCTCGACGATGGTGGCGACGCCACCATGTACATCCTGCTCGGCGCCCGCGCCGAAGCCGGCGAGGACGTGCTCTCCAACCCGGGCTCCGAGGAAGAAGAAATCCTCGTCGCGCAGATCAAGAAGCGGCTTGCCGCTTCGCCGGGCTGGTTCACCAAGCAGCGCGACGCCATCAAGGGCGTGACCGAGGAAACCACCACCGGCGTCAACCGCCTCTACCAGCTCCAGGCCAAGGGCCTGCTGCCCTTCCCGGCGATCAACGTCAACGACAGCGTCACCAAGTCGAAGTTCGACAACAAGTACGGCTGCAAGGAATCGCTGGTCGACGGCATCCGCCGCGGCACCGACGTGATGATGGCCGGCAAGGTCGCCGTCGTCTGCGGTTACGGCGACGTCGGCAAGGGTTCGGCCGCCTCGCTTTCCGGCGCCGGCGCCCGCGTCAAGGTCACTGAAATCGACCCGATCTGCGCGCTCCAGGCCGCCATGGACGGCTTCGAAGTCGTCCAGCTCGAAGACGTCGTCTCCTCGGCCGACATCTTCATCACGACGACCGGCAACAAGGACGTCATCCGCATGGACCACATGCGCGAGATGAAGGACATGGCGATCGTCGGCAACATCGGCCACTTCGACAACGAGATCCAGGTCTCGGCTCTGCGTAACCTGAAGTGGACGAACATCAAGCCGCAGGTCGACATGATCGAGTTCCCGAAGGGCAATCGCATGATCCTGCTTTCGGAAGGTCGCCTGCTCAACCTCGGCAACGCCACCGGTCACCCGTCCTTCGTGATGTCGGCCTCGTTCTCCAACCAGGTCCTGGCCCAGATCGAGCTCTTCACCAAGGGTGAGAAGTACAAGAACGAAGTCTACGTCCTGCCCAAGGCGCTCGACGAGAAGGTCGCTCGGCTGCACCTCAAGAAGCTCGGCGCCAAGCTTTCGGAACTTTCCGAAGAGCAGGCCGACTACATCGGCGTGAAGACGCAGGGTCCGTTCAAGGCTGAGCACTACCGGTACTAATCCTTACCCGGGCAATCCACAACATCTTGTGGCCGCGTTCTTGACAAGAGAGCGCGGCCGCTTTTTTGGGCCTCTCCCTTCCCGACGATTCGACTAGGAAGTATGCTCTAACCCATTGATTCGTGATGCCGGTGCGGACCTTGGGCATCGCGGATGGGATGTCTTGTCGAATTAGCGGCAAACAGACGGAGACAGACCGGGGATGCAATCGGAACTGACGCGGACCCTTGAACAGGGCCCCGGTGGAACTGTGCAAGGCGCAGCAAGGCCGGCAGCACCCTTCGGACAGACGGGGATGGCAGCGCCATGAACAAAGACCACACAGATTTTCCGGCCATCCGCCGCAAGGGTCCGAAATTCCTGCGCCGCCTTTTGGCCGGCACCGCCCTTTTCACCGCCACGGATGCTCTCGCCCAGGTTGTCCCGCAAAAGGCCGGCATCTTCGGCTCGTCGGAGGTCGTCACCTTTTCCGTGCTGATCGGCGTCATTTCCGCTGCGATGATCTCGGCGATCTGGCTGATCCGCCAGCGCGGCAACATCGAGGCGGAAAACCGCGAGCTTAGGTCCGACCTTTCCGACGCCAACCAGCGCCTCTCGCGCTACCAAGCGCTGGTCGCCGACAAGAACCGCCGGATCGTCATCTGGGACGGGCTTCTCGAACGCGCCGAACTGCTCGGCCAGCTGCCGGCGGAAACCGGCGCGCCTTCCGACGACCGCGACTTCCTGGCCTTCGGCCGCTGGGTCAAGGCGCAGTCTGCAGGCGAGCTCGAAAAATCGATCGAGGCGCTTCGCACCCAGGCGCGCAGCTTCGATCTCGTCATCGAAACGCAGCGCAATGAAGTGCTGGAAGCCCAGGGACGCGTTTCCGGCGGCCGCGCCTTTGTGCGCTTCATCGCGCTCAACAACATGCGGGCGGAGCTCGCCGAACTGAAGCTCGAACACGACCGGCTCAATATCGCTCTTCGCTCCTTCCATACACTCCTCGACGCAATCGACCTGCCCGTCTGGCAGCGCGGCACCGACGGCGCGCTCGTCTGGGTCAACGAAGCCTATGCCGACGCCGTCGAGGCACCCGATGTCGCCACCGCCGTCGCGGAAAAGCGCGAGTTGCTTGCGACCGTTGCGCGTGAAAAGATCCGGTCGGTCTCGACGTTCGATACGCCTTTCCACGACAAGGTCTCGACCGTCGTGCGCGGCAACCGCACCTTCTTCGACGTCGTCGACGCCCGCAGCGCCGCCGGTTCGGCCGGTATCGCAGTCGATATTTCGGGGATCGAGGCCGTGCGCGAAGAGCTCAACCGCACGCTCAAGAGCCATGCGGAAACGCTCGACCATCTGGCGACGCCCGTCGCGATCTTCGACGGCAACCAGCGTCTGCAGTTCTACAACCAGGCCTTCCAGCGCCTGTGGAACCTCGATATCGGCTTCCTGGAGCGCAAGCCGGACAATGGCGAAGTGCTCGATCGGCTGCGCGCCGGCGGCCAGCTGCCGGAACAGCTCAACTGGAAACAGTGGAAGGCGAACGCACTATCGGTCTACCAGGCGCTCGATACACAGAGCGACCTTTGGCACCTGCCGAACGGACAGACATTGCGCGTCTTTGCCACCGCCCGCCCGCAGGGCGGCGTTACCTGGGTGTTCGAGAACCTGACCGAGAAGGTCGACCTCGAAACGCGCTACAACACCCTCGTCCAGGTCCAGGGCGAAACCATCGATCACCTGGCCGAAGGCGTAGCGGTGTTCGGCCCGGACGGCCGCATCCGCCTGTCGAACCCGGCGTTTCGCGCGATCTGGGGCATCAGCGAGGCTGAAGCCAAACCCGGTACGCATATCAAGGCGATCGAGCAGGCCTGCCTGATCTCCTACGACCAGCCCGACGGCTGGAAGCGTTTCACCCACATCATCACCAGCTTCGACGACGAGCGGCCCTCCAGCCGCGGCATTCTCGAACTCAGGACCGGGCTGATTCTCGACTACGCGGTCATCCCGCTGCCGAACGCCCAGACGATGCTGACCTTCGTCAACATTACCGACAGCGTCCGGGTCGAGCGCGCGCTCACCGAAAAGAATGAGGCGCTGCGCAAGGCCGATGCGTTGAAGAACGACTTCGTCCACCACGTCTCCTACGAGCTGCGCTCGCCGCTCACCAACATCATCGGTTTCGCCGATCTCTTGAAGACGCCTGCGTTCGGCGACCTCAACGAGCGCCAGGCAGAGTATGTCGACCATATCGCCACGTCGTCGTCGCTGCTTCTGACGATCGTCAACGACATCCTCGATCTTGCGACCGTCGACGCCGGCATCGTCCAGCTCGACCTTGCCGACATCAGCCTCACCGATTTCCTCGACGACATCGCGTATCAGATGGCCGACCGTCTGACCGAAAGCGGAGTGACGCTCCGGATCGCCGCACCTGATAATCTCGGCCGGATGGTCGCCGATCAGCAGCGCCTGAAGCAGATCTTCGTCAAGCTGCTCACCAATGCCGCGAACTTCGCCCCCGATGGCAGCGTCATCGAACTGGCGTGCCGCCGCGAGGGCAGCGACTTCATCTTCTCGGTCTCCGACAGCGGCCCCGGCATTCCGCAGGACGTGCTCGACACGGTCTTCAACCGCTTTGAAAGCCACGGTCAGCGCGGCGGCGCCGGCCTCGGGCTTTCGATCGTCGAGAGCTTCGTCAGCCTGCATCACGGCACGGTCTCGATCCGCAGCAAGGAAGGCGAAGGCACGGAAGTGACCTGCCGCATCCCTTCGGCCGACGTGCCGTCCACCGTCGCGGCCGAATGATGCCGGCGATCGAGCGCCATCTTGCAAACGAGGCGGCAACGATCGAGCTTGGTGAGGACCTGGCGCTCGCCCTGAAGCCTGGCGACTGCGTCGCTCTTTCGGGCGATCTCGGCGCCGGCAAATCCACACTGGCGCGCGCCTTTCTGAGAGCCGTCGCCGATGACGACGGCCTGGAAGTGCCGAGCCCGACCTTCACGCTGGTCCAGAGCTACGACTTGCGCATACCCGTCGCGCATTTCGACCTTTACCGGCTGGCCGATTCCAGCGAGCTCGACGAACTGGGCTTCGATGAAGCCCTGTCGCAGGGCATCTGCCTGGTCGAATGGCCGGAACGGGCGGACGACGCCCTCCCCTCACGTCGCATCACGCTTGCGATCACCCACGAGAAGGACGGGCGACGCGTCGGGATTTCGGCGCCTGATGACACGCTGCAGCGCATCGCCCGAACGCTTTCGATCCGCGAGTTTCTCGATACGAACGGACATTCCAAGGCGCGGCGGCGGCACCTGAGCGGCGACGCCTCGATCCGGGCCTATGAGCGCATTTACCCGGCGGACGGCTCCGTTAGCCGGATTCTGATGGATTCGCCGCGGCACAAGCCGGGCCCGATCCTTCAGGACGGAAAGTACTATCAGCAGCTGGCGCATATCGCCGAAGATGTCGTTCCCTTCGTCGCCGTCGACCAGATGCTCATTGCCCGCGGCTTCGCGGCACCTGAAATCTACGCCCGCGACATCGACCAGGGCGTCCTCTTGATCGAAGATCTGGGCTCGGACGGCGTTCTCGATGCGGACGGAGAGCCGATCGACGAACGCTACATCGAGAGCGCGCGGCTGCTTGCTCGCCTGCACGCGGAACCGGCCGAGGCCGAGATCAAGGTCGAGCCGACTGTGATCCACCGCATTCCGGATTTCGACCGGACGGCGATGAAGATCGAGACGCGGCTTTTGACCGACTGGTATCTGCCCTGGAAACGCGGCGCGCCGGCAAGCGACGACGAGAAGCGCGAATATGGAGAGATCTGGGACGGCCTGATCGACCTCCTGCAGACATCCGAAACGAACCTGCTGCTGCGCGATTTTCACTCGCCGAACATCATCTGGCGCGGGGAACGCGAAGGTCTGAACCGGATCGGCCTCATCGATTTCCAGGACGCAATGATCGGTCCGACTGCCTATGACGTCGCGTCCTTGGTTCAAGATGCCCGCGTCACCATCCCGCCTTCGCTCGCAAGCCGGATGATGGACGCCTATCTCGCCGAACGGCGCGCGGGTGGTAGCTTCGACGAGGCTATGTTCCTTCGCGACTGGCACCTGATGTCGGCGCAGCGCAACTGCAAGCTCGTCGGCATCTGGGTGCGGCTGATGCAGCGCGACGGCAAGTCCGGCTACATGAAGCACATGCCGCGCACTTTCGCCTATCTTCAGGCGGCGCTTTCACATGAATCGCTGAAACCCTTGCACGACTGGTGTATGAAGACCGGAATCCTCGTTTCCGAATCAGCGAACTGACAGAGAATCAATGTCGATCAGCAATGCGATGGTGCTCGCCGCGGGCCTCGGCACCCGTCTTCGTCCGATCACCAACACCATGCCAAAGCCGCTCGTCGAGATCGCCGGCAAGCCGATGATCGACTACGTGCTGGACCTCCTGGTGGAGGCCGGCGTCAGCACGGCCGCGGTCAACGTGCATCATTTCGCCGACCTGATGGAAGGCCATCTCAGCCAACGCAGCGCCCCGGAGATCGTGATTTCGGACGAGCGCGAGGCGCTGATGAATTCCGGCGGCGGTCTCGCCAAGGGGCTGAAACTGCTGCCGGAGGGGCCGGTTCTGGTGATGAATGCCGATCTCTTCTGGGTCGGCGAGCCCAAGGGCAAGCCCAGCAACCTGACGCGCCTGGCCGCCGCCTTCGACGCGGAGCGCATGGACATGCTGCTCCTTTGCGTGCGCGACGAGGATACGACCGGCCACAACGGCAAGCGGGATTTCTCGCTGGGTGACGACGGCAAGCTCACGCGCTACGCCGAAGGCCTGCCGAACCCGGTGGTCTATGCCGGCGCGATCGCGCTTCACTCCCGGCTTTTTGCCGACGCGCCCGACGACGCCTTCAATCTCAACATCTACTTCGATCGCGCCGCCGAAGAAGGCCGTCTTTACGGCCTGCTGCTCGACGGTCACTGGATGACGGTCGGAACGCCCGAGGCGATCGGCGAAGCGGAGGCGGCGATCCGCCGCCTCCAGCCGGAGGGATGAGCGTGCGTGGCCGCCGGTCCAACGTCTTCACGATCCCGCCCGGCCTCCCCTTCCTGAAGACGCTCGCCGAAAAGCTTTGCGACGGTAGCCTGACGCCGGACTTCCGCTACGACCCGGCCGATCCCCTGCCGCTTGCCGGCGTGACGATCTTCGTGCCAACGCGGCGCTCGGCCCGTGTGCTCCGGTCCGAGTTCGTCGACCTGCTCGGCGGCCGCTCCACCATCCTGCCCACGATCAAGGCGCTCGGCGAGACCGATGACGACAGCGGCTTCTTCGATGCCGAGGTGCCGGCGATCCTCGATCTCGCCCCGCCCCTGCCCGGGACCGCACGCCTGATCGAGCTTGGCCGGCTTATCCTCGCCTGGCGCAACCGGCTGCCGAAGGTGGTGCTCGACATCCATGCGGAGAGCCCGCTGATTGCGCCGGCAAGCCCTGCCGATGCGATCTGGCTCGCGCGCAATCTTGCCGACCTCATCGACGCGATGGAGACGGAAGAGCTCGACTGGGACAAGCTCGACAAGCTCGATGCCGGCGAGCACGCCCTCTGGTGGCAGCTGACGCTCGAATTCCTGAAGATTGCCCGCAGCTACTGGCCGGAACGGCTGGAGGAACTGAAACAATCCTCGCCCGCGCGCCACCGCAACGCCATCCTGCAGGCCGAGACGCAGCGCATCGCCGCCGGCAAGATCGAGGGCCCGATCATCATTGCCGGTTCGACCGGCTCCATTCCCGCAACGGCCACGCTGATTGCCGCCGTGCAGAAGCTGCCCAACGGTACGATCGTGCTGCCTGGCCTCGACCAGACGATGAGCGAGGCCGAATGGCACATGATCGTCGCCGACGCCGCCCTTGACGGCAGGCCGGACCCGGCAAGCCGCAGCCACCCGCAATACGGCTTTTACAGGCTGCTGAAACGCATGGGCGTACTGCGGCCCGACGTGACCGCCCTGGCTGTCGCCGAGGTCGACCTCGACGTCCGTGCCGAGATCCTGTCGCACGCTCTTCTGCCGGCCAAGGCGACCAATGCATGGACCGCGATGCGCAGCGAGCTGGATCCGGCGTTGCTGCAGCAAGCCTTCCAGGATGCAGCCCTCATCGAAACCGCCAACGAACGCGAGGAAGCGGCCGCGATCGCGGTCGCCTTGCGGCTCGCGCTCGAAGGCAGCGACGAGAGCCAGGCAGCGCTGATCACGCCGGACCGCAATCTCGCACGGCGGGTCGGCGCCGAGCTTGCCCGCTTCGGCATCGAGGCCGACGATTCCGCCGGTACGCCTCTCATCGCGACGCCGCAGGGCAGCCTGCTGCGGCTGCTGCTAGAAGCATGCCTGCGCCCCGGCGATCCCGTGCCGTTCGTCGCGCTGCTCAAGCATCCGCTGGCGCGCTTCGGGCTTTCCCGCGACAGGATGCGCGAAGGGGCCGACGCGCTGGAACGCATGGCACTGCGTGGCAGCACCGCGACGGTCGATCTGCTGGTCCTCGGATCCGTGCTCGACGCGGCGATCGTCCGGCACAAGACCGATCGCCATCCACCGGAATGGCGCATCGGCATCGGGGATGACGCGCTTGAGGCGGCCCGCGACGTGGCGGCGAAGATCGGTCTCGCGGTGGCACCGCTCGCCTCAGCGCTGACGCGAAGCCGGGACGGAAGCCGCGTGTTCTCGGACGAATTTACCTTTGCCGACTGGGCGATGCGCACCGGCGAGGCCCTGGAAGCGGCCTCAGCCGACGAGCGTGGCGACCTCGGTGGGCTTTGGTCCGGAGAGGCCGCCGATACGCTCGCAACTCTCCTTCGCGGCATCATCGAAACCGACGGCCAGATGACCGCGGACGGGCCGCAATGGTGCGATGTCGTCGAAGCCCTATCGGCCAGCGCCGCGGTCAAGCCTCGCTCCATGCGCCATCCGCGGGTGTTCATCTTCGGCGCGCTGGAATCGCGCCTGCAGAGCATGGACCTGGTGGTTCTCGGCGGCCTGAACGAAGGCAATTGGCCGGGCCAGACGGCCAACGATCCGTTCCTGTCGCGCACCATGAAGACGGGGATCGGTCTTGAGCCGCCTGAACGACGCATCGGCCAGCTTGCGCACGACTTCCAGATGGCCTGCGGCACAAGGCGGCTGATCTTCACCCGCTCGATGCGCCAGGGCGCAGCACCCACCGTCGCCTCGCGCTGGCTGCAGCGGCTGCTGGCGCTCGGCGGCGAACGGCTGACGCGAGCGCTGCACGCCAATGGCGCCGACTATCTCGCCTGGGCCCGCATGCTCGACGACGGCGGCCGCCAGCCGCTGGCCGAGCGTCCCGCCCCCAAGCCGCCGGCGGACCTACAGCCGCGCAAGTACTCTTTCAGCGAAGTGTCGCGGCTACGGCGCGACCCCTACGCGATCTATGCGCGACGCATCCTTCGGCTGGATCCGCTGCTGCCGTTCAACAGTGACCCCGGCCCGGCCGAGCGCGGCACGCTTTACCACCAGATCGTCGAGCGTTTCGTACGCGCCGGCGTCGATCTGATGTTGCCGGCGGCGGAAGAGGTCATGCACCGGCTGCTGAACGAGGCTTTCGACGAGGCGCGACTGCCCACCCATATCGACACGATCTGGCGGCCGCGCTTTGCCGCCGTCGGCTTGGCCTTCATCAAATGGGAACGGGACCGCGCCCGCTTCATCCGCCGGTCGCGCACCGAAGTGGCGGCATCGATGGAGCTCGGCGTCGCCGACATGCGGCTGACCGGCATTGCCGACCGGCTCGATACGCTGACCGACGGCAGCGTCGAGATCGTCGACTACAAGACCGGCTCCAGCCCATCGACCAAGGAAGCGCGCGTCCTGCTCGACCCGCAGCTCGCGCTGGAAGCCGCGGCCCTCAAGGCCGGCGCCTTTAAGGACATGCCGCCCAGCCACCCACAGTCGCTGCTCTATGTCCGGCTCAAACCGGGCGCGCGCTTCAAACCGGAAGCGGTCAACAACGAAGGCAGCAAGTCGAAGGAGACGAAGTCGGCCGATCAGCTTGCGGACGAGTCGCTTGCCGAACTCAGGAAGCTGCTAAGCGCGCTGCTTTCGGGCAAGCATGGCTTTGCCTCGCGCGTGATTGTTCAGAAAGAGCGCGATTATGGCGGCGAATACGACCATCTGGCACGCGTAGCCGAATGGTCGACGGCCGACAGCGAAGAGGAGGATGGCGATGAGGGATGACGACCTCGGCCCCGAACAGGCGACGCCTCAAAGCTGGCTCGACTGGACCTCGCGCCGGCAGTCGCTGGCTTCGGACCCGGACCGCTCCGCCTGGGTGTCGGCCAATGCCGGCTCCGGCAAGACCCACGTGCTGACCCAGCGGGTGATACGGCTGCTGCTTGCCGGCTGCCGCCCCTCGGCGATCCTCTGCCTCACCTATACCAAGGCGGCGGCCTCCGAAATGTCGAATCGCGTGTTCGAACGGCTGGCCGAATGGGTAACGCTCGACGACGCGACGCTCGAAAAGCGGATCGAGGCGATTGAGGGCGAGCGGCCCGGGCGCTTGAAGCTGCAGGAGGCGCGGCGCCTGTTCGCCCGCGCGCTGGAGACCCCGGGCGGCCTGAAGATCCAGACGATCCATGCCTTTTGCGAGGCGCTGCTGCACCAGTTTCCGCTGGAGGCCAATGTCGCCGGCCATTTCTCGGTTCTCGACGATCGCGCGGCTGCGGTTCTGCTTGCCGATGCGCGCCGGCTGCTGCTGACCGCGACCGCGGCCAAGGACGATCCGGCTCTTGCCCACGCCTTTGCCACCGTGCTCGACATCGCCGACGATACCGGCCTGGAAAAGCTGCTGGCCGCAATCGTCGAAAACCGAACCGCGATCCAGGTCTTCCTCGAACATGCCGACGGGCTCGGCGGCACCGAGGCCGAGCTGCGCCGGGCGCTGAAGCTTTCGCCGGGGGAAAGCGTCGATGGCGCCATGGCGACGATCTGGCCCTTGGCGGGCTTGAACGGCGCGGCGCTCGAAAGGTACTTCTCGCTCGCCACCAGCGTCGGCGGCACGAAGGTGCTCGACTTTGCGGAGGGGCTGAGGACCGTTTCGAAGATGACGGATCTCAGCGCGCGCTATGACGGGCTCAGGCATCTGTTCTTCACCGGCACGGGCAAGCCGCGGGCGCAATCCGCCTTCCTCAACAAGGCGATGCAGCAGGCTGCCCCCGATCTCATTGACCTCGTGGACGAGGCCTATCGCCATGTCGTCGCCTGCATCGATCACATCAGCATCCTCAGGATGTTCGAGGCGACGCTGGCGGCGCTGACGCTCGCCGAGCGGCTGAATGCCGACTACGAGGAACTGAAGCGACGCCGCAGCCAGCTCGATTTCGAGGACCTGATCAACCGCACGGCGGCGCTCTTTGCCCGCGGCGACGTCAGCGCCTGGGTACACTACAAGCTCGACCAGGGCATCGACCATATCCTCGTCGACGAGGCGCAGGACACCAGCCCGGCGCAGTGGACGATCATCCAGGCGCTGGCTTCCGACTTTTTCTCGGGCGAGAGCGCACGCGGTACTGCCCGCACGATGTTTGCTGTCGGTGACGAGAAACAGTCGATCTACTCCTTCCAGGGCGCCCGTCCGGAGCGGTTTTCGCGCGAGAGCCAGGAGACCGAACGGCGGGTGCGCGACGGCGGCAAGGCTTTCGAGCCCATCCGCCTGCAGCTCTCCTTCCGCTCGACCGTCGACGTGCTTTCGGCCGTTGACGCCGTCTTTGCCAATCCGGCGCATGCGCGAGGCCTCAGCGCCCGCAACGAGCCCGTGGTGCATGCTTCGAACCGCATCGGCCATCCCGGCGCCGTCGACATCTGGGACGTGATTGCCGCCGAACCGGTGGATACAGACGAGGAATGGACCGCCGCCTTCGACGCAACGCCGGAGAGTGCGCCGGTCAACATCCTCGCCCGCCGGATCGCAGCCACGCTGGAAAGCTGGATCGGCAAGGAGACGATCGTCGAGAAGGGCGTTCGCCGGCCGATGCGCCCGGGCGACGTGATCGTACTGGTCCGCAAGCGCGACGCCTTCGTCAATGCTCTGACGAGAGCACTCAAGCGCCGCAACAACATTCCGGTCGCCGGCGCCGACCGGTTGGTGCTCACCAAGCATATTGCCGTCCAGGACCTGCTCGCCCTCGGGCGGTTCGTGCTGTTGCCGCAGGACGACCTGTCGCTGGCCGCGCTGATGAAAAGCCCGCTGTTCAACCTCGGCGAAGACGCGCTGTTCGAACTCGCGGCGCGGCGCGGCGAAGGCGAAAGCCTCTGGGAGAGGCTGCAGCATGAAGCCGATGACGGTATCCTGTTTCACCAGACGGCGCGAACGCTGAAATCCTACATGGCGCTCGCAAGCCAGCTGGCGCCGCATGACTTCTATGCCCGCGTCCTCGGCGTGCATGGCGGCCGCGCCGCCTTTCTCGCGCGCCTCGGCACCGAGGTCAGCGACATTCTCGACGAGTTCCTGACCTTCGCGCTCGACCAGGAAAGAAGCGGCCTGCCCGGCCTGCAGGCCTTCGTCTCGACGCTGGAAATGGAAGCGCCGACGGTCAAGCGCGAGCAGGACAAGGAACGCGACGAAGTCCGGATCATGACCGTGCACGCGGCCAAGGGCCTGGAAGCGCCAGTCGTCTTCCTCGCCGATGGCGGCGGGGCGGCGTTCAGCAACCAGCATGTGCCCTCTCTTCGCTTCCTGGAGCTTGCCCAGAGAGACGGCACCGTCCTGCCGCTTCCGGTGTGGCGCGCGCCGGGCGCGGAATCGAACTCGCTCATCACCGCCGACGGCGAGCGGCTGAAGACGCTGGCTGAGGAAGAATATCGTCGCCTGCTCTATGTCGGCATGACCCGCGCCGCCGACCGCCTGATCGTCTGCGGTTATCGCGGCCAGCGGGCCGTTACCGATACATGGCACGCTATGGTTCAGGCGAGCCTTGCCGGAGACGAGAGCGGCCGCGGCCACCCGACCAGTTTTCACGCCGGCGGCGAGGAATGGTCCGGCCATGCCTGGCGCGAGAAGCAGCTCGAACGCGATCTGCCCTCCGGCGATGCGCGCTCGGCCGATTCGGGCCGTCCCGCCACCGCCCTGCCAAAGGCGCTTTCGACGCCACTGCCGCCGCAAAAACGGCTGCCGCGGCCGCTCAGTCCTTCCGGCGTCGGCATCGCGGTTGACGAGGACGATGGCGATGCGCTCGTCGGCTCGGCTCTTTTCTCAGAAAAGGCCCCGGCAAACCTCTCGATGCTGCGCGGCGCCATCCTGCACCGCCTGCTGCAGGTTCTGCCCTCGATGGCGGGAGACGATCGCCGGGCCGCGGCCGAACGCTATCTCGAGCGATCCGTGCCCAGTTGGCCTTCAGAACAACGCGCCGCACTGATCGCCAGCATCGAAACCGTGCTCGACCATCCGGACCTCGGCGCAGTTTTCTCGGTGAGCAGCCGGGCCGAGGTTTCGGTCATGGGTACGCTGACGCTCGGCAAGCGTGAGCACGCGGTTTCAGGCCGGATCGACCGGCTGGCCGTCCGCGATGGCGTCGTGACGATTGCGGACTTCAAGACCAACAGGCAGGTGCCGGCATCGCCTAACGACATTCCCTTCGCCTACACGGCGCAGCTTGCCATCTACCGCGCGCTCCTGCAGCCGCTTTATCCGGCGCATGCGTTTCGGTGTGTGCTGATCTTCACCGAGGGGCCGGCAATCCACGTCGTTCCCGACCAGGCACTCGACAGGAGCCTTGAAGACCTCGCAACAAAGTGAGATACCCGATATTGAAAATCCAGCGGTGCCTTCTCACATGAGACACAACATCTGGATACTGCCATTCCGAACGCAAGGAGCAGCCTATGGCTACTGTAAAGGTCGATACGTCCAATTTTCAGCAGGAAGTGCTGAACTCCGCCGAGCCGGTGGTTGTCGATTTCTGGGCTGAATGGTGCGGCCCGTGCAAGATGATCGCCCCGAGCCTCGAGGAAATCTCGAACGAACTCGCCGGCAAGGTCAAGGTTGCCAAGCTCAACATCGACGAAAACCCGGAACTGGCCGCCCAGTACGGCGTTCGCTCGATCCCGACGCTCGCCATGTTCAAGGCCGGCGAAGTGGCTGACATCAAGGTTGGCGCCGCCCCGAAGACGGCCCTGTCCTCGTGGATCTCCACGGCGGTCGCTTAAAGCGAGTTCACTGCTGAAAACGTTGAAAGCCCGGCATGCCGGGCTTTTTTCTTGTCTTAAATCTGGAAGCGGGATGGCGGTCCCAGCTGCCGATCACTTCGGCGGCGTGCCGTTGTCGGCAAGCACATCGCCCACCAGATAGAGCGAGCCACCGATCAGGATGCGCGGCGGCGCCGGATCTTCGTCGACCAGATTGGCGATGACCGTCAGCGCCTCGGCAACGGACGAGACCGCCGAAGCCTCGAAGCCGACCGATGCGGCATCACTGGCCAGCGCCACAGGATCAAGCCCAGCATCGGAACCGCGGATCGGAACGGTGAAGACCTGCTCGGCGAGATCGAGGAAGGCGCGGAAGTAGCCGATCGGCTCCTTGGTGTTGATCATGCCGATGATCAGGAACAGGGGGCGCGATTCGCGCTCCTCGAAGGTCGCCATTGCCTCGGCGATCACCTGACCGGCGCCGGGATTGTGGCCGCCGTCGACCCAGATCTCCGCGCCATTGGGCCCGTAATGCGTGAGCTTACCGCTGGTCAGGCGCTGCAGGCGTCCGGGCCATTCGACGCCCGCGAGGCCCCTCTCGATCGCCGCTTCGGAAACATCGAAACCGGCGGCCCGCACCGCGCGGATGGCGGCTGCGGCATTGGCATACTGGTGGCGCCCCGGCAGCTTCGGCAGCGGCAGATCGGCGAGCCCGCCTTCGTCCTGATAGACGAGGCGACCGAACTCCTCATGCGCCATGAAATCCTGGCCATAGACAAACATCGGGCAACCGAGGCGTTCCGCCGTCGAGACGAGCACGTCACGGGCGGCCTCTTCCTCCTGCTGGCCGATTACCACGGGGCAGCCACGCTTCATGATGCCGGCCTTTTCGGCGGCTATCAGCTCCACCCGATCACCGAGATAGGCCTGATGGTCGAGCGAGATCGGCATGACGACCGAGACGGCCGGCCGGGCAATAACGTTGGTCGCGTCGAAGCGGCCGCCGAGACCAACCTCGATGATCGCCACGTCGGCCGGGTGCTCGGCAAAGAGCAGGAAGGTGACGGCGGTCAGGATCTCGAAGACGGTGATCTTCTCGCCGCCATTGGCTTCGGCGACGCGACGCACGGCATCGGCGAGAACGGGATCGCTGACGAGCCTGCCCTTGCCACCCTTGACGCCCAGGCGATAGCGCTCGTGCCAGTTGACGAGATGCGGCGACGTGTGGACGTGAACGCTGAGGCCGGCTGCTTCGAGGATCGCCCGCGAAAACGCGGTCGCCGAGCCCTTGCCGTTGGTACCGGCGACATGGATCACCGGCGGAAGACGATCCTGGGGATTGCCGAGGGCGGCGAGAAGCCGGGTGATCCTGTCCAGCGACAGGTCGAAGCCCTTGGGGTGAAGGGCGAGAAGTTTTTCGATCTCGTAGCCCGCTTCGCTGGCTTCCACCGCTGCCATCTCTTAACCCCGCCCCGACACGCTCGGCTGCTACAGCGCGCGCCTTATAGGCCGTCTACCGATCGCTGTAACGCCTTGAGTTGCAGCATCCCCACACACAAGAAATCGCGGAGATGCATTATTTTGTTCTACGCAGTTCGACCAGCCCAGCGCTTATTCAAGCGCTGGCAGCGACCGGCAAGGCGGCCGGCTGCGTGCCGCCGTTGAGCTTCGAGGCTTCCGCCGGCTTCTTCATCAGGATTTTCAGGACCCGGGCGAGCGTCGACGGCAGATCATGGCGCTTGACGACCATGTCGACCATGCCGTGCTCCAGCAGGTATTCCGACGTCTGGAAACCTTCCGGCAGTTTCTCGCGCAGCGTCTGCTCGATCACGCGCTTCCCGGCAAAGCCGATTTCCGCGCCGGGCTCGGCCATGTGAATGTCGCCGAGCATCGCGTAGGATGCGGTGACGCCACCGGTGGTCGGGTTGGTGAGTACGACGATATAGGGGAGGCCGGCTTCCTTCAGCATGTTGACGGCAACCGTGGTGCGCGGCAGCTGCATCAGCGACAGGATGCCTTCCTGCATGCGGGCGCCGCCCGAAGCCGGGAAGATGACCAGCGGGCACTTCTCGGCGATCGCCCGTTCGAAGGCCTTGATGATCGCCTCGCCGGCAGCCATGCCGAGCGAGCCGCCAATGAAGTTGAACTCGTGCACGACGGCGACGAGTTTGACGCCCTGGACGCGGCCGAGACCGGCGACGATCGTGTCTTCGAGTTCAGTCTTGGCGCGGCTGTCGCGCAGACGATCGACGTATTTCTTGGAATCGCGGAACTTCAGCGGGTCCTGAGCAACCTTCGGCTGCGGAAACGCTTCAAAGATGCCGCCGTCGAACAGGTCCTTCAACCGCGCCTTGGCCGGCATCTTCATGTGGAAGCCGGACTGCGGGATGACCCACTTGTTTTCCTCGAGATCGCGATGGAACACCATCTCGCCGGTTTCCGGGCACTTGATCCAGAGATTTTCCGGAACTTCCCGGCGGCCCAGCATCGAGTTGATCTTCGGCCGAACGTAGTTTGTGATCCAGTTCACTTAGTAACTCCTGAAGATTTCCTTCGGGTTGTGCGCGCTAATATAGGCAATTATTCGGCTGCTGCGAGACGTGCGGACCGCACGCCTGCCGAGAGCCCTCTCACCAGCGCTTCGACACCCGGAACCGTCGCATCGGTCGCCTTGCCCTCTTCGGTCAGGCTCGACGCGATCTGGTTGACGATCGCCGTACCGACGACCACGCCATCGGCAGATGCTCCGATGGCCCTTGCATGTTCCGCCGTCTTGACGCCGAAACCGACGCAAACGGGCAGATTGGTGTGTGCCTTGATACGCCCGACGGCGCCGGCGATCAACGACGGATCGGGCAGAGCCGAACCGGTGATGCCGTTCATCGACACGTAATAGACGAAACCGGAGGTGTTTTCGAGGACCTTCGGCAGGCGACGGTCGTCCGTGGTCGGCGTCGCCAGGCGAATGAAGTTGATGCCCTTCTCCAGCGCCGGGATGCAGAGTTCGTCGTCCATCTCCGGCGGCAGGTCGACGACGATCAGGCCGTCAATGCCGGCGGCCAGCGCATCCGTCAGGAAGCGGTCGACGCCGTAGATATAGATCGGGTTGTAATAGCCCATCAGCACGATCGGCGTGCGCTGGTCGTCCTCACGGAAACGGCGGGCGATCTCAAGCGTCTTTGCGAGCGTCTGTCCGCTTTTCAGCGAGCGTTGACCGGCCAGCTGGATCGCCGGGCCGTCGGCCATCGGGTCTGAGAAAGGCATGCCGAGTTCGATGACGTCGGCGCCGGCCTTCGGCAGCGCCTTCATGATTGAGACCGACGTCTCGAAATCCGGATCGCCGCCCATGAAATAGGTGACGAGGACCGGACGTCCTTCGGCCGCAACATCGGCAAATCGCTTGTCCATGCGTGCGGTCATGATCTTACTGCCCCATTCCCAGTAACTTGCCGACGGTGAAGATGTCCTTGTCGCCGCGGCCGGAGAGGTTCATCAGGATGATCTCGTCCTTGCCCATTTTTGGCGCGCGCTTGATGACTTCGGCAAGCGCATGCGACGGCTCGAGCGCCGGAATGATGCCTTCGAGACGGGTCAGCGTCTGGAACGCCTCAAGCGCTTCGTGGTCCATGATCGGCACGTATTCGACGCGACCGACATCGTTCAGCCAGGCGTGCTCCGGGCCGATGCCGGGATAGTCGAGACCGGCCGAAATCGAATGCCCTTCCTTGATCTGGCCGTCGCCGTCCTGCAGCAGATAGGTGCGGTTGCCATGCAGCACGCCGGGCGAACCGGCTGTGATCGAGGCGCAATGCTCGTCGCCTTCGATGCCCTTGCCGCCGGCTTCGACGCCGACGATCTTGACGCTCTCGTCATCGAGGAACGGATGGAAGATGCCGATTGCGTTGGAGCCACCGCCAACGGCGGCAATGACGAGATCCGGCAGCCGGCCTTCGGCGGCGAGCATCTGCTCCTTGGCTTCCTGGCCGATCACCGCCTGGAAATCGCGGACCATCTCCGGATAGGGATGCGGGCCGGCAGCCGTGCCGATCAGGTAGTAGGTGTTGTCGACATTGGTGACCCAGTCACGCAGCGCCTCGTTCATGGCGTCCTTGAGCGTGCCGCTGCCGGCCGTCACCGGCTTTACCTCGGCACCCAAGAGCTTCATGCGGAAGACGTTCGGCGCCTGGCGCTCGACGTCGGTCGCGCCCATGTAGACGACGCAGGGCAGGCCGAAGCGGGCAGCGACGGTTGCCGAAGCCACGCCATGCTGGCCGGCACCGGTCTCAGCGATGATGCGCGTCTTGCCCATGCGCTTGGCAAGCAGGATCTGGCCAATGCAGTTGTTGATCTTGTGCGAGCCGGTGTGGTTCAGCTCTTCGCGCTTGAAGTAGATCTTGGCACCGCCAAGCTCCGCCGTCAGCCGTTCAGCAAAATAGAGCGGGCTCGGGCGGCCGATATAATGCGCGCCGAGATGCTCCAGCTCCGCCTTGAAGGCCGGATCGTTCTTCGCGTTGTCCCACTCGTTCTGGAGATCGAGGATCAGCGGCATCAGGGTTTCGGCCACGAAGCGGCCACCGAAGATACCGAAACGGCCGTCCTCGTCCGGGCCACCCCGGAAGGAATTCAACTTTGGCGCCTGGTTCACGTCCTGCTCCCTGACCGTGGCATGCCCGCCTCCGCCTGGCGAACGGCATTGAAAAACGATTCCATGAGCTTCAGATCCTTGACGCCCGGCGCGCTCTCGACGCCGGAGGAGATATCGATGGCACGCGCGCTGGTCTGCGCCATGGCCTCGCCAATGTTGTCGGCGTTAAGACCACCGGAAAGCATGTAATCGACGCTTCCGTCAAGCGCATCGAGCAGCTTCCAGTCAAAGGAAACGCCGTTGCCACCGGGCAAATCGGACCCTTTTGGCGGCTTGGCATCGAAGAGGAAGCGATCGGCAATGCCGATATAGGCATCGATCTTTTCAAGGTCAGATGCTTCGCGCACCGAAAGGGCCTTCATGACAGGAAGGCCATACATCGCCTTGACCGTCAGCAGTCGCTCCGCGTCCTCGCTGCCGTGAAGCTGCAGGATATCCGGATTGAGGGCCGAGACGATCTCGTCAAGCTCGTCATTGTCGGCATTCACCGTGACGGCGACGATCTTCGCCTGGCCGCGAATCCTGTCGGCGATGCGGCCGGCATCGTCGGGCTCGATGTTCCTGGGGCTCTTCGGGAAAAAGATGAAGCCGACATGGGATGCGCCGAGCGCGACAGCACGCTCGGCCGCTTCCGCGGTCTTCAGCCCGCATATCTTCACTTGGGTTTTCATGAGAAGCGACCTTGCATGAAATGCCGCGCGAGTCGAGCCAAAAACCGACGCAAAAGCGGTCACTCAGCGCCCCCGCACCCGTCCTTTGGCGGGTGCGCGCCCCTTGCGCGGCAGGCGCGCTTTCACCATATGCATTTTACCACAACGGAGAGACTGATGCGCCTGTTGCTCGCGCTTATCCTGCCCTGGCTGCAGTTTTTTACCATCGGCCGCCCCTTTGCTGGCCTCATTTGCCTGATCCTGCAGTTGACCCTGATCGGCTGGGTTCCGGCGGCGATCTGGTCGGTCTATGCGCTCAGCCAATACAAGACCGACGAGAAGATCCGCGAAGCGCTGCGCCACCGCGCATAACGCGCCGCTCATCGCCCTGTAAGATTCAATCGAAGTCGATCGCGTGAAGCATCGTGCCGTTGCGGCGGAGCCATCGCTTGGCATCGTCCGTATCCGGACACAGCCTCCCGCACAGCGCCCAGAAGTCGGGCCCGTGATTCATTTCCTGCAAGTGTGCCACTTCATGCGCAGCGAGATAGGCGATGACCTTTGGCGGCGCCATGACAATGCGCCAGGAAAAACTCAGCGCCCCGTCGGCTGAGCATGATCCCCAGCGGCTGCGCGTGTCCTTGAGCGAAAGCGACTTTGCCCTCCGGCCGATACGGCCGGTATAGATCGCCACCAACCGGTCGAGATCCTGGCGCGCTTCCTTCTTCAGGAAATCGACGATGCGCCGTGTGAGATGTTCCTCGCCACCGCTGACGCGCAGCACCGGTTCGTCATCGATCACGATCGCTTCCGTGAGCCCACGGATCTTGCCGGTGCGCTCGATGCGGTGGGCAACGCCGCGGATGAGGATGGAACCGCCCTCCTCGATCTGGCTTTCGCCGGAGAAGCGGGCGAGCTTGGTCATCAGCCAGCCCTGGTGTCGTGTCAGGAAGGCATTCACCTCGCGCTCGGGGAGGCCCTGCGGCACCGTCATCTTCAGGGCCCGCCCGCCTGGCTCGATGCGCAGCGTCATGCGCGTCGCGCGCGCGTTTTGCTTGATCGTCAGCGGCAGGGACTTGCCGGCGACCTCGATCTGCCGCGTTGTTGCGGGTGGTGCAGGTTGAATGCGCCGCTTGAAGGAAGGGAACATGCAGGCTTTCTAACCGATTCGCGGGGCTTTCGCCTACTGTTCGCTGGTTGGATGCGTGCCGAGAGTGATCCGGCGTTTCATGTGAAACGCCGGAAGCGGTTTCGTCAGGTTAATGGGCTTCGACAATCGGACCCGAGCCACCATTCTTGCGATCGCGCATGAAGCGGTCGAACTCTTCCTGGTCCTTGGCGCGGCGAAGCTCGCGCACGTAGGTGTCGAATTCTTCGCGCATCTCGTCGAGCTTGCGGCGCTCCTCTTCGAGGCGAGCCAGTTCAGCTTCGCGCCAGTCGTCGAAAGCGACGTTGCCGGTACGATGCGTCCAGTTGGAACGGCGGCCGCCGCGCTTGAAAGCCGAGCACATGCCATCCACCGTATCGTTTGCGTCTTTCTTGAACGTCTTGAGCTTTTCGCCAAAGAGAATGTACGCGAGCATGGCCAGGCCGAGCGGCCAGAAGACCACAAAGCCAAGCACCATCAGGGCGATGGTCGCGGGCGTCCAATCCGGACGGATCATTGCAGATTGGTTCATCTTCAGGATTCCTCGCAATCATCCGGGCCGCCCATGCGACCCGATGAAAACGATGTGGGAAGGCGCCCTTGGCTCTGCAAGACGCCTCCCTCCGGAATCCGACAAACCCTTGACTCTACGCGGTCAAAACGACCCAAGAGCCGGGATCAGGCCGACTTTCCGCCCTTGATCAGTTGCTTTACCGGTTTTGCGTGGCGCGCATGCTCGCGGTGGAACGCGACGATGCGCGGCGCGATTTCGCGGCGGAAGCGAGAGCCGTTGAAGACGCCGTAGTGACCGACATCCGGCTGCATGTAGTGCATACGCATATGATCCGGGATGTTGGTGCAGATGGTCTGCGCCGCCTTCGTCTGGCCAACGCCCGAGATATCGTCGTTCTCGCCTTCGACCGTCAAGAGCGCGACCTTCTTGATCGCGGTCGTGTCGACGCGCTTGCCGCGATGCATCATCTCGCCCTTCGGCAGCGCGTGCTGCATGAACACCACCTGCACGGTCTGCAGGTAGAATTCGGCCGTCAGGTCCATGACCGCGAGATATTCATCATAGAAGTCACGGTGCTTCTCGGCGGCATCGCCGTCGTTTTTCACCAGATGGGCGAAGAACTCCTTGTGGGCGATCAGGTGCCGGTCGAGATTCATCGACATGAAGCCGGAGAGCTGCAGGAAGCCCGGATAGACCATGCGCATGAAACCCGGCTGCGGCCACGGCACCGGCATGATGACATTGTCACGGAACCATTCGATCGAACGTTCTTCCGCCAGCTGGTTGACGCCGGTCGGGTTGATGCGGGTGTCGATCGGGCCGCCCATCAGCGTCATCGTCGCCGGCGACAGCGGATCGTCGGCAGCTTCCATCAGCGCGACGGCGGCGAGCACCGGCACCGCGGGCTGACAGACGCCGATCACATGCGTGTCGGGCCCGAGGAAATGCAGCATCTGGATGACGTAGTCGATGTAATCATCGAGATCGAAGGTGCCTTCGCTGAGCGGCACCATGCGGGCATCGATCCAGTCGGTGATGTAGATATCGGAATGCGGAAGCAGCGCCTCGACCGTGCCGCGCAACAGCGTCGCATAGTGGCCGGACATCGGCGCGACGATGAGCACCTTCGGATCGGGCGCGCGGCCCTTGGGAAGCGCACGCTCGAAATGAATGAGGTTGCAGAATGGCGCCCGCCAGACGATGCGTTCGTAGATCGAAACCGATTGACCATCGACCACAGTCTCGGGAAGACCGAACTCCGGCTTGCCATAACGGCGGGTGGAGCGCTCGAACACTTCGAGACCGGCGGCGGCGGCGCGACCGAAATAGGTGTGCGAGACGGGGTTCATCGGATTGCTGAACGCGAGCCGCATGGCGTCGGCTGCCGTGCGCCACGGCGCCATCATTGCGTGGTTCAGTTCATAGAGCTGGTAGAACATGGGAAGCGTACCCCTTGGTTCAATCAACGACAACGCCGCTCCCGGTCGGACGCAAGCTTGCGATTGTTTGTCTTGGTGTCCGCAATCGCTGCCAGACTACCATTTTTCTTGTGCAGTGCAACAAATATACCCGTCTCGCCTCGATACAAGGCCTGAAGCTAGAATGAATCTGGATTCCTGACGATTTGCAAACGAGCTTGCTCGAAACTGGCCGTTTTCCGCTGTTTTCGTGCATTGAGGCACGCTGCCTGACGTTTTCAGGAAAACCTGGAGCCTCGCCGCAGGAAAATATGGGTACGCTCCCCTGTGGCGATGCAGCAAAGCCGCCATCACTCAGGTGGCCGCCACTTGGATGACTGCCTTCACCAGACCCGTCTTTTCCTCCGCCCATCGCGGCAGATCGGCAACCGCGCCATCGAGCGTGGTGCGGTGGGTGATCAGCGCGTCGATAGGCACAAGGCCGGACGCGATCGACGCGACGACGTGGTCGAAATCCTGCCGGGTCGCGTTGCGGCTGCCGATCAAGGTCATCTCGCGCTTGTGGAACTCCGGATCGGAGAAGCGGATCTCGTCCTTGACGACACTGACGAAGACCAGGGTACCGCCATGGGCGACGTGGGCGAAGGCCGCCTGCATCGAACCACCGTGCCCGGTGGCGTCGAAGACGACATCGAAACCGTCGCCATCCGTCGCAGCGGCAATGCGCGCCGCCGCATCAACATCCACGACGATGCCCTTGGCAAAGCCGAGCTTGCGAGCGGCAAAGTCCAGCCGCTCGGTACTGGTGTCGGCGAGCACCACGTCATGGCCGGCGATGCGAGAGAAGATCGCCGTGCCGAGTCCGATTGGCCCGGCACCGATAACCAGCGCCCGTGACCCGGCATCCGTCGATGCCCGGCGGACCGCGTGGGCACCGATCGCCAGGAACTCAACGGTGGCGGCCGCCTCCGGCGACAGACCCTCCGCCGGATAAAGATTACCCTCCGGCACGACGATCTCCTCGCAAAACGCACCGTCGGTATGGACGCCGAGAACCTTGATGGCCGTGCAGCAGTTCGGTTTGCCCTTTCGGCAGGCAATACAAGCGCCACAGGAGAGATAGGGGTTGACCACGACCGGCGTGCCGGGCGCTATCGTCGTCCCTCGCCCGCCAGAAATCACCGTTGCCGAGATCTCGTGGCCCATGACCCGCGGATATTCGAGGAACGGATGTTTGCCGGCGAAGATATGGTAGTCCGTGCCGCAGATGCCGACATGGCTGACGGCAAGGCGGACCCAACCGTCCGGCACGGTTTCGATTGGTGTGCGATCGACGACCTCCAGCCGACCGGGTTGTGGGCAGAGCACGGCTTTCATGGCAATTCTCTCGAGTACGGCAGCGCCTAGCGGGCGCTGCGGCGACGCAATTGGTCGAAATAGACGATGACGATGATCAGCGCGCCGGTGATGATGCGCTGCCAGAACGAGTTGACGTTCAATAGGTTGGCGCCGTTGTTGATCGTTGCGAGGATGAAGGCGCCGAGCAGCGGCCCGTGCACCGAGCCGACGGCCCCAAAGAGGCTGGTGCCGCCGATGACCGACGAAGCGATCGCCTGCAGTTCCCAACCCTCGGCCTGGGTGGCGTTGCCGATGCCGATGCGCGAGGCAAGCAGCAGGCCAACGAAGGCGGCGCAGGTCGACGACAGGATGTAGGCCAGATAGATCGTGCGGTGGACGTTGACGCCGGAGAGACGGGCGGCCTCACTGTTGGAGCCGACGGCGAAGAGATAGCGGCCGAAGCGGCTCAAATGCAGGAAGACATAGGCCGGGATCGCCACCACGATCACCATCCAGAACAGGCTGGGAACGCCCAGGAAATCCGCCCGCGAAAAATTGGTGAAGGCCTCATTGGTGATCGAAATGGTCGAGCCATTGGTGATCAAGAGGCCGATACCGCGGAGCGAGGTCAGGGTCGCCAGCGTGATGATGAAGGGCGGCAGGCCCATGCGCACGATGCCGAAGGCGTGGAACGCGCCGATCAGGACACCGAAGGCGAGCGTCAGGATGATGGCGATCCAGAGCGGCACGCCGGCGGCCAGCAGCCAGGCGACGATAACGCTGGTGAAGCCGACCACGGCACCGACCGAAAGGTCGATGCCGGCGGTAATGATGACGAAGGTCTGGCCAACCGCAAGGATCGCCGTCATCGCCCCCTGGCGCAGCAGGTTGCTGATGTTGTTGGGCGTCCAGAAACTGTTGGTCGCGAAGCCCAACAGCAGCCAGAGGAACAGAAGCAACCCCAGGAGGGTAAGGCCGAACAGAATGCTCACGCCCTTGCGTGGTGCCGCGCTGGCGCCGCTCTCCACCGTTTCCGCACTCATCGTCTTCCTCCCTGCATCCTCAAGTTTGTTTTTATCGGTTCAAACGCCAATTGCCTGCGTCAGCACTTCCTCATGGCTCGCGGCGCGATAGTCGTGGCTGGCGACCAGCCGCCCGCGCCGGAACACGTGCAGCCGGTCCGCCAGTTCGTAGACCTCGGGCAGATAGGACGAGATCAGGATGATGCCCGCCCCGTTCTCCAGAAGCCGTGCGAACAGCCGATAGATTTCCGCCTTGGTTCCGACATCGACGCCGACCGTCGGCTCGTCGAAGATGAAAAGCTTGGCGCCGTGGCTCAGCCACTTGCCGATTACGATCTTCTGCTGGTTGCCGCCGGACATGGCGGAGGCCAGCACCCGGCGTGACGGCGTCTTGATCTTCAGGTCGCGAATCTGGCGGTCGGCGTTTTCCCGTTCCTGCTGGCCATTGATCGTCAGACCGCGTGTCAGCCGGTTGAAAACCGGCAGATTGATGTTGAGGCCGATCGGCAGGTTGAGGCAGAGGCCCTGGTCGCGCCGGCTTTCCGGCGCAAGCGCAATGCCGAGGTCCATGGCCTTACGCTCGCTGGCGATCTCAACCTTGCGGCCCTGCCAGTAGATCTCTCCAGCCGTTGGTCGGTGCCGGCCATAGAGGCCGAGCGCAAACTCGCTGCGTCCCGCGCCGATCAGCCCATAGAGGCCGACGATCTCGCCGGCGCGCACCGTCAGCGATACATCCTGGAAACCGGGACCGCTCAAGTTGCGCGTCTCGACGATCATCTCGCCGGGCGGAAAATGCTCCTTGTGATAGATCTGCTCGATCGTGCGGTTGATCATCAGCGCGATCAGTTCCGCCTCATTGGTCTCGCCGATCTTGCGGGTGCCGACATGGGTGCCGTCACGCAGCACCGAGACACGGTCGGCAAGCTCGAACACTTCCTCCATGCGATGGCTGATATAGACGATCGTCACGCCTTCGGCCTGCAGCCTTCGGATCAACCGGAAGAGCTGTGCCGATTCCTGGCGGGTGAGATAGGCGGTCGGCTCATCGAAGATCAGAAACTGCGTGCCGCGCATGGCCGCGCGTGCCGTGGCGACAAGCTGCTGCTGGCCGATCGTCAGGCTACCAAGCACGGCACCGGCCGGCAGGTTAAAGCCGAGATCATCCAGCACGCTTTGTGCCTCATCGGTCATGGCGCGCTTGCGCATCAGGCCGTTGCGATTGATCTCGTCGCCGAGAAACATATTGGCCGCGACCGACAGGTGCGCGCAAAGTACGACCTCCTGGTGCACGGCATTGATACCGCGCTCAATCGCCTCCTGCGGCGTGCCAAGCTGAACGGGTTTTCCGCACCAGAAGATTTCACCGGACGTGCGCTTGATGACGCCGGTCAGAAGCTTGATCAGCGTCGACTTGCCGGCCCCGTTCTCACCGACGATCGCGTGAACTTCACCGGAAAGAAAGGTCAGCGACGCCGGCTTCAAGGCTTCGACGGCGCCATACTTCTTCTGCAGGGCGCGCAGCTCCAGGATAGGCTCGCCTTTCGGAACCGGATGGCGTGTCGCCACATGCAGTCCTTCGGTCCTCCCGTCGCGTGCCTCTTGCAAATCGGTCATCTGCGCATTCCTCCCATCGCAGAGATCGCTTGCGGCCGGTCCTCGTTCCGGCCGCAAGCGGGTGCGGCGGGCTCAACGCCCACCGCAGCCGTCGTCACTTGACCTTCGGGTTCAAGAGAGCGTCGATCTTCGGCTCGGCCATGTTGGCCTTGGTCACCAGATTGGCGCCGGTATCGACATTCGCCTCGACCTTCTCCTTCTTCGAGACCGCGAGCGCCGTCTTCACGCCATCATAACCCATGCGATAGGGATCCTGAACGACGAGACCGGCCAGAACGCCTTCCTTGAGGAAGCCGACCGTCTTGTCGTCGCTGTCGAAGCCGATCACCTTGATCTTGTCGCCGAGCTTGTTTTCGGCAATTGCCTGGCCGACACCCTGCGCCATGATCAGGTTGGACGCGAAGACGCCGACAAGGTTGGGATTGGCGGTGATCAGGTCGGTCATGATGTTGAGGCCGGTGGTCGCCTGGCCGTCGGCATATTTGTCGACGACGACCTTGAAGCCCGGATACTTGGTCTTGACCTGATCGAGGAAGCCTTCGCGGCGCTGGTCGAGCGAGCCGACGCCCGGAAGGCTGGTGATGATGGCGATCTCACCCTCTTCCTTGCCGCTCATTTCCTTGACCGCCGCAGCGAGACCATCGGCAGCGATGCGGCCGCCCTGGACGTTGTCGGTGGTGAGGAACGACGAGAAGGCCTTGGAGTCGGCACCGGAGTCGATGCCGATGATCGGAACGGCCTTTGCCGCCTCATCGATCGGCTTGCCGAGCGCCTTGAATTCCGTCGGCGAAATGACGACGGCAGCCGGCGCGCCCGCAACCGCGTTCTCGAGAATGCTGATCTGGCCGTTGATATCGGATTCGGATTGAGCGCCGAGCTCCGGCACGTTGACGCCGAGATCCTTGCCGGCGGCGCGGGCGCCAGCGAGCACGATCTGCCAGTAGAAGGACGTGGTATCCTTGACGATGATCGGGATCGTCACGTCCTGTGCGAAGGAGGCGACCGGCGACATGCCGGCGATCATCGCGGCGCCGGCCAGGGCGGTAAAGGCGCGACGGGTAAGGCTGCTTTTCAGAATGCTCATCCCAGGTTTCTCCTCTTGGTGCACCGTGTTCCACTTCTTGGAGGTCGATCGCAGGTGCTGGCTTATCGACCTTTTATCGATAAAAAACATATTGGAATGCTAATACGACAATCCCGGCTTGGCAAGCTGCCGGAACAGCATTTCAGACGGCGCTTTAGTGCCGTCCGTTAAACCCGAACCGGCTCGTCCCCGAGCTCCGGTGCGACCAGTGTGAACGGCTCGAAGGCGGCGAAATCGGCGGCGGAAAACCGGTGCTCGACGAGCGCCATGTTGCGCGCCAGGCTCTGCGGCTTGGCGGTGCCGAGCAGCACCGAGGCGACCTGCGGACTGGCGAGCGGAAACTGCATGGCGGGTGCGGCAAGCGGCACGTTCATGCCGCGGGCGACCGCGTCCATGGCACCGACCTTTTGCCGGATATCTTCCGTTGCCGGCATGTAGTCGAAATGCGCGCCTTCGACCGGTCCCGTCGCCAGGATGCCCGAATTGAAGACCCCGCCGACGACGAGCGAAGTCTGCTTCTTCTCGCAGAGCGGCAGCAGTTCGGCGACAGCCGACCGGTCGAGCAAGGTGTAACGCCCGGCCAGCAGGATGCAGTCGAGATCGGCCTGGCGCAGGACGTCGAGACAGACCGGCACTTCGTTGACGCCAAGACCATAGGCCGCAATCGTTCCCGAGGATTTCAGCCCCTCCAACGCCTTGAGGCCGCCCTCCATCAACTGCCGTAAGTAGATCGCATTGCGGGCGGCGCCATGGGTATAGACGCCGATATCATGCACATAGAGGATATCGATGCGGTTGAGCCCGAGCCTGGCGTAGCTGAACTCGATGGAGCGCATGATGCCGTCATAGCTGTAGTCGTAGGTGACGTCGAAATTGAGCGGCTTCACATAGGAATAGTCCGGCACCTCGTCTTGCGGCACCGGATGCAGGAGACGGCCGACCTTGGTGGAGAGCACGAACTGGTCGCGCGGCTTATCGCGCAGGAAGTCGCCGACGCGGCGCTCGGCAAGGCCGAGGCCGTAGAAGGGCGCAACGTCGAAGTAGCGCATGCCCGACTGCCAGGCAGCGTCCAGGGTCGCCATCGCCGACTCGCGGGTGCATTCGCGGTAGAGGCCGCCAAGACCGGCGGCGCCGAAGCTAAACTCGGTCACCGATAGGTCGGTTCGACCGATCCGTCTCGTCTGCATTTCCCCGTTTCCTCCTCCAAGGCCTACGCAAATTAGAGCGTTGCGCCCAGATGCCAGGGCACGAACTCATTATCGCCGTAGCCGAAAAGCTCGCTCTTGGTCTTGCGGCCCGAAGCGGTCTCGATGATCAGGTCGAAGATCTCGCGGCCAAGCCCGGCAATGCTCGCCTCCCCCGAAGCGATCACGCCGCAATCGATATCCATGTCCTCTTCCATCGCCCGGTAGAGCGCCGTGTTGCTGGTAAGCTTGATCGACGGCGCGGGCCGACAGCCGAAACAGCTGCCGCGACCGGTGGTAAAGGCAATGACATTGGCGCCGCCGGCGACCTGGCCAGTGGCCGATACCGGGTCGTAGCCAGGTGTATCCATGAAGACGAGCCCGTGCTCGGTGACGCGTTCGGCATAACGGTAGACCGCGTTCAGCGGCGAGCGGCCGCCCTTGGCGACGGCGCCGAGCGATTTTTCGAGGATCGTGGTCAGGCCACCACGTTTGTTGCCCGGCGAAGGATTGTTGTCGAGCGAGGCGCCATGCATCGCCACATAGCTCTCCCACCAGGCAATCAGCCCATCAAGTTTCAGCGCCACTGCTTCGTTGACTGCACGGCTGCGCAACAGGTGCTCGGCGCCATAGATTTCCGAAGTCTCGGAGAGGATCGCCGTGCCGCCGGCCGCGGCAAGGATATCGACCGCAGCACCCAGCGCCGGATTTGCGGTGATGCCCGAAAGCCCATCTGAACCGCCACATTGCAAACCGACGATGATCTCGCTGACCGGGATCGCAATACGGCGTTCGTTCCCGACTTCGGCCGCGATTTCCTCGAGAATGCCCAGCGCCTTTTCAACGGATCGACGCGAGCCGCCGGCTTCCTGGATGTTGAAATGACGTTTCTCCGCGCCGGCGCCGCTCTGGCCATAGAGCGTCAACTGGTTGACCTCGCAGCCGAGGCCGACCATCAGAACGCCGCCGAAATTGACATGGCGGGCGTAGCCGGCGAGGGTTCGGTGCAGATTGGCCATGCCGTCGCCGGTCGAGGACATGCCACAGCCCTGATCGTGCACGATCGGCACGAAACCATCGATACCCTCATATCTCGGGAGAATGCGCCTGTTCGCCTCCTCGGCGATGGCGCGACAGACCGTGGTGGAACAGTTCACGCTGGCGACGACACCGATGTAGTTGCGCGTCGCTGCCCGGCCATCACCTCTTCGATAGCCCATGAAGGTGCGGGCCTTGTCGGCATCGCTTGCCGCTTCCGGCACCCCCTGTGGGCTGATCGCCAAGCGATCCTTGTCGAAGGCGAGGTTGTGGGAGTGCACGTGGTCGCCCGGCGCGATATCGGCGGTCGCCCGGCCGATCGCCTGGGCGTATTTCACGACCGGCTCGCCGGCGCGGATCGGGCGGATCGCGATCTTGTGGCCGGCATCGACTTTCGCTGCTGCATGAACATTGTTCGGCAGGGCGTCGCCAGCGGCAATCGCCAGCGTCGCCACGACGACATTGTCCTCCGGTGCGAGCAGGATGGTGGACGGCGCAGACACCCGGTTTCTCCCAAATGATTTTCGTTCTGTCTTTTATCTACAATAGACAGATAGCCGTCAATGGGTATTATAGCGAAAACATCGGCGGCAGGCCGAGACGCCCCGGAGCGACTTGGGAGGAACAGATGTGGATGACAGACGCAGACAAAACCGGAGCGACGGGATAGAGGAGCCTTCCGCGTAAGCGCAGAAAACTTCGAACGATCCGGACGTCGCCCATGGCAAAGCAGAACACCGTCTTCAAGGATGCCTATAACCGCTGCCTGAAGTTGCTGGCGGACACATCCTCGCTGCCCTCCGAGCCAGAACTCGGACAGATGCTCGGCGTCAGCCGGACGACGGTCCGCGCGATCCTCAGCCGCTTCGAGGAACTGCAGCTGATAGCCTGGGACAAGCGCAAAAAGAGCGTGCTGAGACAACCCCGGCCCGACGATTATTTTCCGACGGAAGAGACGGATTCACTCGCCGAGATCATCGAGCGCAGCTTCATGCGCCGGATTCTCGCCGGCGGCGCCGAGCCGGGCATGCAGATCAACGAGTTGGAACTGGCGCGCGACATTGGAACCGGCACGACCAGCGTACGTGAATTCCTGATCCGTTTCAGCCGCTTCGGCCTGATCGAGAAGCGGCCGAACAGCCATTGGATCCTCAAGGGTTTCACCCGCGAATTCGCGCTGGAGCTGACGGAAGTGCGCGAGATGTTCGAACTGCGCTCGGCCGCGCGCTTTGTCTCTTTGCCCGACAACCATCCGGCGTGGGATGAGCTTCGGGAGATCGAGGCTCTGCACCGGGACATCCTCGCCGACATCGACAATCGCTACCGGGAGTTCTCCGAGCTCGACGAGCAGTTTCACCTGCTGGTACACAAGGCATCGAGCAACCGGTTCATCGTCGATTTCTACGACATCATCGCGATCGTCTTCCACTATCACTACCAGTGGAACAAAACGAATGCCCGCCAGCGCAACGCCCGCGCGCTCGAAGAACACCTCGCCTATATCGAAGCACTGCGTTCGCACGACCCGGCCAAGGCGGAACAGGCCTGCCGGCGACACCTTCAGTCCGCTCGCGAAACCCTTCTCCAATCCATTCCATAGCCAGCTATCGGAGCCTATGCATGCCGACGCCGATCGTGCAATTCGGGACGAGCCGCTTTCTTCAGGCGCATGCCGATCTCTTCATCAGCGAAGCGTTGAAGAAGGGGGAAGCGCCCGGTCCGATCACCATCGTGCAAACGACAGGGTCGAGCGAACGGTCTGGGCGCCTTGCAGCCCTTGCCCGGCCGGAAGGCTTTCCCGTCATCATCCGTGGCATCCAGGAAGGCGAGACGATCGACGCGACGCAGCGAGTGACAAGCGTGGCGCGCGCGCTTTCGACCGCCCAAAACTGGAGCGAGATCCGGGCGATTATCGCCGAGGAAGCCGAAATCCTGATCTCCAACACCGGCGACACGGGTTACCAGGTCGGCGACAACGACCCAATAACCGACATTCCGCTTTCCTTTCCGGGTAAGCTGCTCCTGCTCTTGAAGGCGCGTTTCGACGCGGCCCGACGCCCGCTGACGATTCTTCCTTGCGAGCTCGTGTCGCGCAACGGCGACGTGTTGAAGGCGCTGATGCTGCGGCTCGCGGCGGAGCGGATGGGAAACATCGCCTTTATCGACTGGCTGGACAAGGATGTCGTCTGGGCCAACACGCTGGTCGACCGCATCGTCTCCGAGCCGCTCGAGCCTGCCGGTGCAATTGCCGAACCTTATGCGCTCTGGGCGATCGAAAACCAGTCCGGCCTGCGGCTCCCTTGCATCCATCCGTGCGTGAAGCTCGTGGATGACCTGACGCCTTACGAGAAGCTGAAGCTTCACATTCTCAATCTCGGCCACACGGTGCTCGCCGAGCTCTGGCTTAGGCAAGGTCGCGACCAGAACGGGACCGTTCGGAAAATCCTGGCCGACCCCGGCATTGCCGCGCACTTGGACAAAATCTACCAATCCGAAGTGATCCCCGCCTTTGCCGCAAAAGGCCTGGAGAGCGAAGCGGCAGACTACGTGACCGCGACGCTGGAACGCTTCAGAAACCCGTTCCTCAACCACCGCCTAGGCGATATCGCCAATCATCATCGCGAAAAGATCGAACGGCGGATCGTCGATTTGCTGCGCTGGAGCCCCGGCGTAGTCATGCCTGAGCTCCAGGCAATTTGCGATCAGTAGCCGGATTCCTGCTTTTTCGGAACCGACGTCGCCTCGCCGAGAAACTCCTGGCGTAATGCCGTCGTCGCGCGCACGAGCGAGGTGACATCCGTGCCGATCGCCATGAAATCGGCGCCCATCTCGCGATAGTCTCGCGCCTGTTCGAGATCGAGCGTCATGATGCCCCGCGCCTTGCCGGCCTTCTTGATGCGCTCAAACGCGTCGGCGATCGCCGCGCGCACCTCCGGATGACCCGGCTTGCCGAGGTAACCCATGTCGGCCGCCAGATCGGAGGGACCAATGAACAGGCCGTCAACGCCATCGAGCGCGGCAATCTCGTCGATGGCGGCAAGACCTGCGCGGCTCTCGATCTGCAGGATCAGGCAGATTTCGTCGCCGGCGGTCTGAAGATAGTCGCCGATGCGGCCGAACTCCGAGGCCCGCCCGAGGGCGGCGCCGACGCCGCGAATACCATGGGGCGGATAGCGGGTGGCGCGCACCAACTGCTGCGCCTGCGCCAGGCTCTCGACCATCGGGATCAGGAGGGTCTGCATGCCGGTATCGAGGATCTGTTTGATCAGCACGGTATCGCCCACCGGCAGGCGAACCATCGGGTGGCTCGCCGATGCGGAGACGGCACGAAACTGTGCGGACAGCAGCGGGATATCGTTCGGCGCATGTTCGCCGTCGATGAGCAGCCAGTCATAGCCGCTGCCGGACACCACTTCGGCCGCATAGGGGCTGGCTAGCGCCACCCAGAGCCCAAGCTGGAAGCGGTTTTCGCGCAGGGCTGCTTTGAAAGGGTTCTTCGGTGCCGGCATGGGTCGTCTCCTCCTGCTATGCGACGGGACGAGCGATGCCTCAATCCCGCAATCACGAGATTTCTACCGGCAAAGAAAAAAACCGGCCAGAACTTTCCGGCCGGTTTTTCAGATTGGGTACCGTATCTTACGCAACGCCGCCGAGGCAGACATATTTGATCTCGGTGAACTCCTCGATGCCGTAGCGCGAGCCCTCGCGGCCAAGTCCGGAAAGCTTGACGCCGCCGAACGGCGCTTCGGCCGTCGAGATCAGCCCGGTGTTGACGCCGACCATGCCGTATTCCAGCGCTTCGGCGACCCGGAACACCCGCGCCAGGTCCTTGGCGTAGAAATAGGACGCAAGGCCGAATTCGGTGTCGTTTGCCTGCTCGACGACATCCGCCTCGTCGGTGAAGCGGAAGAGCGGCGCCACCGGCCCGAAGGTTTCCTCACGCGCAACCGCCATCGCCTGGGTGACGTCGGCCAGAACCGTCGCCTCATAGAAGGTGCCGCCGAGCGTGTGACGCTTGCCGC
>NZ_LMEG01000017.1:0-85404 GCF_001426275.1 Ensifer sp. Root423 | reverse complement strand
AAGGAAGGGAGATTTTATCATGGCCATTCTTCTTCTGGCTGACCACGACAGCAACCACCTTTCCGACCAGACCGCCAAGGCGCTGAGCGCCGCTTCGAAAATCGCCAGTGGGACTGGAGCCGATGTGCATGTGCTGGTCGCCGGCGCCGGCGCCAAGGTTGCAGCCGAGCAGGCCGCCAAGCTTGCGGGCGTTGCCAAGGTGCTCGTTGCCGACGACGCTTCGCTTGCCAACAACCTGGCAGAGCCGCTCGCTGCCCTGATCGTCTCGCTCGCCGGCAGCTACGACACCATCGTGAGCGCCGCGACCTCGGTCGGCAAGAACGTCATGCCGCGCGTTGCAGCCCTGCTCGACGTTTCCCAGGTCTCGGAAATCATCGAGGTCGTCTCTTCCGACACCTTCAAGCGCCCGATCTATGCCGGCAACGCCATCCAGACGGTGCAGACGACCGAAGCCAAGCGCGTCATCACCGTGCGCACCGCTTCCTTCGCTTCCGCCCCTGAAGGNCAAGCGTCCGATCTATGCCGGCAACGCCATCCAGACGGTGCAGACGACCGAAGCCAAGCGCGTCATCACCGTGCGCACCGCTTCCTTCGCTTCCGCCCCTGAAGGCGGTTCGGCCGCGATCGAGAGCGTCTCGGCTGCCGCCAACCCGGGCGTTTCCTCCTTCGTCGCCGACGCCCTGTCGTCGTCCGACCGCCCGGAGCTGACGTCTGCCAAGATCATCATCTCCGGTGGCCGTGCGCTCGGTTCTTCCGAGAAGTTCAGGCAAGTGATCCTGCCGGTTGCCGACAAGCTCGGCGCTGCCGTCGGCGCTTCACGCGCTGCGGTTGATGCCGGTTACGCGCCGAACGACTGGCAGGTCGGCCAGACCGGCAAGGTGGTCGCGCCCGATCTCTACATCGCCTGCGGCATCTCCGGTGCCATCCAGCACCTCGCCGGCATGAAGGACTCGAAGGTCATCGTCGCCATCAACAAGGACGAAGAGGCACCGATCTTCCAGGTCGCCGACTACGGCCTGGTTGCCGATCTCTTCGACGCTCTGCCGGAACTCGAAAAAGCACTTTGAAGCGAACATGTCCAAGATGAGTGATCTGCCCGAACGCGAGAGCATGGAGTTCGACGTTGTGATCGTGGGTGCGGGGCCGGCGGGTCTTGCGGCAGCGATCCGGCTGAAGCAGGTCAATCCGGAGCTTTCGGTCGTCGTCTTGGAAAAGGGCGCCGAAGTCGGTGCGCATATCCTGTCGGGCGCCGTCGTCGATCCCATCGGCATCGACCGGCTGCTGCCGGGCTGGCGCGACGAGGCCGACCATCCGTTCAAGACCGAAGTGACGGACGACCACTTCCTGTTGTTGGGACCCGCCGGCTCGATCCGCCTGCCGAACTTTTTGATGCCGCCGCTGATGAACAATCACGGCAACTACATCGTATCGCTTGGGCTCGTCTGTCGCTGGCTGGCGACAAAGGCGGAGGAACTCGGCGTCGAGNTGATGCCGCCGCTGATGAACAATCACGGCAACTACATCGTATCGCTTGGGCTCGTCTGTCGCTGGCTGGCGACAAAGGCGGAGGAACTCGGCGTCGAGATCTATCCGGGTTTTGCCGCCACCGAAGTGCTCTACAACGACGAGGGTGCGGTCATCGGTGTCGCCACCGGCGACATGGGTATCGAGCGCAACGGCGAGCCGGGCCCGAACTTCGCCCGCGGCATGGCGCTGCTCGGCAAATACACCCTGATCGGCGAGGGCGTGCGCGGTTCGCTCGCCAAGCAGCTGATCGCCAAGTTCGATCTCTCCAGGGACAGCGACGTCCAGAAGTTCGGCATTGGTCTGAAGGAACTCTGGCAGGTCAAGCCCGAGAACCATCGCCCGGGTCTGGTACAGCACTCCTTCGGCTGGCCGCTCGGCATGAAGACCGGTGGCGGTTCGTTCCTCTATCATCTCGAAGACAACATGGTCGCCGTCGGCTTCGTCGTGCACCTCAATTACAAGAACCCCTATCTGTTCCCGTTCGAGGAGTTCCAGCGCTTCAAGACGCATCCGGCGATCCGCGGCACGTTCGAGGGCGGCAAGCGGCTTTCCTATGGCGCCCGCGCCATCACCGAGGGCGGTTACCAGTCGGTGCCGAAGCTGTCCTTCCCCGGCGGCGCGCTGATCGGCTGTTCGGCCGGTCTCGTCAACGTGCCGCGCATCAAGGGCAGCCACAATGCGGTACTTTCAGGCATTCTCGCGGCCGAGAAGCTGGCGGCAGCGATCGCCTCTGGCCGCGCCAATGACGAGCCGATCGAGATCGAACGCGGCTGGCGCGACAGCGCCATCGGCCAGGACCTGAAGCGGGTGAGGAACGTCAAGCCGCTGTGGTCGAAGTTCGGCACGGCGATCGGCGTTGGGCTCGGCGGTCTCGACATGTGGACCAACCAGCTGTTCGGCTTCTCCTTCTTCGGCACGCTGAAGCACGGAAAGACCGACGCGCAGTCGCTCGAACCCGCAGCGCAGCACCAGAAGATCGANGACCAACCAGCTGTTCGGCTTCTCCTTCTTCGGCACGCTGAAGCACGGAAAGACCGACGCGCAGTCGCTCGAACCCGCAGCGCAGCACCAGAAGATCGAGTATCCGAAGCCGGATGGGGTTCTGACCTTCGACCGGCTGTCCTCGGTGTTCCTGTCGAACACCAACCACGAGGAAGACCAGCCGGTCCATCTCCAGGTCAAGGATATGGAGCTGCAGAAGCGCTCCGAGCATGACGTCTATGCCGGTCCGTCGACGCGCTACTGTCCGGCCGGCGTCTACGAATGGGTGGAGAAGGACGGATATGGAGCTGCAGAAGCGCTCCGAGCATGACGTCTATGCCGGTCCGTCGACGCGCTACTGTCCGGCCGGCGTCTACGAATGGGTGGAGAAGGACGGCAGGCAAGTCTTCGTCATCAACGCGCAGAACTGCGTGCACTGCAAGACCTGCGACATCAAGGACCCGAACCAGAACATCAACTGGGTGCCGCCACAAGGCGGCGAAGGCCCGGTCTATCCGAATATGTAATGGTCGGATGGCGGGCGGCATGGCCTGCGTGGACAGGGCCGGGAGCGAGACCAGAGATTTCTCCGCAGAATGCCGCCTGATGGACTTATAGGACGGTGCCCTGATATCAAGACTGGCGTATACGCCTTGTGGTTATAGTCACGGTTGGATAGCGTTGCTTTCACCCTCAGGAGAATGCCTATGATTGCCTTCGTATCGCTTCCGACATCGCTGGCCGCAGCGGCGAGCGGAATGGCAGTCTTGTCCTCGAGCAGAGGATAGTCAGCGCTCCCGTTCGGCTTTGAATACCTTTGGGTTTGTCAGAAAGCCGAAAATGATCACTGAAGTAACGAAAGATGATTTCGATGCGATGCTTGCCGGCTTCGCACGAGAAGGGCTCTGTCTTGCGCCCGACGTTGTAATCGCACCTCCGGAAGTGCTGGTCATGCTCCGCAGCCTTGCCGACGACGTTGGGCAACGGTTCGCGCCCGCGGCTTGGTGGATCGTGAATGAAGGCGAAGTCGTCGGCCTTTGCTCCGTCATCAGAGTTCCCCATGAAAGAGACGTTCATATCGGTTATGGCATCGCACCGACGCGTCAAGGGCGGGGCTTTGCTACAAAGGCCGTAAGCCAGATACTCTCCTGGGCGCGGAGCGATCCACGGGTCGCTCAGATTTCGGCTGAGACGGGCGTCGAAAACATCGCGTCGCAACGCGTTCTGGAGCGAAATGGCTTCCTGCGTGTCGGCCAACGTGTCGATGCCGAAGACGGCCTCGTCATCTGCTGGCGTGCAATGACAGAGTAAGGTAGCCGAACCGACGCTTCGGGGCGCCGCCCTGGAGCGTCGGTCGCTTCAGCAGCCTGTTCACGGTGCAGATTTGCCGCCGGACCGCCGGGAGAGCTTTCTCTTCAGATGAACCCGAAATCGACGGATGGGTTAAATTCCCGCCGGTCGTACGGATAGGCGTAGCAGGTGTACCAGATGCTGCCCTGACCGAGCAAAACAATCACTCGTTCAAGAAGGGTCATCCGGTATTCGCTCTTTCGAGCCGGTATAGTCGTCGGCATGTTGCTGGCATCCTCCCAATTTTTTGATCTGGCGAGCTTCAGTGTGCGGCCTCCATTTTCCTCATGGCGCGACGGATTTCTCACCTGCGTTGATCTTACTGACTATCCGGCTCGCAAATCACGCACGGAATGCCGAAGAGAGCTTTCAGGATTTTCGATGAAACAAGGCCGCCGAAATCCTCAAAACTAAAGGCAGCGCCGTGCGCCGCCCGGATTGCCGGAGGTGTGTTTCGGAAGCTCCAGGAGATCGTCGGAGGACCAATGCTCTCACACTTTAAAGACCCATCATTGTTTCGCCAGGCGGCCCTCGTTGGCGGCGAGTGGATCGAGGCGGACGCGGCAAACGCGATCGAGGTGAACAACCCGGCGACGGGCGAGATCATCGGCCGGGTGCCGAAGCTCGGCGCCAAGGAAACCAGNGTGGATCGAGGCGGACGCGGCAAACGCGATCGAGGTGAACAACCCGGCGACGGGCGAGATCATCGGCCGGGTGCCGAAGCTCGGCGCCAAGGAAACCAGGGCTGCGATCGAGGCCGCGCGTGTCGCCCGGAAGACCTGGGCAGCGCGCACGGCCAAGGACCGCGCCGGCGTGCTGCGCAAGTGGTTCGAGCTGATGATCGAGAACAAGGACGATCTCGGCCGCATCCTGACGCTGGAGCAGGGCAAGCCGCTGGCCGAAGCGACCGGCGAGATTGTCTACGGTGCAAGCTTCGTCGAGTGGTTTGCCGAAGAGGCGCGCCGCATCTATGGCGACCTGATCCCCGGCCATCAGCCCGACAAGCGCATCCTGGTCATGAAGCAGCCGATCGGCGTCGTYGCGGCGATCACGCCCTGGAACTTCCCCAATGCGATGATCACCCGCAAGGCCGGCCCGGCCTTTGCCGCCGGCTGCGCCATGGTGTTGAAGCCGGCTGCCCAGACGCCGTTCTCGGCGATCGCCATTGCCATTCTGGCCGAGCGTGCMGGCCTGCCGAAGGGCCTCTTCAGCGTCATCACCGGTTCTGCCCGCGAGATCGGCGCCGAGATGACCTCGAACCCGGTCGTGCGCAAGCTCACCTTCACCGGCTCGACGGAGGTGGGCGCCGAGCTCTATCGCCAGAGTGCTGCCACCATCAAGAAGCTCGGGCTGGAACTCGGCGGCAATGCGCCGTTCATCGTCTTCGACGATGCCGATCTCGATGCCGCGGTCGAAGGCGCGCTGATCGCCAAGTTCCGCAACAACGGCCAGACCTGCGTGTGCGCCAACCGCATCTATGTTCAGGACAAGGTCTATGATGCCTTCTCCGACAAGCTCGCCAAGGCGGTCGCCAAGCTGAAGATCGGCAACGGTCTCGACGAAGGCGTGATCCTTGGCCCGCTGATCGACAAGGCGGCGCTGGAAAAGGTCGAGGAGCATATCGCCGATGCGACGTCCAAGGGTGCGCGGGTGATCCAGGGCGGCAAGCGTCACACGCTCGGCGGCACCTTCTATGAGGCGACGGTTCTGGCCGACGTCACCCAGGCGATGGCGGTTGCGCGTGAGGAAACCTTCGGGCCGGTGGCGCCGCTCTTCCGCTTCACCGACGAGGCGGATGTCGTCGAGCAGGCAAACGACACCGAATTCGGCCTTGGCCCGCTGATCGACAAGGCGGCGCTGGAAAAGGTCGAGGAGCATATCGCCGATGCGACGTCCAAGGGTGCGCGGGTGATCCAGGGCGGCAAGCGCCACACGCTCGGCGGCACCTTCTATGAAGCGACGGTTCTGGCCGACGTCACCCAGGCGATGGCGGTTGCGCGTGAGGAAACCTTCGGGCCGGTGGCGCCGCTCTTCCGCTTCACCGACGAGGCGGATGTCGTCGAGCAGGCAAACGACACCGAATTCGGTCTCGCGTCCTACTTCTACGCCAAGGACCTGGCGCGGGTGTTCCGGGTCGCCGAAGCGCTGGAATACGGCATGGTCGGCGTCAACACCGGGCTGATCTCAACGGCGGAAGCGCCGTTCGGCGGCGTCAAGCTTTCCGGCCTTGGCCGCGAGGGCTCGCGCTACGGCATCGAGGAGTTCACCGAGATCAAATATGTCTGCCTCGGCGGCGTTGGCTGATAAGAGACAAGGAAAAGACCGCGGAGCTCGAGCCCCGCGGTCTTTCAAGTAGAGTGGTCTTTAGAGCCAAACGTCACGCGCGCTGCGGCTTTTTACGCGCGGCCTTCGAGCAGCCTCGTGGCGCGCGCCTCAATGCCTTTCGCGTCGAGTTCGTAGTGCGCATAGAGATGGGTCGGCGGCGCAATCAGGCTGTACTCGTCGTAGATACCATGCCGGGTCAACTTGACCGGCAGGCCCTCGCTTGCCAGCACCTCGGCGACCGCACCGCCCAGTCCTCCGAGCACATTGTGCTCTTCCACCGTTAGGATTCGCGGGCTTTGACCAGCGGCGTCTAGGATGGCGTCACGGTCGATCGGTTTCACCGTCGCCATGTCGAGGAAGCCGACGCTTGCGCCTGCGGCCCGCAGCGCGCGGGTCGCTTCGAGGGCGGGGTGAACCGTGGAGCCTGTGGCAATGATCATGAGGTCCGTTCCCGAATAGTGCGAAATCGCCTTGCCGATGGTGAACGGCTGGCGCTGCGCATAGACCTCGGGATCGCGTCCTCGCTGGATACGGATATAGATCGGATGAGGATAGTCGTTCGCAGCCTTGATCACTTCCTTCAGCTGATTGCCATCGGCCGGCGCGATGACCGTGAGGTTGGCGATCGAGCGCATGATGGCGAGGTCTTCAGTCGCATGATGCGAGGTGCCGTAAAAGCCGAGCGAAATGCCGGCGTGGTGGCCGATCAGCCGAACCGGCAGTTTGGAATAGGCGACGTCCATGCGGATCTGCTCGCAGCAGAGCAGTGCGAGGAAAGATGCGAAGGTTGCGACATAAGGTTTCATGCCGACAGCGGCCATGCCTGCTGCGGCCGACACCATGTTCTGCTCCGAGATCCCGAACTGGACGAAGCGATCGGGATGGAGCGCGTGGAACTTCGCAAGGCCGTTCGAATATTGCAGGTCGGCGGTGCCCGCGACGATCGGCTCGCCCGCAGCGACGAGTTCGATAAGAGCGTCCGAGAGTGCATCGAGGCCGGGTGTCACGGCATTGAGCTGGCGGTATTGCCAGGACTTGTCGGAAAGCGGCTTGTTCATCTCAGATCTCCATCGCTTCGATTTCGGCAATTGCGCGCGCAGCATCCGAAGGGTCGAGATAGCCGAGGTGCCAGCCTGGTTCGGTTTCCATGTAGGAGACGCCCTTGCCCTTGACCGTCTCCGCAATAATCATCACAGGGCGTGTCCGCTCGCGATCGGCCTTGAGCGTGCGAAGCAAGGTTGCGACTGCCGCCACATCGTGGCCGTCAACGACATGGGTTTCCCAGCCGAAGGCCTGCCATTTCTCGACAATCGGCTCGACGCCGATGATGTCGTCGACCGATCCGTCAAGCTGGTAACCGTTGCGATCGATGATGCCGATCAGTTTTCCAAGCCCGTTGTGCGCGCCGAAGAGGGCAGCCTCCCAGACCTGACCTTCCTGTAACTCCCCATCGCCGATCATCACGTAGGTGTAGAAGTCCTTGCCCAGCATCCGGCCGGCAAGCGCCATGCCGCAACCAGCCGAAAGGGCGTGGCCGATCGAGCCCGAGCTGAAATCAATGCCGGGCACCTTCGTCATATCAGGATGATCGCCCAGCGGATTGCCGAGGCGGGTATAGCCGTCGAGCACGTCACGATCGATGAAGTCGAGGTCGGCGAGAAGCGGAAAGAGCCCGACGGCCGCGTGCCCCTTGCCCATCATGAAACGGTCGCGATCCTCCCATTTCGGTTCGCCACGTCTGAGGTCCATCGCGTCGTAATAGAGAGCCGAGAACAGCTCGGCTGCGGAAAAGACCGAGGTATAATGGCCGACTTTCGCGATCTCGATCAGCCTGATTGTCTCGAGGCGACAGAACTTCGCGCGGTCCTTGAGGAACGCGATTTCCTCGTCAGTCGGTCTGAGGCTGTTTCGGCCCCCGGTTATTTCGATCCTGCCTGGTTGGGTCACGTGCTGTCCTCGTCCTCAAGGTGGGTCGCCCCACGGAATGCTTGATCACGAGGTCTGTTTTAGCTTTAGAAACGCGCGGCCGCCCGCACGAATAGCTGAAAACAATCTTCAACTATTCCAAAGAAATGAACGGGTTGGCTCATGTTACCTAGTGAGGGACGCAAGTGAAGGCGGCGGTTTTCTCAAGGAGGTAAACAATGAAAGACGGGATGTTTGTTTTCGACGCGGCGGTCCATACCCAGGACTTCGGCGACAACCAGATCAAGCCGGGAAGCGACGGCAGACGTGTGAAACTGCTGCGCTCGCAGATCGCCGGGTTCATCAATTTGACGGGTCGCCGAGGGCCGCCGCCGGAAACGGAAACCTTCTCCAACCCCGATCTTGAATGGGGCAACAAGATGCTCTTCGAGAACTCCGACACCGATATGGCAAGCGCCTGCTCCGTGCCGCTGTTCTCGCACTGGCGGGCCGGGCTTGGTCCGGTCGAACTCAGCGATGCCTTCGCCAAGTCGAACCCGAAACGCGTGGTACTCACCGGTGGTGTTGACCCGGCCTATCACGGGCTTGATTTTGCGCTCGAAGAGATGGAGCGCCAGGTCAGGGAACTCGGCGCCGTTAGCATGAAGTTCTATCAGTACCAGCGCCGTGGCTGTTCATGGCGCGCCGACGATCGCGACATCGCCTATCCGCTCTGGGAGAAGGCGATCGAGCTTGGCATCAAGATGGTGCAGTTCCACAAGGGTTTTCCGCTGGAACTCGGCCCGGTCGAGGCCTTCAAACCCAACGACATCCAGTATGCCGCCGCGGACTTCCCCGAGCTGAACTTCGGGATACATCACCTCGGTGATCCCTATGTCGACGAGACGATCTCGATCGCCAGCCGTTTTGACAACATCTACCTGATCCTGCCGCTCTGGTTTAACCAGTACTACCTCCAGCCCTGGAAGATGCTGGCACGCCTCGGCGAAGCCTTGCTCTATGTCGGCTCCGACCGCATCTGCTACGGCTCCGAGGCCTTCATCTGGCCGCATGTCCAGACCTACATCGATATGCTCGCCAATCTCGAAATGCCGGAGGAGCTGCAGGAGCGCTACGGCTATCCGGAGATCACCCGGGAGATGAAGGAAAATATCCTCGGCAAGGCCTTTGCCCGCGGCATGGGCATCGACATCGAGGCCAAGAAGATCGAACTGGGGCTGGTCTGATGACGGCCCGCTCTGCCATATCGACGGATGCGCTCGAAGCTGCTTTTGCGCGCATCCGCCCCCTGATCCTTGGCCATGGCGGCGATATCGAGATCGCCGATATCAGCTCGGACGGCGTCGTGAGCATCAAGCTCGTTGGCGCCTGCAAGGCCTGCCCCAACATGGCGATGACCTATGTCGGGCCGATCCGCACCTATCTCATGGAAGTGGACGGCGTTGCGGAGGTCCGCTGCGAACAGGTCAATGCAAGCATCAAGACGCTCGATCGACTTGCCCGTAGACTGGGTTCAAGGCCGCTCATCGCCTGAAAAGGCGGAGAGACTGAGAAACGTCAGAAGCCGCGCCCCCGCAAGGAGCGCGGCTTCTTTGCGTCACGGGACGCGTTCCGAATTTTCGCGAACCAGAAAAGAAAACGGCGCGCCATTGGCGCGCCGCGGTTTCGTTCGAATTGGTTTGGTCGACTAGGGAATGATGCGTTCGGCGCGCAGGCGGTCGAACACGTCGATGAAGGAGCGTTCCGTGTCCTGCGTTTCCATAAAGCCGAGCGCTCTCGCCTTGGCCATGGAATGCACGCATTCCATCGGTCGCCCGAGGTCGAGATCGGTGTGCCAGGCAGAGGCAAGGCGATCGAGCTTGTTCGGCTGCAGGGCATGCTGGGTGACGAGCCGGTCCCAGTCATTGCCGAGGTCCTTCATCTGCTCGGCAAGCGAATTGTACTGGCCGGGATACTCCGCCACGGGAATGTCGAAATAGTCGGCGATCGTCTTCCAGAGCTGCTCCCAGCGGAAGACATCGCCGTTGACCGCGTTGAAGGCTTCATTACGGGCGTTCGGTTCCGTGCCGGCCCAGACGATCTGCTTGGCGAGGATGCGCGCGTCGGTGATATCGTTGAGGCCACGATAGGCCGTCGGGCTTCCGGGGAAGCGGAAGGGACGGCCCGTGGCTTTGCAGATCGAGGCGTGTGTAGCCAGCGTCGCGCCGATGTTCATCAGGTTGCCGACCGCGTAGCCGATGATCGTATGAGAGCGGTGCACAGACCAGCCGAAATCGTACTCGGCGGCATAGGCCATGACGATGTCTTCGAGCTCGTAATAAAAATTCTTCTTCGGCAGGCGCGGCGCTGTTTCACGGAAGGGCGTGACTGGCTGGACCTTGCCGTAGTCCTCGAAGGGCCCGAGATAGTGCTTTGTGCCGGTGACAATGCCGACATGCTGGACGCAGCCCTTGTCCTTGAAGGCATCGAGCACATTCTTCAGCATATTGCCGTTGAGGCGAATGTTCTCGTCCTCGTTCGATCCGAGCGTCCATGAGCAATAGAAGATGTGTGTAGGGGCCAGGTGGGAGAGGGCCGCGATCGCCTCGTCCCGCTTCAAAAGGTCAACCGCGTGCGGCTTGATGTAGGACGACCCGAGCGGCGGCCGCCGTGAAGCGCCATGGATTTCCCAGCCGCCGAGATCTCTCAGATGCTCGGCGACGTTCAGCCCGACGATACCCGTCGCACCGACGATCAATGCGCGTTTTTGATACATGGATTCCTCCCTTTGTGACATGTGGTGGAGAGGATGACGGTTTACCCTCTGGTCAGGTAGGCCGGCTTGAGGAATAACTGAAGTGAATTAAGTTCACGAAGGCGATTGGAATGCAAAACCGGGCACTCGAGATGGAAGTCTTCGTGACGATCGTCGAAGCCGGCAGCTTTTCGGCGGCGGCCCGGGTCTTCTCGATGTCGCCTTCGGCCATCAGCAAGCTGGTCACGCGTCTTGAAAAACGCCTCGGCGTACAGCTCGTGGTGCGCTCGACCCGCAGTTTCCGACTGACCACCGAAGGAAACGATTTCTACAAGACGTCCCGGGCCATCGTTCAGGAAATTGCCGAGGCCGAAGCAAAGATCGCACGCAAGGCAGAGGCCGTCGGTGGGCTTTTGAAAGTCAGCACCAACCTGCCGTTCGGCACGCACGTGTTGTCACCTCTCGTCGTGCGGTTTCTCGACGAAAACCTGGGCATGCGGATCGATCTCGAATTCAGCGACGAACCGATCGACCTGATTGCGGAGAAGACCGATATCGCGATCCGAACGGGCGTTCTGCGCGATTCTTCGTTACGTTCCCGTCGGTTGCTGAGTTCACCAAGGCACGTCGTCGCCGCGCCGGATTATCTCGCCCGGCACGGCGAGCCGGCCAGACCGGAGGACCTGCGCAAGCACGCGTGTCTTACCTTTGGCGGCCGTCCGCATCTCAACACCTGGCAGTTCAAGGACCCGGTAGACGGTGCGTCGGTTCATGTCGACGTGGCCGGCAGGCTGGTCGTCAACAACGGCGAATCCATGCGCCACTTCGCGCTGCAGGGGGCCGGTATCGCCCGGCTTTCTGCATTTCATATCAGTCGCGATCTTGCCGAAGGACGCCTCGTTCAGCTGCTCGGTCCTTGGGATGCAGGGGAGACTGAACCCATATCGGCGATCTATTCGGCCCAGACGCATGTGCCGCAGAGAATTCGCAGGTTCTTGGATTTCCTGGCGCGCGCGATCTGACGAGAAGTGATCAGTTGATAAATTATCACTTGATCAGTTTTGGCGATGGTGTTACCTCTTGTGTTAGCTCAGGGAGAGAGCATGGGAGGTTCCCGACCGCCGTTAGGGTCGGAGCCAAGTCTGATTTTCAAAGCATGAGGGCTGACGTCGCTAAGGTGTCAGAACGATCGGCTATGGCAAAAGCAGCACGAAAATACCTCGACGCGGCCGATCGGGAGCAGCAGATCCTCGAATTTGCGATCGATTTCGTCGCCCAGCGAGGACTGCGGTTCACAACGCGCGAACTGGCCGATGCGCTCGGCGTTTCTCAGCCGCTGCTCTACAGGTACTTCAAGAACCGCGACGACCTGCTCCAGAAGATCTATGACGAAGTCTACCTGAAGCGTTGGGATGCGGGCTGGAACGATCTGCTCGCCGATCGTTCGCTGTCGATCCGCGAACGCCTCGTCCGTTACCTTAGGGCCTACACGGCTGCGATCCTCGATGAGCGCTGGATCCGGATCTTCATCGCGTCGGCGCTGGAAGACCCGCAGATCACCCAGAAATATCTCGGTTTGCTGCATGAGACGACCTTTCCGCTGATCTTCGCCGAAATCGCGGCTGAAGTGGGTGTCGAGGTTCCGACAGGTCCGAAGGCGGACGAACTGGTGCTTGAAATCGTCTGGGGTTTTCACTCCAGTTTCTTCTACATGGGCGTGCGGAAATACGTTTACCGCAACAATATCCCGGATGATCTCGATCCGATTATCCGCGCGCGCGTCGAAGTGTTTGTCACCGGCCTTGCCGCGAGCATGAGCGATCTCGGACAGTTCCTGCCCGAGTTGGAGGTCAGCCGATGAACAGCATCCAAGACCTCCGCGTTTTCTCGGAAATCGTCAAATCGAACAGCTTTTCTCTAGCAGCCTCGAAGCTCGGCCTGTCGCCGGCAACGATGAGCGGACGGCTGAAGGCGCTCGAATGTCACTTCGGGGTCGCGTTGTTGAAGCGGACCACACGCTCGCTTTGCCTGACGGAGGAAGGGCGCTATCTCTTCGAAACCTCGCAGACGATCCTTGAGGATTTCGAGCGGCTCGACAAGACGATGCGCGCGCGCAAGAAGAACCCGAACGGAACGGTGACGATCGCAGCACCCACTGAATTCGGGCGGAAGTACCTGATCCCCTTGACCAGCGAGTTCGGCGCCGCTCACCCGGAGATCGGTTTCCGCCTCATCCTTGGTGACGAGGACGTCAATCTGGTCGACGACGATTGCGACATCGTCATTCGCTTTGGCGCCGTGCCTGACAGCGCGCTCACCACGCGCAAGCTTGGCGAAAACCCGATGGTCATTTGTGCGGCTCCCGACTATCTGGCGCGGGTGGGGGCACCGGATGTCCCGTCCGATCTCGCTGCCCATAACTGTCTCGTCTATCTCGACGGCAAGATGGTTGCCGACAAATGGGGTTTCGCCGTCGATGGCGAACCGACGCTCGTTCGCGTCAGCGGCAACCGCATTGTTTCCGACAGGCAGGCGCTGATCGACCTTGCCAAGGCCGGACAAGGCCTCATTCGCGTGTCGTCCTGGGATGTTGCGCGCGAACTGGAAGAGGGAACGCTGGTTGCGGTCCTCAGGGACTTCGACTGCGACCCGGAGATCATTCATCTTCTGTCTGAACCGAGACACCGCCTGCCTTTGCGGACGGCCGAGTTCATCGATTTTCTCCTGCAGCGCGTGAAGCGCCTGAGCCGAAGCGCGGAGCTCTGCAGGACCGAGTACCCAAGGCTGCGCGGCGCCGCCTGATCGCTTTCTCATCGCCCTTGTTTCCAACGGTGCGCCCTTGCTGACCACCGAACGACGACGCATGGAGTTTTTTAGAATGGATTATGGTCTTACCGGCAAGCACGTGTTGATAACGGGTGGTGCCACGGGCATCGGGCGCGCCATCGCCTCCGTCTTTCTCGCCGAGGGAGCGGATGTCACGGTAAGCGGCATCAGTGCCGCGGAGGTCGAGGAGGCGGTTTCCGCTCTCGGTCAACGATGCCGGGGGATCGCAGGCGATCTGACCGCTGCGGGTGAAGCCGAGCGGCTCCATGCATTCGCTTCGTCCCACCGCCCCGTCGATATCCTTATCAACAACATCGGTATCTTCGAAGTGCGCGATTTCTTCGAGACGACGGATGAACACTGGTTTCGCTATTTCGACGTGAACGTCATGACTGGTGTGCGCATGTCGCGGCTGGTGCTGAAGGACATGCTGGCGCGAGGCGAAGGCAGCGTTGTCTTCATCAGCAGCGAAAGCGCCGTCAAGCCGCAGCCATGGATGGCGCATTACGGCGCCATGAAGACCTGCCTGCTCGGTCTGTCGCGCGCGCTTGCCGAACTGACGAAAGGCACCCGGGTCAGGGTCAACACCATCCTGCCGGGTCCGACGAACACCGAAGCGGTGCGCCGATACCACCAGGAAATCGCCGACGAGAAGGGTACGACCCGCGACACGGTCGTCTCCGACTACTTCGACGAAACCGAGCCGACCTCGCTCATCAGGCGAATGATCGAGCCAGACGAGGTGGCGCGCAGCGTCGTGCATCTGGCGGCAAGCTCGCACCTCAACGGCATGGCGATGCGTGCGGAGGGCGGCACCATCAGGGCCATTCTCTGAGCCTTCTTCAGCGGGGCTGAAGAGTGAATTCAGGGCAACGTCCTCAATCGCAAGCACCAATCGGTTTATCAATAAAATCAGCAGGTTTCGGGAGGTGCAGGTGAACAGATTTGATCTTGGCGGCAAGCGTGCGTTCGTCACGGGCGCAGCAAGTGGACTCGGGCAGGCAATCGCAATCGCGCTTGCCGAAGCGGGTGCCCATGTCGCCTGCTTCGACTTGCCGCGTGCAGTCGGCCAGGAGGAGACGCTGGCAGCCATCTCCGCGACCGGCAACAGAGTGCTGGCCCTCGAGGGCGACGTCACCGATCGCAGTTCGATCGAGGCCGCATTCGATCGAGCCGAGCGCGAGCTCGGCGAGATCGATATCGCCGCCAATAGCGCCGGCATCGCCAATGTCAGTGCGGCCGAGACTATGCCGCAGTCGCAGTTCCTGCGGATGATGGACGTCAACCTCAACGGGCTCTTCTGGTCCTGCCAGGTCGAGGGCCGCCGCATGCTGGAGCGTGGCCGCGGCTCCATTCTCAACATGGCGTCGATCTGTGGCTCGACCGCCATCCCCGGTCTTGAGCAGGTGCACTACGATGCGACGAAGGCGGCGGTGATCCGCCTGACGAAGAGCCTTGCCGCCGAATGGGCCGGGCGGGGTGTGCGCGTCAACTGCCTCAGCCCAGGCTTCATGGCCACGCCCATGAACAGCCGGCCGGAAGTGGCCGAGAACGTCCGCAAGTTCGCCGAGATGACACCGATGAAACGCATGGGGCAGCCACACGAAGTGGGCGGGCCGGCGGTGTTCCTCGCAAGCGAGGCGGCGAGTTACTGCACCGGTGTCGATCTCAACATCGACGGCGGTTTTCTATCAATCTGACGACAGAGTGGGAGGAGAAATCATGTCGACAGTTCTGAAATTTACCAGCGCCGCGATCATCGCCTTATTGGCCGCGTCACCGGCGCTCGCCAAGCCCGTCAAGATCGGCTGGATCCAGGGTAACGCCGCTTTCCAGGCCGAACAGCGCACCCAGGACGGCTTCAAGAAGTACCTGACCGAAAACAACATCGATGATTGGGAGGTGACCTATCTCGACTCTGCCGGTTCTGCCGAGAAGGTCGCCAACAACATCGAGGATGCGGTTAACCGCGGTGTCGACGTCATTTACGTGACCTATGCGGATCTGCGCGCCTCCAGCAACGCCCTCAAGGGCGCAGAATCAGCCCACATTCCAGTCTACACGGTCGACTCCGGCTGGATCCCCGGCTCGACCGCTGACATCACCACCAACAATTGGCAGATGTCTGCTGAGGTGTCGCTGAGCCTGATCAGCCAGATGAAGGGCAAGGGCAACCTCATCATTATCACCACCGACAAGATCAAGCCGGTGCGCGAGCGCACCGACACCTTGCGGGCGATCCTGAAGGAATATCCCGACATCAAGGTCATCGGCGAATACAACTTCGACGTCGCCAACTTCTATCAGGAAACGTTGAACGCCGTGCAGGACTTCGCCACACGCTACGGCGAAGAGATCACTGCCGTCTGGACACCTTGGGACGAGCCGGCGCAAGCGGCAATCACGGCTCTCCAAGGCGCTGGGCTGAACGTTCCGGTCTCTGGCATGGACGGGCACCCGGAAGCGATCAAGGCGATCTGCGAGCCGAACTCGATGTTCGTTGCGACCGGGCGGCAGCAGTTCGAGGAGTGGGGCGTGAACCTTGCGACCTATGCCAAGCGGGTCATGCTGGACGGTGATCATCCAAAGGAAGTCACGAACGGCAAGGACATCGTCTATTACGGTGCCACGCTCTTCACCAAGGACAACTGCAAGTGAACCGTCGGGCGGGCGGTGCTGCCGCCCGTCCATTTCGGAGGTGCAACATGTCGATTGTTCTTGAGAACATCACCAAGCAATGGCCGGGCACGCTCGCACTCGATGGCGTATCCATCGAGATCGTCGAGGGCCGTGTGCACGGCATTGTCGGCGAGAACGGAGCCGGCAAGACGACGCTTGTCAGCATTTTGAGCGGTGCCGTCCAGCCGACGGCCGGCACGCTCAGCATGGCGGGCCAACCGGTCGCATTCGAAAACCCGGCGGCGGCTGTGGCAAACGGCGTTTCGCTCGTATCGCAGGAAGGCAGCCTGGTGCCGCATCTGACCGGCGCCGAGAACATCTGTCTCGGCTTCGAGCCGGTCAAAAGCCGGTTCTTCATCAACCGGCGCGAGGTTCAGCGGCAGGCGGAAGAGCTCGCGAAACAGTGGTTTCCGGATACGGCAATCGCGCTCAACCGCAAGGTTGACGAGCTTCCCTATGCCGATCAGAAGGTCATCGAAATCCTTCGCGCCCTGCACTCGCGGCCCAAGGTTCTGATCCTCGACGAGCCCACGGCGACGCTGCCGGCTAAGGAAAAGCAGAGCCTCTGGACGCTGATCCGCCAATTGTCCGATGCCGGGATGGCGGTCGTCCTCATCAGTCACTTCCTGCAGGAAGTGATCGATCTTTGCGATGAGATCACCGTGCTGCAGGATGGCCGCAAGGTGAGCCACCTTTCCAATGCCGGGCACGAAGTCACCGAGCGTCAACTGATCGACCTCATGCTCAATCGTGGGCAGGCCGGCAACCAACATCGTCTGCCTGATGGTGCCTTGACGGAGCGCACGCTTGCTGCCGACGCGGAGATCGTCGTCGATATCGAGGGCTGGCAAGGCGAGCGTTTCCATATGGACGGCCTTAAGGTTCGCAGCGGCGAGATTGTCGGTCTGATCGGCCTGACCGGTTCGGGGCATTTCGAGTTCGCCCAGTCGCTGTTTGAGCCGCGCCTGGCGACGGCCGGTCGATACCGGTTCAAGAGCAAGGACGTCGTGCGGGCCAGCGTGCGCGACATGAAACGCTGTGGCGCAGCACTTATCCCGGATCACCGGATGATCAATGCCATGATCGGCGACTGGACCGTGCGCGAGAACATGTCGATGGCCGGGATCCAGGAAACGAGCCTCAAGCCTTTCGGAATTGTTCAGACCGGCCGCGAGCGTGCCGAGACACAGCGTCTGATCAAGCGGCTGAACATCAAGACATCGAGTGCGGAGACGAAGATCGTCGAACTGAGTGGCGGCAACAAGCAGAAGGTCTCCGTCGCCAAATGGCAATTCGCTTCCGAGGGCAGGTACAAGCTCTTCGTCTTTCTCGAGCCAACCGAAGGCGTGGATGTCGGCGCAAAGCGCGAGATCCACGAGCTCATCGTCTCGCTCGCCGAACGTGGCGCGGCTGTCATCGTTGCATCGAGCGATCTCCTCGAGATCGCCCATGTGGCTGACCGGGTCGTGGCGTTCAGGAATGGCCGGGACGCCGACCAGATTGCCCGTCGCGATTTCAGCGAGGCCGTCTTCATCAATGCAATTGCGGGGGTAACCCAATGACCATGACAACGACTATTGCTCCGGAGAAAGCGTCCCGCCCGATGCGCATTGGCACACTCATCCAGAAGTACAGCACGCTTGCCGTTCTGATCATCCTTTTCCTGGCTTTCGCGGTCGGCACGGATCGGTTCTTCAACGGCACCAACCTCGTCAACATCCTCCAGCAGATCTCGATGTTGACCATCGTCGCGGTCGGTCTGACCTTTGGGTTTGCCGCCAAGGAGATGGATCTTTCCGTCGGTTATGTCGTTGGACTCGCCGGTCTGCTCGCCCCCCTCTTGATGGTGGCGGGCGTGCCGATCCCCTTGTCGATCGTCGGCGCGCTCGTCGCGGGTCTTGGCGTCGGCCTCATCAATTCCGCGCTCGTCGTCGGCGTCGGAGTTCCGTCGCTGATCGCGACACTCGCGGCCGGCTCCATTCTGTGGGGCATCAACTTCATGATTTCCGGCGGGCGAGCGATCTATGGCGGCATTCCCGCCGACTATCTGGCGGTCGGCCAGGGCAAGGTCTTAGGCATACTGCCCTATCCGGCGCTGATCATGTTGGTCATTGTTGGCAGTTCGTGGTTCGTCATGGAGCGCACGACCTTTGGTCGCTACCTTTATGCCGTCGGCGGCAATGCCCGCGCCGCCGAACTTTCGGGCATCAAGGTGCGCTCCTATCGGGTCTATGGCCTTGCACTGAGCTCGCTCTTTGCCGCGATCTCCGGGATCATACTCTCGGCCCGGCTTGGTTCGGGTCAGCCGAATGGCGGTGAAACCTATCTTCTGGATGGCCTTGCTGCCGTGTTCATCGGCATGACGATGCTTCGCCCCGGCACGGCGACCGTGATGGGCACGTTCTTCGGGGCGCTGCTGATCGGCATCATGAACAACGGTCTCAATCTGGTGGGCATGGACACTTACGTGCAAAGCATCGTCAAGGGCATCATCATCGTCATCGCCGTGTCGGTGGTCTCCCGCACGACGAAGCTGAAGCTTCTTTGACCAACCGGTCGAGGGAGGATGCTGAAGAAACCTTGACGCGCTCCTCGATTGCCGTGGCATCCTTGTTGCGGCCGTCGAGAAGTATGTGGAGGAGACTGCAGCCATGAATCTGAACCTGAAAGACAAGGTCGTCATCGTCACCGGCGCAAGCTCCGGCATCGGGCTGGAAACGGCCAAGGCGCTTCTTGCCGAAGGCGCCCGCGTGCTGGGGGTCAGCCGTGACATGGCGCCGGTGAGAGACCTAGCCGCACATGCCCGCTGGCGGACATACGAGGTCGATCTTGGGGAGAAAGGCGCAGGGGAAGCTGCTGCGGACACGGCGCTCAAAGCCTTCGGCCGCATCGACGTGCTCTTCAATAATGCTGGCATCTGTCCAACGCGCGGCGGTTTTCTCGACGTTTCGGACGAGGATTGGGCGCAGACGCTCAATGTCAATCTCATGGGCTATGTCCGTATGGCGCGAGCTGTAATTCCCACCATGCTCGCGCAGAAGAGGGGTGTGCTTATCCATTGTGGTTCGGAGGCCGGGCGCATGCCGCATCCGCTGTTGCCAGACTACAGCACCTCCAAAGCGGCAATCGCGCTTCTGTCCAAAGCGCTTGCACGTGAGTTCACGTCCAAGGGCATTCGCTCGAATGTGGTTGCGCCCGCCCACATACGAACTGAGCTGTGGGACCGTCCGGGCGGGTTCCTTCACGCGCTTGCGGAGCGCTACGGTACCACGATCGACGGCGCGGTGGACGCGTTCCTTGCTGAATCAAGACTGCCCGCGGGGCGGCTTGGCACCGCCCGGGACGTGGCCATGGCGGTTCTTTACCTGGCCTCGGACCTCTCCGAGTTCATTAGTGGCGACGTGATCAATATCGATGGTGGGGTCATACCCACCACGTGACGGAGAAACCGGGATGATACCGATGATTGAGAGCAGCGTTGGAATGTCGAAGGCTTTTCGCGATGAGATTGCGAATGCGGACGAGCGGGTCGGACAGGTTCTCATGTCCGAAACTGACTTCGTGCGTGTCTGGCACATCTGCCTCGCCCCCGGTGAACGTCTCGGTTTCCACCGACATCAGCTGGATTACTGCTGGATTGCGCTGACGTCAGGACGGTCCCGCTCCACATATTCAGATGGGAAGGCTGTCGTTACCGACTACAACGCCGGCGACTGCAAGGTCTTCGCCTTTGCTGCCGACGAGACGATGGTTCACGATCTGACCAACATCGGCGGGACGCATCTCGCTTTCACAACTATAGAATTCAAGGGCGCGCTCGCGCGAGAGCGCGACAGGGTTGAACCACCAAAAAACGCTGTCCGCGATCTCAATGACTCCATGTGACGCAAGGCGGACGCTTTGCTATGGAATGTTCCTTCTGTGCGTCCAAGGTCGCATAATGTATCGACAGGAACGCTTTAGCCGCTTGCTCCCTCGCTCAGTATTTCCATGTACGCGCGATAGACGAAGACTCGGCCACGCCGTCGACCTGTTGCTTCTTCGACGATCCCAAGTTTCTGGAGTTGGTCTAGAGCTGCGTTGACGGTGGGCATGGTTAGTCCGCTCCGTTTCATCGCCGTGGGGGCGGTCAGATAAGGGCTGGTGCGCATGGCTTCGTGGATCTGGAGGACTGACCCCGTACGCTCAGACTCCCTTACGATGCGTTCGCGGTCGCCGTCGAACAGTCGTGCAATTTGATTGGCAGTCTCAAAAGCTTGTTCCGCTGTTTCGGCGATTCCATGTCGGCGGTAATTCGCTTGTTGGAAAGCGGATGGTCAAGAAGCAGCAGACGCGATGGTCGCTCCACGGCGCTCACATGCTCACGCAGGTCCGGACGACCGCGTTGAACGGCGGACTTCGCGATCGCTTCAGGGCACCATTCCGACAGCCAGACCCGAACGTGCCTTCGATATTCAAACCCAAGCCACCCCCTTTGCGCCGCCGGACCCTCGAGAAGTTACCGGTCTCCAAAGGGGCAATCTCAATTAACTGCCAACTCTTAAATTTAGTGCCAGGCTATCTTGTTGAAACTATTGCTGTCGGAGTCTTGCGGTTAAATGCAAAACGACATGGGCGCTTTGTAGCCGCTATAGGCATTGATCCCTTCGGTCGCACCAAGGTCGCCGGAGCGGATCTGCGGCATCTTCGGCAGTAGATCGGTGATTATCTTGGCCACGCTGCTCTTACCCATCCTTGCAAGCGGTCTGGCGATCCGTTCCTCGGCGACGTAGTGAGCGGGCAGGGCTTTTGCTGTCATTTGGACGGCGCAACATCGGCCCCGTGCGCAGTCATGACCCGGAGGTAGTCTTTTCCAAGAGCCCCGTCGTTGTAGTCGCACCAGTCTTGATATTGGACCATACTGACCATCCCTGCGCGAAGAGTTCGCGACGCGTTCTAAGAAGGTGGCGGTTCCGGCGGCTCGAAACTGGTGGTCGAGCATCTGAACCAAACGGTTCCGCACAATCAAGCAGCTCTCAAAAGTTTGCTGCCGTCAGCAGGCGGAAATGTCGCTTCATCGGAAACGCAACAGGCCCGTTATCAGAAAAACGCGCATGACGTGTAGACCCTCCAATCCCATTGCAAGGTCGAGATGCGGTCCGCGAGCCGGCGGTGGAGCTCGTAGCGTAGAAATAATCAGCGGTAAAAGGCGCCATGCAGCTGTTGATGTCGGGTTGGAAAGCCGGCAAGCGTTCACTGCGACCAGAGAGTCACGTTGAAATTGCGGCCACTGCTCATGGATATATGATCAAGAATGGGAATATTGATTATCTTTATATGTTCTATTAAGCTGACCATGATCATTTATTTGTGATAATTTTCTTCTTTATGGACATAAATATATGAACAGAAAGCAAGCCGCGCTCGCGCGAAAACAGTTGGAAAGACGTCTCGCGCCCGTGCGAGAACTCAAAATCATCTCGCCGCCTCGCGGTTGGATGAAGGCCATCCGGGAAGCTCTTGGTATGACCACCCGACAACTTGCCCACCGCATGGGAGCGGCTCCGTCTCGCATACCGGCCATCGAGAAGGCCGAGGTTTCCGGAGCGACAACAATCAAGACCCTTCGTGAGGCCGCTGCGGCAATGAACTGCACGTTCGTCTACGCTTTCGTGCCGATAAAACCGCTCGACGATATCCTTTACGAGCGTGCCGCCGAAAAGGTGGGCGAGGATATGACGAGGCTCGACCACACCATGCGGCTGGAGAATCAGGCGCTGCTTAAGTCGGACCTGGAGGCAGAACGTCGGCGGCTCGTGGAATCCCTGCTTACCGACGCTGCACGGCGCCTTTGGGATGAGGATTGAGATACATGGCTGAAGATCCTCTATTCGAGCACGACGACGAGGCAAACACCCCTCTACCCCCTGAGGAGCGGGAGCGGCTCATCCCTTCCTACATCACCTTGCGGCACGAGTTGAATGAGGCCGAGCAAGTCAATATCGGCGAGGGCCTGCGGTGGGCAACGTCGCGAAAAAGGGACGTGCTCGACCAGGCTTTTCTTTGTGAGCTGCATCGCCGCATGTTTGGGGACGTTTGGGACTGGGCTGGGGACTACAGAACCACGCCTCGCAATATCGGTATCGATGCCTATCGCATCTCAGTGGCAGTCAGGCAGGTGGTCGACGACGTACGCTACTGGGTCGAACACGAAACTTTTCCGCCCGACGAGATCGCCGTGCGGTTCAGTCATATGCTCGTGGCCATTCATCCCTTTCCGAACGGGAACGGCAGATTTTCCCGGCTGGCTGGTGATCTGCTGGCACGTCGGCTTGGCCGGCCGCCCTTTACCTGGGGCAGAGCTGATCTGGTGGATGCGGGCGAGACCCGCGCTCGTTATGTTGCGGCCCTTCGGGCGGCTGATAACCACGACATAGGACCGTTGCTGGCGTTCGCCCGCTCTTGAGGTTCGAACGGGGAGTTAGCCAGCCGAACTGAACCGAGGAAGACGATATGAAGACATTCACGCAGTCGCAGTGTCGGGCGAAATGAAAAACTGATCCCCCTGGAGGTGCGGACGAATTCTTGGACTAACAGGAGATAGTTCATGTATTCGTACGAAGACCGCATGAGAGCCGTGCAGCTCTACATCAAGCTTAGCAGACGCGTGAAGTCCATCGCGGACGCGCTGGGGATACACAAGACGGGCTGACAGATCAGAGATCGCGCACCTTGCCCGGCACGGAAGCGCCTGCCGTGGACAACATCGTGTCCAATACCAAACAACGAGGAAAACCCTCTTCGGCTTTCGTCGAGCCATCGATCAGAAATTTGCCTGAGGCGGGCGGGAGAACGCATCCCGTCCTACCCGCTTATGCGGCGTGAGCCGTCTGTGATTGCCCTGCCAGATGGAATCGAAACCCCGGAGCGTCAGCTTCGAGTGCTGCTCAAGCATGTTGTGCCGCATGGCTCGGGCAATAGCGCGCGAAAGCGTTCTGTCATACGTTCGCTCGCCCGGTCCGGCCGGCACGCCGAGCCTCGAACTGTAGAGCGCGTCGTCAGCTTATGGGCAATGCGCCCGCCTTCATCGAATGCAGCAAGCTGGCATGCCGTCGAGTTGCGTGCGGGGTTATACTGATGGATGCCGCCATTGCTCTTGGCACCGCCATGGCGACCGTTGCGCTGTCCGACAGAATGGCGACACCTTCGCCGATTACCTGCATGACTGCATTATGTCCGACATTCCGGCCACGAGGCGCTGATCATCGAGGACGATCTGGGCAGCGAGTTTCGCTATCGGGGCGGTCCGATTCCACCGCTGAAAGCGCTCGATCAGGCCCGCCAGGTCATCTATATCGGCGCCTTCAGCATGACGCTGCTGCAATCCCTGCGCGTCGGGTACATGATCATGCCGAGGGCGCTAGCGGAAAGGTGCCGCCGGCTGATTCAGGTTCGCTATGGGCGTTGCCGCAGTTCACCGAACAGATCGTTACCACGATTGAGTCGTCCGACACATCCAATCCGCGTGTCGAGGATCACCCCGAAATCGCCATCGAGTCTAGCCGGGGCGCGCGCTTGCGAGGATCGCCTGGGCAAGCGTCTCGGCGGCACGCGAGGGCTTGCTGCGGGGATGGGCGATGTGGAACATGTCCTCGAACGTCATGCGCTCGGGGGCGAGCAGCCGCAGGCGACCGTTGCGTACCCATTCGTCGGCGTAGTGGTCGGGCAAGAAGCCGATATAGGCGCCGGAGAGGAGCAATAGCAGCGTGCCCTCCATGTGCGGCGTGGCCGCCGCCCAGTGGAAGTTTACCCCACAGATCGTCTCGGTAAGCATGTAGGTGCGACCAGCAAAAGACTGCGCTTCCAGAACTGCGTCGGTGAGCGCATCGTCGGGCAGGTCGAATAGCGGGTGACCCTGCGCGCAATAGAGTTTCTGCACCTCGGAAAAAACGGGCTGCGTGCGCAAATGCGGCGTCGCGCTGCCGACCGTCGGCATCAGCACGATCTGATAACCACCATTTAGAAGGCCCTGATGTAGCACCTGCGGCGCGGCGACGTCGATCTCCAGATGCACACGCGGCGCCTGTCGGTGGAAGGCGGCGAGTGCCCCCTGGAGATCGAGATCCCGGTTGGTGATCATCGCGTCGACCGTGCCGAAGGTCAGGCTGCCGGTCAGTTCCCCTTGCGCCTCGCCGACACGGCTCTGGAACTTTTCCAGCGAGCCGAAAAGATCCAGCGTCGCCTCATAAACGAGGCGTCCTTCGTCGGTCAGAAGGAAACCGCTGCGCCCGCGGCTGCAGAGGCGTAAGCCCAGCCGCTCCTCAAGGTGGCGCATATGGGTGGAGATGGTCGCCTGCGTCATCCCGAGTGATGATTGCGCGGCGGAAAACCCCCCATGCTGCACGACGGAGGCAAAGACACGCAACAATCTCAACTCTGCATCGCCGAGCGACAGATTGAGGATGCGATGGCGAACCTTGTTGATCATTCATTGATTAAGTCACAACTAAACATCCAATCATAGATATTTTTAAGCGTATCGACCTTCCACACACTCCCTTCATCCTGAGGAGGAGAGACATGGCGGGTAATTCCTATGAAACCGGGCGGCTGAACCTGCCGTTCGTCGGCATCTGCACCTTCGGCAAATATCCCTACCAGCCGGACTGGGATGCGATCGATGCGGATGTGGCGATCCTCGGCGCGCCGTTTGACTGCGGTACGCAATGGCGCGCCGGCACCCGCTTCGGGCCGCGGGCCATCCGCGAGGCATCGACGCTGTTTTCCTTCGGCCATGGGGGCGCCTACGATCACGAGGACGACGTCACCTACCTGCCGAGCGACAAGGTTTCGATCGTCGATATCGGTGACGCCGACATCGTCCACACCGACACGATGAAGAGCCATGCCAACATCGAATTCGGCGTGCGCAAGATCCTGGCCGCCGGCGCGCTTCCGGTGGTGCTCGGCGGTGACCATTCGGTCAACATCCCCTGCATCAACGCGTTTGAAGACGACTGTGCTGGACACGGCCCGATCCATATCGTCCAGATCGACGCGCATCTCGACTTCGTCGACGAGCGGCACGGGGTTCGCTACGGCCACGGCAATCCCATGCGCCGGGCCGCCGAGAAGCCCTATGTCTCCGGGCTCTCGCAGTTCGGCATCCGCAACGTTTCCTCGACGGCCAAGGAAGGCTACGAGGATGCGCGGTCAATGGGCTCGGATATCCTGTCCGTGCGCCAGATCCGCGCGCTCGGCACGGAGAAGGTTGCTTCGCGCGTGCCGGCCGGAGCCCGCTACTACGTCACGATCGATATCGACGGCTTCGATCCCTCGATTGCGCCGGGCACCGGCACGCCGTCCCATGGCGGCTTCATCTATTACGAGGTGCTGGAGATCCTCTCGATACTCGCCAGGCGCGGCACCATCGTCGGCATCGACCTGGTCGAGGTTGCGCCGGATTACGACCACTCAGGCTCGACCTCGATCCTCGCCGCCCAGGTGCTGATGAACCTCATCGGCCGCGTCATGCACGCCAAGAGAGGCTGAGACCATGGGTCGTATCGCTTACGATTTTTCCGGCGAACACGTGCTGGTGACGGGCGCCAGCCGCGGCATCGGCCGCGCCGTCGCGGAAGGTTTTGCCGCCGCCGGGGCAGAGGTCACAATTCTTTCCTCCGGCCGTGGAATTTACGAGGCCGCCCGCGAGATGTCTGAACGCTTCGGCCGCAGGATCGCGGCGCTCGAATGCGATATCACCGACAGTGCTGCCGTTAAGGCAACGCTTTCGCCGCTTGGTCGCATCGATGTCCTCGTCAACAATGCCGGGCTCGAGCGCATTACGCCGGTGACCGACGAAGACGATAGCGTAGAAGACACGTTCCGACGCATCACCGATATCAACACCAACGGCACCTTTTATGTGACCCGCCATGCGCTGCCTCACATGCGCGAGGGGGGCCGCATCGTCGTCACCGCGTCGATCTGGAGCCGTGTCGCGGTGCCGGAGTTCTCCGCCTATATCGCCTCCAAGCACGCCAATCTTGGTTTCACCCGGGTGATGGCCAAGGAACTTGGGGGACGAGGCATTCGCGTCAATGCCGTCTGCCCCGGCTGGGTGCGCACCGAGGCGGCGATGCTGTCGCTGAAGAACATGTCGCTGCGCACCGGGCGCAGCGAGCAGGACCTGCTGGACGAGATCGTGGGAGCCCAGGTCCTGCCGGGCCTCCTGGAACCGGAAGACCTCGCTGCACCCTATCTCTTCCTCGCTTCCGATGGCGCAAGGGACATGACGGGCCAGGCGCTGATGCTCGACCGCGGCGAGGTGATGGCATGAGTGCGCGCGTTCTTGTCACCGGCGCCTATCGCGGTATTGGGGCTGCTTGCGCCCTGGCATTCGCAGCGACAGGAGCTCGGGTTGCGCTTGCCGATATTCGCAAACCGGACGAGACGGCGATTTCGGCTGTACAGGCAGGGGCTACGGAAACCCTGACGCTTGCCTGCGATGTCTCAGACGAAGGTTCGGTCGCCGCCATCGGCGAGGTGGTGCAACAGACGTTCGGCGGACTGGATATCGTCGTCCACTGCGCCGGCGTCATTCATGAAGCGGCCTTGCTTGAAACGCCCGTTGCGGATTTCGACCGGGTCATCGCCATCAACCTGCGTGGCAGCTTCCTCGTCGGCAAGATGGCATTGGGGCTGATGGGGGGAACGGCTGAGGAGCCAGCGCGGCTGATCATGATTGCCTCCGACATGGCCTATTACGGCCGCGAGACCTTTTCGCCCTATGTCGCGTCCAAGCACGGCGTGCTCGGTCTGGTGCGTTCCTGGGCAAAGGAATTTGCGCCGCGCGTGCTGGTCAATGCGATCTGCCCCGGTCCGATCGATACCGAGATGCTTGGGGCGGCGAACATGAGCGCCGAATGGCGTGCCAGGGAACTGGCGATCCCGCTTGCGCGCTTCGGCAAGCCCGAGGAGATCGCCGAACTCGCATGGTTTCTCGCCGGCTCCGGCGGGCGCTACTTCACCGGCCAGGGGATCGGCAGCAACGGCGGGAGCATCATGCCATGATCGCCAATCCCATTCCCTGGCCGAACGGCGCCAAATGCGCCGCCTCCATCACCTTCGACATGGATGCCGACAGCCTCGTCCATATCGCCCATCCAAAGGATGGCCACAGCCGCGTATCGGCGATCTCGATGCTGCAATACGGGCCGAAAGTCGCGATCCCGCGCATTGTCGAGAGCTATCGGCAACTGGGCATCAAGCAGACCTTCTTCGTGCCGGCCTGGTGCATCGAACAATATCCGCAGGCGATCGAGGCCATACTGGAAGGCGGCCACGAGCTGGCGCATCACGGCTTCCTGCACGAGCACCCCCGCGAACTTTCGGACGAGCAAGAGGCGCACTGGCTCGACCGCGGCATCGAGGTGATCGTGAAGGCCAGCGGCAAGCGACCGCGTGGCTGGCGGGCGCCGCTTTACAACTTTTCCCACCGGTCCGCTGACCTCCTGGTGTCGCGGGGCTTTGCCTACGACGCCTCGTTGATGGGTGACGACATTCCCTATCTGCTTGAATGCGACGCCGGCAGCCTCGTCGAGCTGCCGTCGCACTGGGGCCTCGACGATTGGCCGCAATATGTTCAGTCGATGGACCTCGACTACATGATGCCAATCCGCGCGCCGGAGCAGGGCTTTGCCGCCTTTTCGCAGGAGTTCGAGGCGGCCTATCGCCACGGCGCGCTCTGGGTGCCGGTCGTGCATCCCTTTGCCACCGGCCGGCTTGCCCGTTGGGAGGTGGTGCATCGCTTCCTCGAACAGGTTCTCACGCGCGGTGACGTCTGGTTCGCGCCGATGGAGGAGATTGCCGCCCATGTGCGGCGTGTTGCCGAAAACGGCAGCTGGTCGCCGAGGATTGACCGACTGCCCTTTTATTCCGAGCCCGTCACGGTTCGGTAGCCGGCAGCGGGTTTATCCGCTTCCGAAGATCGGCGGCTGATGGAGCCGCAATGGACTTCGCGGAAAGACGCCAGAAGGCGCGACGCGAAAAGGGGAACGACGATGGAAAACAACGATATCGCCTGGCAGAGCGAACTGGCGCGGCGCGCCCGCATCTACGAAGATATCGAGGCGGGCGACCGCTTCGAGGGCACGATGACTGCGCTCGACTACACCGGCATGACGGTATTGACGCTCGTGCTGGTCGTCGGCTTCTGGCTCTGGGGGGCTTGAGATGACCGATCATGTCGCACTCGAACATATCTCCACTTTGAAGACGGAACAGGAAGAGGCCGCCCGCAATCGTGCTGCCGCCGAGCGCGGCGATGCGCCCCTCTTGCCGTCTGAACGGCTCTGGGGCTTCTGGGAGTTCACCTATGCCAATTCGGCACTGGCGATTGCCACCTGGGCCTTTCTGATCGGCGGCTCTGTCGGCCTCTTCGTCGGGCCGAAGGAGGGTATCGCCGCCATTATCATCGGCAACATCGTCGGCGTCGTGCTGACGGCGCTTGCCACCACCACCATGACCGGCCGCTACGGCGTCGAGCAGTTCGTGGCGCTGCGCAGCCAATTTGGTTACAACGGCAGCCGCGTCGTCTATGTGCTCGCCGTCGTCATTCTCACCATGGGGTGGCTTGCGGTTCTCGCGATGATGTTCGGTCGCTCGATCGACGGGCTGATGGCGCTGAGCGCCGGTGAGGCCGCCAATCCGACGGGCGCGAAGATGATCATCGCCGCAATCGGCGCAATCCTGCTCACCTGGTTCATCGTCGCCAAGGGGCCGACCTCGATCAAGTTCTTCAACATGGTCGTGTCGCCGGCGCTGGTCCTCTTGATGGTGGCGATGCTCTACCTCATCCTCAGCCATCATTCGATCGGCGAGCTTCTGGCCTTGCCGGCCCTTGCGCCGCCTTTCGAGGACAAGACGCTGAACTTCATCGTCGCGGTCGAGGTCAATCTGGCAGCCGGCTTCTCCTGGTGGCCTTATATCGGCAATCTGGCGCGGCTGACGAAGAACGAGCGCACCGCCTTCTGGCCCAATGTTCTCGGTATCTTCGCGGCGGCAGCACTCGGCGAAATTGTCGGCCTGCTTGCAGCAGTCGCACTCGGCGAAAGCGATCCGACGATCTGGATGACGAAGATCGCCGGTCCGATGATCGGCATCGTTGCGCTGCTTTTCGTCGCCTTCGCCAACATGACCTCGATGGCAAACATCCTCTACACGTCGATCGTTGGCCTCAGGCAGGTCGGAACTGCATCGGTTCGCGCCATTTCCTGGGGCGCGATCCTGTTCCTCTTCTGCCTCATCCCGTTCGGGCTCGTGGTCTTCTACCCGCAGATGTATGACGGTTTCTTCATCTTCCTCGTCTGGACTTCCGCGCTGAATTCCGCGCTCGCCGGTATCGGGATCGCCGACTACTTCTTCCTGCGTGGCCAGAAGCTCGACATGCGCAGCCTGCACGGACCGCAGGAAAACGGACCGTATCGGTTCTGGGCGGGCTTCAACCCCATCGGGCTCTTTGCCCTTGCGGTCGGCTTCATCGTCTATGTCGCCGTCTTCAATCCGCAGACGCTGGCAAGCCTGCCGGCCTTCAAATACCTGACCGCCTCCGTGCCGTCCTGCCTTGCCGCAGGCGCCACCCACTACGTGCTCACTCGGCTTTTTGCCCGTGGCCGTGGTTGGGGCCAATACCCGTAACGCCTGGAGAAGACCGCCATGAGCGACACCTACGACTACATCATCATCGGCGCAGGATCGGCCGGCTGCGTGCTCGCCAACCGCCTTTCGGAGGACCCGTCGACCAGGGTGCTGGTTCTTGAATTCGGCGGCAGCGACAAGTCGATCTTCATCCAGATGCCGACGGCGCTTTCGATCCCGATGAACGGAACGAAGTACAATTGGAAATACATGACCCTGCCGGAGCCCGGTCTCGACGGCCGGCGCGTGCATTGCCCGCGCGGCAAGGTCATCGGCGGCTCGTCCTCGATCAACGGGCTCGTCTACATGCGCGGCCACGCCAGCGACTTCGACGAGTGGGAGGAACTTGGCGCGCGCGGCTGGCGCTACGCCAACTGCCTGCCTTATTTCCAGCGCGCCGAAAGCTGGCAGGACGGAGGCGACAGCTATCGCGGCGCCTCAGGTCCGCTTGCGACCAATGCCGGCAACGGGATGAAGAACCCGCTCTACGGCGCCTTCGTCGATGCCGGCCGCGAGGCGGGTTACATCACCACAGACGACCCGAACGGGCACATGCAGGAGGGCTTCGGCCCGATGCACATGACCGTCAAGGACGGGGTGCGCTGGTCGACGGCCAACGCCTATCTGAAGCCGGCGATGGGGAGGCCGAACCTCACGGTCATCACCCATGCGATGACGCGGCGCGTGCTTGTCGAAGGCAAGCGCGCCGTTGGCGTCGAGTACGAACTCGGTGGCGAGCGCCATGTCGCGCGCGCCAACCGCGAGGTGCTGATTTCCTCCGGACCGATCGGATCGCCGCACCTGTTGCAGCGCTCCGGTATCGGGCCAGCCGCCATGCTGCAGAGGGCCGGTGTTCCCGTGCTGCACGATCTGCCAGGGGTCGGCGAGAACTTGCAGGATCATTCCGAGGTCTACATCCAGTATGCCTGCAAGGAGCCGATCACGCTCAACGGCAAGATGGGGCTCTTCAGCAAGGCTTTGATCGGGGCCGAATGGCTCTTGTTCAAGAAGGGGCTTTCGGTCTCCAACCACTTCGAAAGCGGCGGCTTCATTCGCTCCGACGCGTCGCTGCAATGGCCGGATATCCAGTTCCACTTTCTGCCGGCCGCCATGCGCTACGACGGTAAGAAGCCGCTCGACGGCCACGGCTTCATGGTGCTGACCGGTCCGAACAAGCCGAAGAGCCGCGGCTATGTCCGGCTACGCTCTCCGGAAGCCCATGAGCAACCGGATATCCTTTTCAATTATCTCGACCGCGAGGAGGACCGCGAGGGCTTCCGCCGCTGCCTGCGGCTGACGCGCGAAATCATCGCCCAGCCGGCCTTCGACCGCTTCCGCGGCGAGGAAATGGCGCCGGGCAAGGATGTTCGAAGCAACGACGAGATCGACGCCTGGGTGCGCGAGACAATGGAAAGCACTTACCATCCTTGCGGCTCCTGCCGCATGGGTGAGGACGGAATGGCAGTCGTCGACAGCGAGCTCAAGGTCCGCGGCATCAACGGGCTGAGGGTGATCGACAGTTCCGTCTTTCCGTCAGAGCCCAACGCCAACCTCAATGCGCCGACGATCATGCTGGCGGAACGCGCCTCCGACATGGTGCGCGGCAAGCCACTGCTTGCGGCTTCCAACGCCGCAGTCGGCGTCGCCCCCGGCGTTGGCGTCACCCAGCGCAGTGGAAAGCCGCTTCGCGCCGTCCGGCAATAATGATCCTTGGAAAGGACGGTGCGTCATGTTGCGCGGTATCGGTTACGTGGTCGCCCGGCGGCTTCGCGGCGATGACGAGGACCCGGAGGATTGGGCCATGGCGGTCGAAAGGCTCCTCAACCGCCTGATCGCCCGATGCGGCCTTGCGATCGGGCGATCGCATCGGCCAGCCGGAAAAGAAGAGGCCTCATTCGATCCGCCGGAACGCCGGCATAGCCCAGAATGAGCGCAGCCGGCTGAGGTGTCGCGATCGTGTAGTCCGACAGGGGATAGCATTGCAGTCCGGCATCGAGCACGGCGCGGTGGGAGGCCTGGTCTTGCCGGCTGCCCTCCAGCCAGGCGAGTGCATTGAGCCCGCTTTCGGAGCAGTCGATGCGGGCAAGTCCGGCAAGCGCATCCCGCCCGGCTAACATGAAAGCCTCGCGGCGCTCGGCGTAAAGGCCGCGCATCCGGCGCAGATGGCTGGCAAAGTGACCGCCGCCGATGAACTCGGCGAGCGCGAGCTGGGTTTCCACCGGGACGCTGCGGTGGATCAGCCCCGAGAGCGTGCGAAATGTCCCGACGAGTTGGGGTGGCAGGACGAGAAAGCCAACGCGGATGCCCGGATAGAGCGCCTTACTAAAACTGCCCGCGTAGATCACCCGGTCGTCGCTGTCGATGGAGCGCATCGAAGGCAAAGGCGCGCCGTCGTAGCGGAATTCGCTGTCGTAGTCGTCCTCGATGATCCAGGCGTCGCTCGCCCGCGCCCATTCGAGCAGGGCAAGCCGGCGTGGAAGCGATAGGGTGATGCCGAGCGGGTGGTGGCGCGACGGCATGACGAAGGCGAGGCGCGCGTCGGGATAGCGAGCCATCGCAGCCTCGACATCCATGCCGTCTGCATCGACATCGGCCGGACACAGCCGCAGCCCGAGCGTGCGAAACAGGTTGCTGGTGGTCACCGGCCCCGGATCTTCGAACCAGATCCCGTCGCCAGGATCGGCAAGCGCCAAAGCCGAAAGCGTGAAGGCGGCGTGCCCCCCGGGCGTGATGACGATCTGTTCGGGATCGCAAGGGTCGCGCCGGTGCAGGGCCAGATATTCGGCGATCCTCTGGCGAAGCACCAGTTCGCCCGCGACGTCGCCATAGCCCATGGCCACGGCCTTGCCGCCGCGCGTCACGGCGTTCCAGCATTTCCTCCACACAGCGAAGGGAAACCGGTCGAGCGCCGGACGGTTGGGCAGGAAAGGCCTGTCTTCCATTTGGCCGATATCGGCCGACATCCGGCATGACAAGTCGCCAATTCGCGATAGCCGCGGCGGCGCGCCGTCGGCGACATCGTGGCGGGTGGGCCTCGACAGCGGCTTTGCCGGTTGGCGCGGCAAGGCGGCCGAGACGAAAGTACCGGCACCCTGTCGTGCCTCCAGATAGCCCTCCGCCTTCAAGTTATCGAGCACCCGCACCAGCGTCTGGCGCGACAGGCCCAACTCCTCGGCAAGGATTCGGCTTGCAGGGAGCCGTGTTCCGGCGCGCAGGTGCCCTTTCAGGATTGCCATGCGCAATTGGTCCTGCACCTGGCGGAATTTCGGCAGGGCGACTGTCGCGTCGAGGCGAAGGAAAGGCAGGATTGGCCCTTCAAGCTGTTTGACCACGGGTGCGCCTCCAAAAAGTGGTACAGTAGAATGCACCATAATGGACGTTTCTTCGTCGTCCAATTGTTACATCCTGTCCCTACACGAAAACGCACCGATGCAGCCCTTCGCAGGACGCAGACAAGGTGCGGGGGAACCGGGACAGGCGGCGGTGCCGACGACCGGATGCAAGGACAAAAAGCAGCCATCGCCCACGATCCGTCGTCGACGGTCAACAGGAGGAATTCATGAACAAGCTTCTATCGCGTGCAACCAGTCGCGCCTTCGTCTCCACACTCGCCCTGGCGGCGGCCCTGCCGGGTCTTGCCCAGGCTGAGGCATCGCAAGAGCTGGTCGCTGCCGCAACGAAGGAAGGCATGTTGACCGTCATTGCGCTTCCGCACGACTGGTGCAACTACGGAGACGTCATTGCCGGCTTCAAGGCGAAGTATCCGGGCATCGAAGTCAACGAACTGAACCCCGACGCCGGTACCGCCGACGAGCTCGAAGCCATCCGCGCGAACAAGGGCAACACGGGTTCGCAGGCGCCTGACGTCGTCGATCTGGGCCTGGCTTTTGCGCCGGCTGCCGCCAAGGAGGGCCTCCTTCAACCCTACAAGGTGGCGACCTGGGACGAAATTCCTCAAAACATCAAGGACGAGCAAGGCTATTGGTATGGCGACTACTACGGCGTCATGGCCTTCGGTGTGAACAAGGACCTGCTTGATACTGTACCGGTCGACTGGTCGGATCTGTCGAAGTCGGAGTACTCCGGGGCTGTGGCACTCACCGGCGATCCACGGTCTTCGGCACAGGCCATCCTGGCGCTGATGTCGGCAGGCATCTCGCGGGGCGCCAAGCCTGGAACGGAATCGGGCGGCAAGGGCCTGGAGCTCTTTGCGGAACTGAACAAATCCGGCAATTTCGTGCCTGTGCTCGGCAAGGCCGGCACGATCGCGCAGGGGCAAACCCCGATCGTCGCCGCCTGGGACTACAATCTGCTGGCCTGGCGTGACGCGTTGAAGGGCAACCCGCCGATGGACGTCGTCGTACCGGCAACCGGTGTCGTCGCCGGGGTCTATGTTCAGGCAATCTCGGCCTACGCGCCACACCCGAACGCCGCCAAGCTGTGGATGGAATATCTCTATTCCGACGAAGGCCAGACCGGTTGGCTGAAGGGCTACTGCCACCCGGCGCGCTTCAATGCCATGTTGAAGGCTGGCAAGTTCCCGCAGGAGCTGCTCGACAAGCTGCCACCTGCCGAAGCCTATGAAAAGGCGATCTTCCCGACGGTCGACGAGCTTTCCGCCAACAAGACGGCGATCGTCGAGGGCTGGGACAAGGTGGTCGGCGCCAACGTGAAGTAATCCTCCGCTTGAGAGAGAGGTTTCACCGGTCGTGAAGCCTCTCGCCCCCCTTTGGCGCAATTTTCCCAGGGACAAATCCGATGACGACAAGCGTCGCATCCCTGCCGGCCGTCTTCCGGCCACGACAGGTTCTCAGCTGGTTCGGGGTCGCCCCCTTCTTCGTCTTCGCCACGCTGTTCCTCATCCTGCCCACGCTCAACATCGTGCTCGGCGCGTTCCGCAACGCTGAGGGACAGATGACGCTGGAGAACCTCGGCAAGCTTCTTGCGCCATCCATACGATCGGCCTTCTGGATCTCGATCGAGCTCAGCCTGCTGACAGCGGCGCTCGGGTGTCTGTTCGGCTTCCTCATTGCCGCTGCCATCACGCTCGGCGGCCTTCCGCGACCCCTTCGCAATGCCATCCTGACCTTCTCAGGCGTCGCTTCGAATTTCGCCGGCGTGCCGCTCGCCTTCGCCTTCATCGCAACCCTCGGCCGCCTTGGTTTCGTGACGATGCTGCTGCGCCACTGGTTCGGCATCAATCTCTATGGCGCCGGCTTCAACATTGTCTCCTTCCTCGGACTGGCGCTTACCTACCTCTATTTTCAGATCCCGCTGATGGTGCTGATCATCACGCCGGCACTGGAGGGGCTGCGCCGCGAATGGCGAGAGGCGGCCGAAAGTCTCGGCGCCAACGGTTTTCAGTACTGGCGCCTGGTGGCGTTGCCAGTGCTCTGGCCCTCGCTTCTCGGCACGCTGGCTTTGCTTTTCGCCAATGCCTTTGGAGCAGTTGCGACCGCCATTGCGCTGACCGGCTCATCGCTCTCGATCGCGCCGATCGTCCTGTTCGCCCAGATCCGCGGTGACGTGCTCAATGATCCGCATCTGGGTTATGCGATCGCCTTTGCCATGATCCTTCTCACCGCCATTGCCAACGCAATCTATATCCTCCTGCGCATGCGCGCGGAAAGGTGGGTCAAATGAGGGAAAGGCGCGTCTGGTCCTGGCTCGCCGTCGCTTTGGGTGGGCTCTATTTCCTCCTTCCGCTCGTCGGCATGTTTGACTTCTCCATGCGCATGCAGCGCGATGGCTACAGCTTCGAAGCTTACCGCGTCGTGCTGGCCGATCCGCAGTTCCAGCAAACCTTCGGCTACTCCGTCGTTCTGGCCTTGCTCACGATCGTTCTTGGAATCCTGCTCATCGTGCCGACGGCCTATTTTGTCCGGCTGCGGTTTCCCGGGTTGCGCCCCGTCGTCGAGTTCCTGACGCTGCTGCCACTGGTCATTCCGCCGATCGTCATCGTCTTCGGCTACATCCGCATCTACAATACATCCTCCGTCCTGCCGCTCACAGGAAGCTGGTGGGGTACCAATCTCCTCCTTCTGTTCGGCTATGCGACACTGTCGCTGCCCTACATGTATCGCTCCGTCGACACGGGCCTGCGCACCATCGATGTCGGCAGCCTGACGGAGGCGGCCCAGAGCCTGGGGTCCGGCTGGACGCGGATCCTTGCCGTCGTCATCCTACCAAACGTCTTTGTCTCGGTGCTATCCGGCGCCTTCCTGACCTTCGCGATCGTCATCGGCGAATATGTCTTTGCCGCCTTGCTCAACGTCGGCTCGTTCGGCCCTTACATGGTCTGGATGGGTGGCAACCGCGCCTACGAACCCTCGGCGCTCGCCGTTGTCGCTTTCGCCATCACCTGGGCCTGTATGGCCCTGATCCAGCTTGTCACCCATTTCTCCAAATTCTCCACCGTGAGGCGTTGACCATGGCTTTTCTAGATATCCATCACCTGGAAAAATCCTTTGGCCCGACCCGTGTCGTCAAGGATTTCAACCTCGACATCGAAAAAGGGGAGTTCGTCTCCTTCCTCGGCCCGTCTGGCTGCGGCAAGACCACGGTATTGCGCATGGTCGCCGGCTTCGAGACGCCGACATCAGGCGCGATCAGCATCGACGGACGGGAGGTGACAGGGCTTGCCGCCAACCGGCGCAATATCGGCATGGTGTTCCAGTCCTATGCACTTTTCCCAAATTTGACGGTGGCGGAAAACATAGGCTTCGGCCTCAAGGTCGCGGGTGAGGGCAAGGCGGCCATTGCACGGCGCGTCGGTGAAATGCTGGATCTGATTGGCCTGCCTCAACTCGGGGGGCGCTATCCGTTCCAGCTCTCCGGCGGCCAGCAGCAGCGTGTGGCGCTTGCGCGCGCACTGGCGCCGCGCCCGCAAGTGCTGCTGCTCGATGAGCCGCTATCGGCTCTGGACGCGAAGGTTCGCATTAGCCTGCGTGACGAGATCCGTCGAATCCAGCGCGATCTCGGCATCACCGCCATTTTCGTGACGCATGACCAGGAGGAGGCGCTGTCCATTTCGGATCGCGTCGTGGTCATGCACCAGGGCGTCGCCGACCAGGTCGGCACGCCGTTCGAGATCTACAACCGGCCGGCGACGCGCTTCGTTGCGCAATTCGTCGGTACGCTCAATCTTCTCGACGCCGACGTGTTGGATGCGACCACCGGCAAGGTGCGGCTTGGTGGTGTCCCGGTGGCGCTGGACCAGCCGCTTAATGGTCGGCCCGGCGAGCGCATCAGCCTGGCGATGCGTCCAGAATCGGTCGAACTGGGGCGCAGCGACTGCGATCGCGTCGTCCTTTCCGGCGAAATTGCAGCAGTGCATTTTCTCGGTTCAGTGATCCGCATCAAAGTGGCGGTCGCGGGCCAGTTCGTTTCGCTCGATACGTTCAACCAGCCCGACAGGCCGCCGCCCTCGGTTGGCACCACCGTAGAGGTCAGCCTGCCGCATCGCGATCTTCTGGTGCTTGCCGCCTGATGTTCCCTCAGCTTTGAAGTCGCCTGTGAAGGAGCCGGCTCTTTGACCGAAACGACGTTTGACGATCTGGCGTCGCCGGACTGGCGCGCAAAAATTGCCACCCTTTCCGGCCCGGCCCGCGCCCGGCTGGCGGAGCGGGCGCGCAACGCGCCGCTGTTTGCGCACGCCTATGCCTTTCATCTCAACATGCGTTTTGGCGGAGTGACACCGCTGCAGCTTGCCGAATTCGCCTATGAGCAGCGGCTCGTCGGCCTCAAGGTCCATGTCGAGGACGGCGAGGCAGCCAGTCTCGCCGGTATGTCAGACGCAGCGCTTTCTGAATATGGTGCCGCAGTCGAGCAGTTCGGACTGGAGCTCCATATCGAGACCAGCACGACGCAGGAGACAGGTCTCTTTGATGCGGTACGTATCGCGCTTGCCACTGGCGCGACGTCGCTGCGTTGCTATCCGCGCTACGAGGGACGCGTCTCGGAAATTGTCTCACAAACGATTGCTGATCTGCGACGATTGGAGACCTTCGATCCCGAGGGGCGGCTTCGCTACACGCTCGAACAGCACGAGGACCTGAAGTCGGAGGAGCTGATCGGCATCGTAAAGGCTGTCGCCAATCCGCGCCTTGGCCTGCTGTTCGACTTCGGCAACATGATCAATGCCTATGAGCTGCCGTTGCCGGCGCTTGCCGCACAGGCACCCTATGTGACCGAAGTGCATGTCAAAGACTGCCTCGTCCAGCAAGATCGCGACGGCTGGGCGCACCTCGCCTGCCAAACTGGCACCGGCCATCTGCCGCTGCATGCGATGTTCGTGGACCTGCTTCTGCTTGGCCAGGACCGTGCGCAGGTCTTAAGCTTCGGGCTCGAGGAAGAGGAGGGCTATTTCGCGCCCGCCCTGCGCTTCCCCTCGGAGGAAAGCGACCCGTTCATCGCGGCTCGCTCCGCGAGTTTCACGGACATCGGGACCACCGACCTTGGCGCGCGGCTGCGCCAAGAGGCCATCGCCGCTCATCGGCAGCTCGAAACCGTAAGAACCATGCTCAATCAGATTGCTGCCGAAGCTTTGAGGATAGAACGATGACCCATGAGCCTGACTGCCCACCGCCCTACATGGCACTTGCGCACGCCATGGCCGATGCCGCTGCCAGCGTCATCCGTCCGCACTTCCGCAAGCGTGTTGTCGTCGACGCCAAGGCAGACTCCAGCCCCGTCACCATTGCCGACCGCGACGCCGAGGCCACGATGCGGCGCATGATCGAGGCGCAGTTTCCCAACCACGGGATCAGGGGCGAAGAATTCGGCGCATGCCGAACGGATGCCGAATGGGTGTGGGTGCTCGACCCGATCGACGGCACGAAGTCCTTCATCTCCGGCTCGCTCGCCTTCGGCACACAGATCGCATTGCTCCATCGCGGCAAACCTGTCCTCGGCATGATCAATCAGCCGATCACCGGCGAACGATGGTTCGGCATAGGCTCCTCCGCGACCCTTAATGAGGAGCCGATCCGCACCAGCGAAAAGACCGCGCTCGGCGAGGCGATCCTCTACACCTCGGCCCTTGAGCAGTTCGACCGCGCGCGCCACGAGCGCTTCGATGCCTTGACTGCCAAGGTACGCTTCACCCGCATATCTCACGATTGCTACGCGGCCGGGCTGCTGGCGCTGGGCGGCATCGACCTACTCGTCGAAAGCAATGTTTTCGACTACGACATCCTGCCACAGATGCCCATTATTCTGGCTGCAGGCGGCATCGTGACCGACTGGGATGGGCAGCCTCTTGCGGATGCGACACGGTACGACACCGTGTTGATGGCTGCAAACGCCGACCTCCATCGAGCCGCGGTGAAGATCCTTAGCCGGCTAGGATGAAATCCAGACGAACGGGCCGCTTAATCAATTGCCTGATCGTCGCGCTCGGCTTCAGCACCACCCATCCTCGACAATCATTGTCGCGAACAAAGCGCAGTTAGGCCGAACTCGACGTTGCCGTAGCCGTGCTCGGTGAACATTCCGCAGATCGGCACTAAAGCTCAGTTCATGGTGGCAATTTGCGGACGCTTCAGTGGGCGGTAGCTAGCCGCCCGACGATACCACCAAGGCCTCAGCCTTCGAAGCAGAGGTATTGACGAGGCGATGAGGTGTCTGCGGCAAGTTTCCGGATGTTCCGATCCGCTCGGTTCCAGCGCGGTGCGTTGTCATTGCATCGTACTTTCACGTATCTTGAGCTCGAAGCCCAGGTCAACGATTGGCGATGCGATTGGCAGGCCAGCCAGTCGATCAAGCACCATCTGTACAGCCTGTCGGCCGATTTCATAGCGCGGCGTGCGGATGCTGGTGAGCGACGGATAGGCGACGTGCATCATGTCGAGGTCGTTGAAGCCGCAAATTGCCATGCGGTGCGGCACGGCGATGCCTGCCCTTTGGCATTCAAACAGCACGCCCATGGCCAAGTCATCATTGTTGCAGAAGACGGCGTCGAGATCGGCGACCTTTGCCAATGCGTCGGCCAGGAGCTGCCCGCCGAGCGAGACGCGAGACGGCGTCAACGTGGTTGTCACCAGCTTGGGATCAAAGGACTGTGCGGCCTCGAGCGCCGAGCGGTAGCCGGCGAGGCGGCGCTGCGAGCGTGGATCCATTCGGGCGCCGATGAAGCCGATGCGGCGATATCCCGCCTCGATCAGATGATTGGTGGCCACCTTGCCGCCATCGAAGTGGGAGAAGCCGACCAGCATATCGACCGGATCCTCGCCATATTCCATGATCTGCACGATGGGGCAATCCGCGCTCTCGAGCAGTTTGCGGGTCGTTTCGGTCTGGTCGATACCGGACACGATCAACGCCGATGGCCGCTGGCCCAAAAACATCCGGATCAGCCGTTCCTCTTCCCGTGGAGAGTAGTGGGTGTTGCCCATCTGGATCTGCAGCGGGCCGTCGCCGAGCCCGTCATAGATGCCTCGAAGGGTGTCGGCGAAGACGATGTTAGTCAGCGACGGCACGAGAACGCCGATCACATCGGCTCGCGCGGACGCGAGCGCGCGAGCATTGGGATCGGGCGCATAGCCAAGCTGGATCACCGCCGTATCGATCTCGGCGCGCAGTTCGGCCGAAACGAGCGATGGGTCGCGCAGCGCGCGCGAGACGGTGATCGCCGCGACGCCGGCCAGTTTGGCGACGTCGGCGATCGTCGGCCTGCCACTGCCGCGCCGGCTTGCCTTGCGGCCCTGGTCTCTGGAGACGATGTCGTCCGTCACGTCGATCCCTGCCGGTTGCGCGCGCGCATTGTCTCCACATCGGTGTTGCCGACATACCAGTTCCTTGCGTCGACCTCATCGAAGACGACGGAAATTTCACGCTCGGCAAGCCCGGTCGCTTCGGCAATCGCCGTTACGACCTTGCTTGCGATCGCAGCTTTCTTGACCGAAGGATCGTCGCCGAGGACCTCTCGTACGATGGTGATCCGCACGAACGGCATGATTGACCTCCTGCCTCAGTAGAGACGTGCGCCGTTGACCATCAGCCGAACGGCATAAAGCGAACTGGTTGCGCAGATGTAGAGGATGTTTCGCTTGGGCCCGCCGAACACGCAGTTGGCGGTGTTTTCAGGCACTCTGACCTTGCCGAGCAGGGTGCCGTCCGGGTGATAGCAGTGGATGCCGTCGCGGGCACTTGTCCAGATCCGGCCTTCGTCATCCAGACGGAAGCCGTCAAACAGCCCGGCGGTGCAATCGGCAAAGACCTCGCTACCCGACGCGGTACCAGTTTCATCAACATCGAATACACGCATATGCGCTGGAAGATCAGGGCCGTGCGTCCGTCCGGTGTCGACGACGTAGAGCCGTCTTTCGTCAAGGGAGAAGGCAAGGCCGTTCGGCCGCACCATGTCTTTAATGACGGCAGTGACCGCGCCCGTCGCCGGGTCGACGCGATAGACATGGCAGGCGCCGATTTCGCTTTCGGCCTTGTGGCCTTCGTAATCGCTCTCGATGCCGTAGGCAGGATCGGTAAACCAGATCGACCCGTCGGAGCGCACGACGACATCGTTCGGTGAGTTGAGCCGCTTGCCGTTCCAGCGATCGGCGATGGTTGTGATGCTGCCGTCATGGTTCGTGCGGGTCACGCGGCGGCCGCCGTGCTCGCAGGTCACCAGGCGGCCCTGCCGGTCGGTGGTGTTGCCGTTTGAAAAGTTCGACGGCTGCCGGAAGACGCTCACATGCCCATCGGTCTCGTCATAGCGCAGCATCCGGTCGTTGGGGATGTCCGACCAGACGAGATAGCGCCCGGCGGCGAAATAGGCCGGCCCCTCGGCCCAGCGACACCCCGTATAAAGCTGCTCCACGCGGGCGCTGTGGTTGACCAGCCGGGCAAAGCGCGGGTCTACGATCTCGAAATCCTCGGCCATAGGGCTCCCTCATGCGGCAAAGAACGTATTCTTGAGCGTCGCGATATGATAGCGCTATCATTGCGGAAGGAAATAGGCTTCCTTCCGAGACGTCGAAATCACGCTGATTTCGATCTTAAACCGGTGATATTCGGTCCTCCGTAATCCGCAAATGTTACTTTACAATCGCATGTGGTAGCGCTACCTAATTAAGAGACAGCGGTGTTTTCGGGAGGAGACCAGAGCGCCTCGTCAATGGTGAAAGCAGGCATCCAGCGTGCCGGTGCCGCAGGAGTTCGTGCCGCTCGAGGGTGAGTTTCATCCCCGGGCTGGAGAACAAACAAGTGGCGCGCCAATGGGAGGAAATGTCGATGGTGAAGTCACTCGCTGGCGGCATCGTTGCCGCCACTGCCTTTTTCATGCTTGGATCTGCTGCCTATGCAGATCCGGAAATCGTTTCAGGGCCTGCAGCCGAGCCGGAATGTTTCGCGCCGTGGTCGGCGGACACGAAATTCTTCAAGTTCCCGAAAAAGGACGGCCCGTATCGCATCGCACTTGCCAACGGCTACATCGCCAACACCTGGCGTATCCAGATGGTGCAGACCGCCAAGGCCTATGCCGCTCAACCCGACGTCGCAGCCAAACTGAAGGAGTTCAAGGTCGTTTCGACGGGCGAGGATGTGCCGGCCCAGATCTCGGCGATCAACAACTTCATCGACTCCGGCTATGACGCGATCGTCGTCAATGCCCAGAATCCGACGGCGTTTGCGCCGGTCATCAAGCGGGCGAAGGAAGCTGGCGTGGTGCTGGTCGCCTTCGACAACATCCTCGACACCGAGGACGCCATCAACGTCAACGTCGACCAGAAGGGGCTCGGGCAATTGTGGGGCGACTGGCTCGTCAAACATCTGCCTGATGGCGGCAAGGTGCTTGAGGTGCGCGGTGTCGCCGGCACGTCTGTCGATACCGACAGGCACGACGGCATCCATGAGAAGCTCCAGGCGTCGGGCAAGAAGTTCGAGGTCGTCGAGGTCATGGGCAAATGGGACGACGGCGTCGCCCAGAAGGTGACTGCGGACGCAATCGCAACCAGCGGCCCCTTCGACGGCATTACCGGGCAGGGCGGCGACACCGGCATCGTTCAGGCGATGATCGACGCAAAGCACCCCTTCGTGCCTTTCGGCGGCGAAACCGAAAACGGATTTCGCAAGTTCTGTGCGGCACATGCCGCCGACGGCCTGAAATGCTCGTCGGCTGGAACCGGACCCGCGCAAGTGGCCGTCGCCATCAAGACGGCGATTGCCGCGCTCGAGGGTCAGGTGGTGCCGCAGTCGGTCAAATTGCCCTTGGCCATCGTCGAAGATCCGAACTTCAAGGAAGGCCAGGATTATTTCCAGGCGGAGTCCGACAATTTCTTCGTCGGCAATTCGTTCCCCACCTGCGGGATCAATTTCTCCGCCCAGGAGATCATGAAGCAGAGCAAGGATAACCAGTAGTTCGATCAGGATCAGGGCACCGCACAGCTGTGCAGTGCCCTGTCGTCAACAACGGTTTTCCGGAGAGCGCAATGGGAAGCGGCGCACCGCTCTTTCGCATGGAAGGCATATCGAAACGCTACGGCGGGGTGCGGGCGCTTGAAAATGCCGAACTGTCCGTCAGGACCGGCGCCATTCACGCCGTTCTCGGCGAGAACGGTGCCGGAAAGTCGACGCTCATCAAGATCATGGCGGGCGTTGTGGCCGCCGACGAGGGGCAGATGACGCTCGATGGACAGCCGGTGACGTTTGCGTCACCGGCCGCCGCCAACGCCGCCGGCATCGCCTGCGTCTTCCAGGAGCTGTCGCTGATCCCGGAACTCAGCGTCGCCGACAACATCGTTATCTTCAATCCGCCGACCCGGTTCGGCATGATCGACCGCAAGGCCCAGCGACGTCTGGCAGAAGAGGCGCTGGCGCGTGCCGGTGCGGCAGACATCCACCCTCTGGCGCTGGTCAAGGACCTGCCGCTGTCGCGCCAGCAGATCGTCGAGATCGCCAAGGCGCTCGCGCGCAAGCCACGCATCCTCATTCTCGACGAGGCAACGTCGGCGCTCACGGCGGCCGATGTTTCCAAGGTCTTTGCCGTGTTGAAGCGGCTGCGCTCTGAGGGGCTGGCGCTTGTCTACATCTCGCACCGGATGAACGAGATTGCGGAACTGGCAGACGATTGCACCGTGTTTCGAAACGGCAGCAAGGTTGCAAGCTACGCGGCAGGGACAAGGAGCGACAGCGAGGTCATCGAGATGATGATCGGTCGTGAATATCATAGCGTCTATCCACCCAAGCCGGGCCCGCCTGCACCAGCGGCACCCGTCCTTGAGACGCGAAATCTGTCCTGGGCGAACCGCCTTCACGACATCTCGTTTTCATTGCGTGCAGGCGAAATCGTCGGTCTCGGCGGGCTGGACGGGCAGGGACAGCGCGACCTTCTCCTGGCGCTGTTCGGGGTCTTGCGCGGGCTGCGCGGCACGGTTCTCGTCGACGGCAGAGCGGTCAGCATCGGTAGCCCTGCGCAAGCGCGCCGGCACGGCATCGGCATGGCGCTCATTCCCGAGGACCGCAAGACCGAGGGGCTGATGCTGCCGATGACGGTGCGTGACAATCTCTCGCTCGCCTCTCTCGACCGGCTGACGCGTGGCGGGATCATTGATCGCGCCAAAGAAGAGAGCGCTATCGACCGGATGATGACGTTGCTGTCCATCAAGGCGGGCAACATTGACGCGCCGGTCGGGGCGCTTTCGGGCGGCAACCAGCAGAAGGTCGTCATTGCGAAGTGGCTGATGCGGCAGCCGCGCATCGTCCTTCTCAACGACCCCACGCGCGGCATTGACGTCGGCACCAAGCAGGAGATCTACCAGCTCTTGCGGCGTCTGGCGGACGAAGGCGCAGCTATCCTCTTTTATTCGACCGACTATGCCGAACTCATCGGCTGCTGCGACCGGGTCCTCGTGCTCTATGACGGGGCGGTAAAACGGGAGTTGGCGGGCCCTGAGATAACGGAGCGCGCGCTGATTGCGAGCGCACTTAACATTCCGTCCGCAGACCCAAGCCACCGGGAGCCCATCCAATGAACGACTGGCGGTATCGACTGACGGAACACCGGGGCACGCTGGCGGCGGTTGCGATCTTCGTGGTGATGTTCATCATCTACACATCGAACCATCCGGCCGGCTTCACCGCCAACGTTATCCAGACGGCCGCCAACAAGGGCGTGCTGCTTGCCTTTGTCGCGATGGCTCAAACCATGGTGGTGATCACCGCCGGCATCGACCTCTCGGTCGGCATGATCTTCCTTCTCACCAACTGCCTGGCCTCGTGGCTGGTCGTTGGCTCGCCGCTTGAGACGGCCTTCGGCGTCGTGGTCGTCCTTGGCGTCGGGGCTGCATGCGGCGCCATCAACGGCGCGATCGTCATCTATGGGCGACTGCAGCCGATCGTGGCGACGATCGCAACGGGGGCGGTCTATTTCGGCTTTGCCCTGTTGCTGCGGCCTTTTCCCGGCGGATCCGTCAACGAGGGGCTCGCGGATGCCCTGACCGGCCGGATTTTCGGGGTTGTGCCGGCGAGCCTCGTCGCGCTTGCAGCGGTAGTCGTCGTGATATGGGTGCCCTTCAGCCGGTCGGTCTATGGGCGTGCAGCCTATGCCGTGGGCTCCTCCGAGACGGCCGCCTACATGTCCGGCATGCCGATCCGCCGCGGCAAGTTGCTCGCCTACACGCTTGCGGGACTGGTCGCCGCACTCGGGGGGCTGTTCCTCACCTTTTTTACCTATACCGGCGACGCAGCACTCGCCAGCGGCAACGCCTACACGCTGTTTTCGATCGCAGCCGTGGTGCTGGGGGGCGTTTCGCTGTTCGGCGGCAAGGGCAGCGCCATCGGCGCCGTCTTCGGTGCGCTGGCATTCCGCACGATCGGCGACCTGTTGTTCGTTTTCGATCTCGATCCACTCTGGCAACCGCTGTTCCAGGGACTGATCTTGTTGGCGGCCATCAGCCTCGGGGCCCTTGCGCTCTTCAGGGTGCGCAATAGATTGGAGTGGTTCCTGTGAGCGAGACGGCAATGACTGGCGCAACCGGACGCAAATCGACCTTCATACGCAATCTCGACCCGGCGGTGGTCACTGCGTTCGGCTGCATCCTGCTGCTGCTTGTGCTCGGCAGCCTCTATTCGCGCAGCTTCCTGTCGCCGGAGTATCTGCTGCAGCAATTGAAGGTGGCGTCCTTCCTCGGCATCATCGCCACCGGCATGATGCTCGTCATCCTGCTCGGCCAGATCGATCTTTCGGTGCCGTGGACCGTTGCCACGGGCGCGATGATGGCTTGTGCGGCCGCGGCCTATGGTCCGGTCGGGACAGCGCTTGCCATTCCCTTCGGCGTCCTGTGCGGCATCGGCATCGGGCTCGTCAACGGCGTCGGGGTTGCCTACCTGCGCATCCCCTCGATGATCGTGACGCTGGCGACCAATGCCGTCGCCCAAGGGGTGATGGTGGTCTATACGGGCGGGTTCTCGCCGCAGGATTCCGCCACTACAGCCATGCGCTATCTCGCCACCGGCGCTCTGGTTCCCGGTATTCCGAACGTGGTTTTCATCTGGGCGTTGATCGGCGCGGCGATGGTCTTTCTTCTGCGCCGGACGGGCTTCGGGCGCGCGGTCTACGGCATCGGCAATCGCGAGCGTGCGGCCTATCTCTCCGGCATCAACACCCGCCGCATCGTCATGATTGCCTTTGCCGCCTCGGGCGGGCTTTCGGCCCTTGGCGGGGTGCTGCTCGCGGGCTATGCCTCTAAGGCCGCGCAATCCATGGGTGATGCCTATCTTCTTCCGGCCATTGCGGCGGTCGTCCTTGGAGGAACGTCAATCCTCGGCGGGAAGGGATCCTATCTCGGTACGGTCGCGGGCGTCATTCTGATCACGCTCCTGCAATCGATCCTTTCCGTTACGCAGATGCCCGAAGCCGGGCGCCAGATCATCTACGGTGTGGTGATTATCCTGATGCTACTGCTTTATGGTCGCGCGCCGGCGAGCCGGTAGGAATGCGGGCTCGCGACACGTCACTCGGCATCGCACCTTGACGCTGCTCTCGGCGATGCGACGGAGTTCCGCCGCATCGACGGTTGGACAGTGTTCGATGCTGTCGCGAACCACACCGGATTAGAGACCAAAACCGATTGCGCTTCTCGCACGTATATCCCCTGGAGGTCGCTATTCTTCAGGAACGTCATGAAAGCGCGCGCAAGATTTCAGGTAGTCCTAAGCCTGCTGATTTTGATCGGGACCATTTTCGAGCCGCTCAGGGCGATCGCGGACGAGGCGCGCCCGGTTCGCATCGATGTCGGCGGCTTCAGTCTGAACAGCGTACTTCTTAAACCCGGCAAGCAGACGAGCCTGCCGCCGATCGTTTTCATCCACGGTGCCAGCGCCAGTCTTTACGACCCGATGTATGCCTTTCGCGGGAAGCTCGAAGGAAGAGCGACGCTTTTGTTCGTCGATCGGCCGGGACATGGCGGCTCGGATGTCGGCGGATCTGAAAACATACTGCCTGACGGACAGGCGGACGCCATTGCAACTCTTATGGCAAGGCGCGGGATCCCGAAGGCGATCATTGTCAGCCACTCCTTTGGCGGCGCGATCGCAGCGGCCCTTGCCGTGCGCCATCCCGAAAGGGTTGTCGGTCTCGTCTTCCTGTCGCCAGCCGTCTACCCCTGGAACGGCGGCGTCGCCTGGTATTATGACGCAGCAGCCGTTCCTGTGTCGGGTGCGCTCTTCAGCACTCTGATCGCCCCGCCAATCGGCCTTCTTGCGATCGGCAGCGCGACCCGCGCGACATTTGCGCCGAACAAAATGCCGAAACACTATCTGCGTGAAGCCCGGACACTGCAGGCCCTCAGGCCCGCAGCCTTCCGGCACAATGCCCAGGAAGTGGCGGCACTCAACGACTGGACCCGGACGGCAAGTCGGAAATACCGCAACATCAGGGTGCCGACGGTCATCATAACCGGCGACGTCGACAGGATTGTCTCACCCAATGTGCATGCACGGCACCTGGCCCGGGATATCCGCGGCGCGAGGCTTATGGTCGTGCACAATCTCGGGCACAAGTCGGACTATGTCGCAAGCGATCTGGCCGTCGCGGCGATCGAAAAGATCAGTGGCCGGAAAGTCGATCTGAGTGCCGTGGCAAGGACGATTGAAGCGCGGATCGCGGCAGATGGCGAGCGTTGATCACTGGCGGTTGAGGTGCAGGGCCGGCATGGTCGCGCTCTATGGAACGGCGGGCGTTCTGCACATGGCCGTTCCAGCGCCCTTTGTCGCCATCACCCCTTCGTGGGTGCCTGACGCGCCACAGATGATCTTGCTGACAGGACTTTGCGAGATCGCAGGAGCGATCGGTCTGCTGATCCCGGCTCTTCGCAAATATGCCGGCATTGCGCTCGCCCTTTATGCGGTGCTCGTCTTTCCGGCCAATATCAAGCATGCGCTGGACAGCCTGACTGCGCCGGAAGTCGCTCCTTGGCAGTGGCTGTATCACGCCGTCAGGCTGCCGCTGCAACCGGTCGTCGTCTGGCTCGCTGTCTTTGCAGGAGGTGTCGTGACCTGGCCTTTGCGGTGCAATCGGCCGCGACGGCAAGCGGGTGGCTAACGGCGCAGTGCTCGCATAGGTGGCCGAGAGGGGCTTCCGGCTTGGGCACCGAGGTGCTAGTCAAGCTGCCATAGGGATAACCGAAGCTCTGCCTCGAAACCCGACATGTCCTGTCCCGGGATTATGCGCTTGGCTTCCTACAAACGCATCCTTGTCCCGAAAAGGCCGGTCGGGGTCGTCGGTGCCATCACGCCTTGGAGTTTCCTAAGCGCGGTGCTCGCGAGCAAACTAGCGCCAGCTCTGGCCGTTGGCTGCTCGCTTGTCGCCAAGCCTGCCGCACGGACCCCACTGTCGGCCCTTGCGCTCGGTGTTCTTGTCGAGCGTGCTGGCATACCGTCGGGGTAACGTAATCACGTCAACAGATGCCGCCATGGTCGGATCGATGTTCTGCGCAAGCGAGTTGGTCAGGAAGATTTCATTCACTGGCTCGACGAATGTGGGCAGGATCCTGACGCGTCAGGGTGCGATCAGATCAAGAAGCTCAGCCTTGAACTTGGTGGCGATGCGCCGTTCATCGTGCTGGACAATGCCAAATATCGACGCCGCCGTCGAAGGTGTGGTTGTCGCAAAATTTCGCAATGCCGGGCAGACATCCGTGTGCGCCAACCTCATCTACGTCCAGTCCGGTGTCTACAAGGAGTTCTCTGAAAAACTTTCCCGGCGGGTGAGCGGCCTGAAGGTGGGGAACGGCTTTGCCAAAGGATCCAGAATCGATGGAAACGCGCTGACGAAGGTCAAGGAGCATCTAGAAAAGATGTCCTCTCGCTTGGCGCTCGCGTGACGGTTGGCGGCAAATCCGGCGAACCGGGTGAGCAGTTCGTCTCGCCGACTGTTCTTGGGGGGCACCTCCGAGATGAAGGTTGCTCGCGAAGAGACCTTTGGTCCTTCGACACGGAGGAAGAGGTCATCGAGATGGCGAATGATACCGAGTTTGGTCTTGCCGGATGTTTCTTTTCCCGCGACGTCTCTCGAATCGGTGTTGCGGAGGCCTTGGAGACCGGCCTGGTGGGCGGGAACACCGGACTCATCTCGACCGAAATGGCTCCGTCCGACGGCATCAAGCAATCGGGTATGGGACGCGAAGGCTCCAAATATGGAACTGATGACTACGTCAATATCAAGTACTTTGCCTGAGCGTCGCATAAGCGTTGGAAGTGAACCCCTGCCACGCGTCCGTTCGCAGCGTCGCTCGGATACTCCGCGAATAGCGGACGTTCAAATGTCGCCAACTTGTCTGCACCCGGACATTGCCGCACCGGCTTCTGATTTCGACGGCCGCTCGACCTGATGAGCAGCGGCAACGGATCAGGCGGTGTCAGTGCAACCAGGCCGCCGGACTTGATCATTCATCGCGGTGGGGCTCCGACCGTTGGTAGGCCATCCCATATTTAAGCTCGGTCCTGCAATTCCTCTACGACTGGCGCCTCAGCGCGTCAGTCGCAGTGCACGCCATCCTGAATAAGTAGTTTGGCGACAAGGTCCCGAGCTCAAAACCCGGCGAACAAAAGAGTCGTGCTAGTCGGGCAGAGTCTGGGTGGACTAAATGTCCCCGGCCTGTCAAAAGTCCTCGAGGACGCGATCGCCGTTATTTTTAGAACGGGGTCGGGCGACCGATTGACGTCACGTTGCTGCCGCGAGATCACGCTGGCCGTCCTACTATTTATCAGCACCCGAGACTGGTTGAAATCAGCGGCCAATAGCGCGGCGATGGCTTCTTTTGCCCCAAGCGGCTACTCTGCAGCACTTCGGATTGACGTCCAAGAGAGATCAATCATCCTAAGGGCATGGTGAGCCCGGCAAGACTCTAACCTGCGACCCATTGAGCGGGCTCTAACCATCGAGCTACAGGTCCCGCCAGATTACTTCCAAGGGCGGCGAACGCATTAATCAAACTTGAGGGGCGACGAAGCGTCGCAAATCTCCGGCGCTCGGTGGGAGGCCGAGCGGTCCCCGCTCTCCAAAAGTCCAAGTAGCAGGGCTCGAGACGAAATGACTTCGCCCTCGCTGGCCAGATGCTTGAGCGTGGCGACATCGTCGTTGGTTAGGAGGGCCGCAAGCTGGCCGCGGCCATCGAAGGGCAGGATGGCGTCGAGCGCGTCGAGTTCTTCAGCGCGTTTGAGGACGGATTCTGAGGAGGCTTCGCTCATTTCGGCAGGCCGTTGATATAGAGATCGCCGTGTGCCGACATCACGCGGCGCTCCGAACCCGGAATGCCTTCTACGGCGCACAGCCATACATCGTCGATCAAGCACGGTTTTCCGCTCTGGCTCCGCTTGCCGCTTTGTGTGGTCGCCGACACGTCCGCGGGCGCTTTTGGTGGGCCGCTTCGAGCCACCATGAATTCGTCCTCACGCCGCCCGCGATGTCGGTTTGCGAAAAATCGTTGCCCTTGTAGAGGAGCGGTTCTCCCGAAAGCGCCGCAAGAGCATAGGAAAAGCAGTCGCCGTAGTTGAGGCTGGCCGGATGACGTCCCTTGCCATAGCGCCGCCAGGCGCGCCGCGCACGATCGGCATGTTCGGCTGTAACTGGGACGATTTCGACTTCTGCCTTATAGAGCCAGAGGTCGAGATCGGCGCCTGCGGCCTCCCCAAGTCGAGTTTCGATCACCATGGCAGCCTCTAGGACGGTCGCGCCGGAGATGAGCCTGACGGGGTCGTTCTGCAATGCGCTCTCGCAAAGCCGCCGCTTCCGACGCATTGAAGGCGATGGCGGCAAGGACGGAGGTATCGATGACCATCAGGATGGCAGTCCGTTCTCGTCGTAGCCAAGAATTTCGTCGGCTGTGCGGCTGTCGAGAACGGGCCGAGCGTTCCAGCGTCGCTGAATCGCTTCGAGGTCCTCGAGCAGAGCGGCTTTGCGCAAGTCAGAGCCAAGCCGTCGCAGGCGCTCTTCGAGCGCACGCTTGGTTGCCAGTGTGATGCTTTCACCGGTCCGTTCGGCAAGGGTGCGGGCCAGCTGTTCAGTGTCGTGGTCTTTGATGCTCAGCGCCATTCTTGTCGATCAAGGCTCCTAAATTTTCTATATTCTACCTATAGCACCGTCGCGCCAGCCGACGCGGCCTAATAGTCAATGGCCAATCAGCGATCTGTTACCGTGGAATGCCAATATGGCCGCTAACTAGCCGATCGCGGCTCGCGCCTTATCGTCTTGCCTAGACCGCCGCTCCCCAAAGCAGGCTGAGTCCTGAAGTTACCAGCAGCGCATCCATGATATGGCGAAAAGCCTCTGGCGTGAGGCGGAGAAGAAAAGGTTTCGCTATGAAGGAACCGACCATCAGAGATGCCCCCACCGTGAGACCCTTCAGTACAAGAATAAAAGGAAGTGCTCCCGATCCTTGAAAGGTGAGTGCTTTGGTAGTGTAGATCGCGAGCGAAGCTGCAGCTTCGGTGCCGATAAAGGCTCCCTTGGTCAAACTATAACCGATGAACACCGGTACGGAAGCAGGTCCAGACGAGGCCACGATCCCAGTCAAAAAGCCGATGCACGTTCCGGCTGCGGCCAGATGAGGTAATCGCAAGTGGATAAGGTTTGCGGCCAACCAGCGACGTCCAGGAATCATCAAGAGCAAGAATGATCCAATCGCCGCATCTACTGCCGCTGGCGGCAGGACAAGCATCGTTCGCGCGCCAAGAACCGCGGCAGGAAGGCCAGTAACCGCATAGGCTGCCACAGCTCGCCAATCAACTTCCCGCCACCATGCAAGAATCCGGGAAATGTTCGCTATGACGGCAGCTACCGCCATTATAGGCACAGCTTCTCTTGGCCCATAGAAATAGGCCAACACTGGGACGAGCATGATTGAGGAGCCAGTACCGATAATGCCACTTATGATCCCGGCAAGCAGGCCGATGATTAAGATGAGAAAAAGTCCCATTCGCTATTACACCGAGAGCGCGTGGATGCGTAAGCCCAACCCTATTTCGATTCGAGTTAGCCGAACAAATTCGTACTGTCTAATAAATCGATTGCGCGGCAGTCCCTACGCGCCAGTAGCGTTTGATCTAAATTAATCTGAGCCACGTGTCAGGGGAACAACGCTTACCGAGCAGCGCACTTCCCGAAGGACGGGAAGTGACGGGATTTGAACGCTGCTCATCCCGTCGCTTCAGCGCTGTCGATGGCAAGCTGCGACGATCTTGTGCTGTGGTTGTTTCCGATTTGTGCGTTTAAGATCGCATAATGTACCGACTGGGACGTACGCTTCCGTTTCAGTTAGCGCTCAGGCGTCTACTCGACTTGCAATTCCGTCCTTCAATGTTATATGTAGGTAATTACCTACATGGAGGTGTGCCCCATGAGCATCACGACCCTTTCCAGCCGAGAACTGAATCATGACGTCAGCAGCGCCAAGAAGGCGGCAAAAAGCGGCCCGGTTATCATCACAGACCGCGGCAAGCCTTCGCATGTCCTCATGACCTATGATGAATTCGAGCGCTTGAGCGGCAAGCACCGTAGCCTTATCGAGGCTCTCGCTATGCCGGGTCTCTCGGCAATCGATTTCGAGCTGCGCCGTGTTGAAATCGGACCTCGCGAAGTGGATTTTTCTTGAAGTACTTGCTGGATACCAACGTTATCTCGGAACTACGCAAGGTCGGCGACGGCAAAGCTGATGCCAATGTCGTAGAGTGGATTGGGGCAGAAGATGCGGCTCGCTTCTTCATCTCGGCCATCACAGTCCTTGAATTGGAGCGAGGAGTGCTTAGCGTGCAGCGCCGGGATGCCGCACAAGGCGCGCGGCTGCGCTCTTGGCTCGACGGCCAGGTTCGACCCGAGTTCGCAGGTCGCATTCTGACGGTCGATGATGCGGTTGCGACTCGTTGCGCGCACTTGCATGTTCCCGACAGGCGCAACGAAGCAGACGCCTTGATTGCCGCGACTGCTTTGGTTCACGACATGGCAGTCGTGACTCGCAATGTCAGGGATTTCGAAGGCACCGGTGTTGTGGTTGTCGATCCATGGCAAGGCTGACGATCGTATCAGCCGCCATACTACCTCCGAACTCAGTCCGTATAATGCTAGGTCCCCTTGGACGAGGCTGCTCTAGAGGTTCGAGCTTGCATTGCGAGTGGCTCCCCTCGCTGAAGCCTCAAGACCCAGTGACGCACTAGGTCACCAACCGCGCCGCGCGCCCATTCTTTCGTTGCGCGTTGTTGAAATAGCGAGCCGCCTGTGTCACGGATTTGTGCAACGACTGCTGCATGGCTTCCGGCAAGGGTATACCTCGATTGGCCGCCTCAGTCAGATACCCCGATCGCAGCCCATGCGCCGAAAACTGAGCCGGATCGAGGCCAGCCTGCTTGCACCGGTCCTTCAGGATCAGATTGACCGCTTGGGGCGTCAGCGCTCGGCGGTCTATATTTCCCCACTGGTCGATGCGACGGAACACCGGGCCTTCGTTTATGCCGGCTTGATCAAGCCACTCCTTCAGTGCGGTAACGGGCCGGCCGATCAGCAGCACATGCTCGTCGTCGTCGCTCTTTGTCCTCTTGGTGCGGCCAAGGCGGATCGAGAGGCAGGGGAGGGGAGGGGAGCTGGCATCAGATGGATTCGTTTGAACAGGTTCTTCATCCGTCAGATCCTCGACGCGCAGGGCTGCGACTTCCGAACGCCGGCGGCCGCCGGAGCCGAAGGCGGTTAATAGCAGTGCTCGATCACGCAGATCGACGGACCGTTCACCGGTGCAGACCTCAAGAAGCATTGCCAGGATATCGACAGTCACGGCTTTTTTGCTTTTGCGCTGTCGTGGCCGCGCGCTGGCGTGAACGGCTAGACGCAGCGCCGACTTGAGTGAGGGGCCATCAAAGGCGCCCGTCAAACCGCGCCAACGGGTGAGAATCGACCAGCTTGTCAGTCGGCGGCGAACGGTCTCGGGAGCGTGTGGCCCGTCGGCGCGCAACAGGCGCTGAGATCGCAGGCTACTTTCCACCGCGACAGGCATGCCGTGGTTTTCGTCCTCGGCGCGCCTTGTCGGATCCCAGAGATGATGGGCAACGAATTTCAAGAGCAGGCTCTCCGGCGCCGGCCAGGGGAGGGGAGTTCCCGTCGCGAACTGGCACCAGGCCTCGAGATAGCCTAGATCGGAGGCGATGGCCCTGAGCGTATTGTCGCCCACGCCTTCGTTGGCGAGATGCTTGAGCGTCGCAACGTCGTCGTCGGTCAAAAGGGCGGCCAGCTGATCGCGCCGATCGAAGGGCAGGATGGCCTCGAGCGCGTTGAGTTCTTCGGAGCGCCTTTCTATTTCCGGGCTAAGACGGTTAGTGTTCATTCTCGAACGGCCCGAGAACCTGGATCCGCTCAGTGCGCGCGGCGCTCGCAAGCTTACGATCGAGCGTGGCAAGCGGTAGGGATTGGCGAACGGCCAGGTCGAGATAGGCGACATCATAGGCACTCAGGCCGTGCACGCTTGCGAGCTCGAGCACTGAACCGTCTTGTCCAGCGCCCATATCTTCAAGCGGCAGTCGGCGCAGCCGGGCCATCGCGTTCAGGGCCTGGCCGGCGGCAATACGCTGTCGTCGCTCGGCACTGATCAAAATGCTGCGCGTCTCGTGCCAGAACAGATCGGGCACGGGGCAAGGGCTAGATATACGTGCGATGAGCAGCTCGGCCGCCTCGCTGTATTCTTCCGGCAAAAGCCATGCTGCAGCGGTCGACGCGTCGAGGACAAAGGTGGTCAAAACCGCTGACCCTCCCGTTTCCAGTCGAGGATTTCGTCGTTCGTAACCGATTTTGCTCGCATCCTGGCTGCGCGTACCTCGGCGATCAGTGCCGTGAGCTCGTTGTCCTTTTGGACCCGCGAAAGGCGGGCGACCGGATCGTTGCCGCGGGATATGATGACCTCTTCGCCGGCTTCGACACGCGCCAGAAGCTCAGAGAGATGGGCTTTGGCTTCGGCGACCTTGACGGTGACGCTCATAGCAAACTCCGATTGAAATAACGTCTCGTCGCGCAGATTGCGGACGATCTTGAATTTATGCTTCACCTAACGATAGAGGGCGTTCGGGAGTTGGTCAACCTGTAGACCCCGTCACTATCGATATCTGATACCTATCGATAGTGATGAGGTGACTCGGGCCACAGCCGGTGTTTCCAAATTTCGACTGGCCGGACGGTCGACCGGACGTCGGCCCGCAGCCGGTCTTTCCGGACTTCGACTGGCCAGACGGCCGTCCGGATGTTGGACCGCAGCCTCTCCCTCCGGATTTCGACTGGCCCGATGGTAGACCAGATGTCGGCCCACAGCCCGTTTTCCCGGGGTTCAACCCACGCAAGCCGACAGCGGCCAAAGGCGGCCGCGTGATCGCAGCCAGGACCCCGGATACCTGTATCGACCCCCGATCAAAAGATTCCAAACAACGCCGCGACCTCCCGACCTGTAGGGATCTCGCTGCCGAAGAAGCTACCGCCCGAAGTGCCGATCGATCATCCCAAGTGCCGCTGACGCCGGGCCGTGATCTGCCCGCGCCCTCACTGTGGAACTTCTGGTCGGATATCCATCGACGACATTTCCGACGAGCGTTTTCACCCGACGAGCTCGTCGTCGGCATGACCGTTTCCTTGGAGGACAGCTCGGCCGATGCGTTCGACGGGACACTTGGCATCGATACCGATGGCTTCAGCTTCGGCCCCTATGCGGCCTATCGCCTGTCGAAGCACTGGGCAATCGACGGATCGCTGACCTACGGGCGCTACGACAACGATATCGAACTCGACCTGCTCAACGGCCAGCAGGATTCGCAGCGTCTTGCCGGCGAAATCTCGCTGCACGGCCAGTACAAGGTTGATGCCTATTTCATCCGCCCCAAGGCATCCGTGAGCTGGTCCCATATCGAAAGCGACTCATACGACCTCTCGGGCAGCATCCTTAACATACCCGTCACCGTCTCCCTTCCCGGCGACAGCTTCAACTATCGCGTCCTCGATCTTTCGACCGAGGTCAGCCGCTACTTCCGACTGCCCAACGGACGTCCATTCCTCGTCTTCACCGAGCTCGGCGCCGAGTACCAGTTCGAGCGGCCCAACGACGGCAAGATCACCACCGGCAACCTGTCGGAAATGACGCCGTCGCCCTGGTCTTTCTCGCTGCGCTCGGGCTCGCCGCGATTCGACCAACTCCGAGAGTGCAGGCTTCAGCACTTCTCTCGACTGCCTCCGGTCAGAAATGATCGGCGCGGATCGTGCATGAGACATGGCGTACACAATGGATGGCGGGCATGCTGCTCAAAGCAGCAGCAGCTTCTTCAAAAACGGAGAGAACCTCCTTGTAAGGCAATCTTGTGGCGCCGGAGGGCGAAGGTGACCCGGACCTTCTCTTTGTTGTCGCAGCCGATTTGTTGTCGCAGCCGATCTCGAAGCCGTCGGAGCACGATCTGATGTTCGAGCGTGAGACAGCGACCTGACCGTCGTGGAGACGATCCTCGGCCGCTCCGGTGTGGCGCACCAATAGCAGGTTATGCACCTTCATGACCCGGTAGACGCGCGGCGAGCCAACCGCACCCAGCCCTTGATTACGGGACGGGCCGCAACACCCTTCGCACCTTCTGCGAGACTTCGTCGAGTGTCGCCATCACCCGGTTCACCTGGGAGAGCTTGAAAGCCTGCCTTGGGCCATACCTGACGGCGGCGTACTCTCTGGTGGAGGAGAGCGTTGCCAAGTGGGCCGCCGTGCGTTTGCGCAGCACGAGCCCAGCATCAATGGCTACCCTGGACTGCTCGCCAAGATCGTGTTGAAAGCCGCGGATCGTCTTGTGGTCGAGGCCTTTGGCAAGCAGGAGCGCATCCAGGTAGAGTTCAACCGAATGCAGAGCCAGAAGGTGAACCGGAAGATGCGCGAGTTTTGGCGAGATGGCACCAAGCTTCACGGCCGCGTCTCTATACTGCGCTGCCAGTGCCAATGTGTCGCAAACGCTTGGCTCCTGGCCCGGATACGCAGGGTCCATCGAGATCGTCCTCCAAGGCTGGTCGAAATTCTTGATGACTTTTGTTGGAAACTTGCCGGTGGAACCGACCGAGAGGCCAGCGCTCTCAGCCTCGTTCACCGATGCGCATGAGATCTTTCAACAGTCTGCGTAGCTCTGGCCAGGGTGTAAGTTCGAGCTTCCGTCCCGGATCGTGCATGACAATCAGGCAATGGAGCTTGGCGGTGACTTCGATCAACGAAGATGGCGCTGTGATCCGCATTACGCGCCCGGCTATGCCCGCTTTATGTGCGAGCTCCTGTTCGCGGGTGACGGCATCACTGTATCCGAGACGCTGATCCGTTTCTCTCCATTGCTTGCGACGCCGGCGAAGCTCAACCCGTGCCTCAGACAGTTGCTCGGTATCCAGCTCGGGGGTCAGTCGATTGATGTCGGCAAAAGAGCGAACCGAGGTGAGCTGATCGGTCCCAGGTATCGATAGCTCGACCGTCGGAATGCCCCCGGTCGCTTTCAGTAGTTCGGTTTCAAGCTTTTGTCTGAGGTGCGTCGCCCGCAGGCGCTGCTGATGATACGCGTACCATCGCGGCCACATCTCTCTGACAGGTGTTGGGCCACTCTCTCTCGGCAGGACGCGCGCTTCATCGATGCGTGCGCTCAGCCAACGTGCGGCGACTGGGAGAAGGTTTCGGCGGTCGATGAGACGTGGTAGGCGTTCGGCAGTGCCATTTGGGGGATTATCTTTTCCACGCGTGATTGCAGGCAAAGTTCTGCTAATCTCAGAATCAGCCATGATCCGAGCTCCCTATAGCTTGAATTGCGGTCAGGCCACGCAGGGTGTCGCAAGCACCGTGCGTGGCCGTTTTATACCGTCGCAGAGAGTTTGAATCATACAAAGATTATGTCAAGGTTATAATGTTGACCCCCGATCAAATCCGCATGGCGCGAGCTGCATTGAAATGGGGTGTTCGTGATTTAGCAAATCGCGCCAGCATTACGGCGGCGACCGTCACGCGGATGGAGGCTGGCCGCCCGGGGTATGCCGCGACATTGGAGGCGATCCGCATCGCGTTCGAAGCCGCTGGGTTAGAGTTCATCCCGGAAAATGGTGGCGGCGTCGGCGTGCGATTTTCCAAGCCAAAAGGATCTGACCTACCAGACGGTTGAGGCTTCCTCGGTTCTCACCTCCGAGATCAAGGCAACCTTGCTCGAGAGGACCTTGTACGCGCCTGGAGGCTTCCTATCTCAGTGGCCATCCTCGACATGGAGCCCCGGCGCTGAGCGAAACCCTGATGGCTTTGGAACCCCACAATCCGGATCTTTTTCGGTTATTCGCGTCCGGCTCGGCCTGGCGCATCCGACGTCTGTTTCGCAACCGATAGAGGTATCGGCGATTACATCGATGGCATCGCAGGCCTAGATCGTGTGCCTCACCCCTGAGCCAACGCGGCTATCCGGTCAAGCAATTGGCCGCGGGCGGCGATTTGATCGGCGGGAAGGCCCCGCTTTGGGTGGAGAATGCCGATGAACCACTCCGCGAGGGCTCTTCGATCGAGCCACAACACCTGCGATCAGCGCGATCGCCCCGGCGTTATACCTTTTCACTGAAAGGGTATAACCATGAAAACCAATGACCTGATGTACCAGACGATGCTTGCCGAGCTCGGTCAGAGATCGCTCGACGCCGCATGGACAGCCGACTTTCCACCTGAGGGCCACTTCACGCCCGTGACGGAAAGGCGCGCCGATACTGGTATTTCGACATCCCTGATGGGCGTGGCGGAAGGGCACGGCGATATGTTGGCCCCGCAGAGGACCCCGAGATTTCACAACGCGTCGCAGACTTTCAAGCTCAGAGGGATGATCTCCGCGCTCGGCGCCGCCTCGTTAGCACCCTCACGCGTGAAGGAGGGATGATCGCGCCCGACAAGATGTCAGGCGACGTCGTTGAGCGTTGGCGAACGGGGGCCTATTCCGATTGCGTGGCGTGCTGACCGGAACGGTGGCATTCCAATGCTACGCCGGTCTTCGTTGGCCACTAGTGCCGCGTAACCTCGGAGGTAACCTCATGTATCGGCCGATCGACCAGAGGTAATCTACAATCTCCAACCTGATTAAATCTCGGTCGCCGGCCTCCTGCTCGTCAATATCCCCGATGACGTAGCTCTCTTGTCCTACGGCGCAGATGTTGCACCCGGCCTCGATCACATCGTCGACGAATGCCGGGACTTCAGTGGCTTTCATCTGGCGGCGGTCATTCTCAGTCATGTAAGGTCGTCGGTGGGATCTGAGGGAGGCTATGACGTGACCCGCCGTGGCCGAAAGGAATCGTGGAGGCGAAAAAATTGAAGGCCTCGTCGTACGGAGACGGCGAGGCCAGAGGCGCTTATCGAAGAGACTTCACTGGGGACATTGTGAAGCTCTGTGCCTGCTCGATTGGGGAAACGGGTCAGGACGAAGGGAAAACGCCGACAGATGGGAATGGTTCCCGCATTCAGAAAAAATGGCCCCGAAAGGCGACTAAGGGGCCATGAGAGTGTCGTGCTTCTGCCGGGCCGGCAGGATGGAACACGCCAGCCCACCTATACAATCTCCGAGGTTGAAATTGGTTCCTTCCCAGCTTGATTTTCTCCTCGTAGACGTCGCGTCGTACCCCATGGCCGAGCCCTACGGCCCCCGATAGGTTGACGCTGGGAGTTATCAGAACAAAGTCCGGACACACCTCATAGTGCCCATATGCAAGTGGGGACAGCACCGCATAGAAAGAATTGGCCCCCTGGAGCATCGGGGGGCCAACTCCTCTCGCTCCGCATGGCAAGGAATACCTGGGAGCAGACTACAAACTGCAGCCTTTGGAAACGGTTCCGTAGCCTCCCCACAAGACACCTCGGAGGCGCTCTTCCGGTATCTGCCGATTGACCACAGATATCTGATAGTCTGCAGCTTCATCACGGTCGCCGTACCTCTACAATCCGTTCAAGTTCATCGAGCGCTGCATCCTCCTCGTCTATATCACCAGACGTAGCCCTCTCGGGTCTCGTCATAGCCTCTCCCTGGAAAAGGAATGGCCCCAGCGCACCGCCAGTCGCAGGGTCGGTTCGTTGGCAAGGGATAGCCCGCGCGGACAGGTTTGGAACAAGGAAAGCGCCAACTCGTTGTTGGGTGTAGATTTCGGGTGGACACACTGGGGCGTATCGGAATGGTTACGAATCTCGAAGATCTCTATCGTTCGTTGCGAAACGGCCATCTTAAAGCGCTGGGCATGGTCGACACTGTTACCGATCCGCTGCTCTTGCTTGATCAAAACCTCCGCGTGAGTACCGCGAACCGATCGTTCTATTCGACCTTCAAAGTCGACCGGGACGAAACGATCGACAAATACGTCTACGATTTGGGCGACGGGCAGTGGGACATTCCCGAACTGCGTCGGCTACTTGAGGAAGTAATCCCGAAGAGCTCGGCGGTCGTGGACTATGAGGTTGAGCACGATTTTCCTGGCATCGGGCATAAGAACATGTTGGTCAGCGCGCACCGTCTCGTTCATCCCGATGACAACAGCCGATTTGTGGTACTTTCGATCGTCGACGCCACTGAGCGACGCCAGCGCGAGGCCGAAAAAGATGTGCTGCTGGGAGAGCTCCGACATCGGATGAAAAACTTGCTCGCCCTGGTTCAGGCGCTCGCTCGGCAGACGACGACGGACGGGCGGTCGGGTGAGGAATACAGAGAAGCCTTCCTCGGTCGGTTCAGCACGCTCGTGAGAGCCCACGATGCCGCTTACATGCAAGTAGGCCAAGCCGACCTGAGTGAAGTCCTCAAGCGAACGCTCGATCCCTATTCGGAGGGCGCCTCGGCGATCACGATTAGAACGGGTGAGAGGGTGCTGCTGAAACCCAACCAGGTCGTGTCGCTGAGCCTGATCCTTCACGAACTCGCGACCAATGCTGTCAAGTATGGCGCATTGTCCACGGCAACGGGAAAAATCGAGATACAATGGAACACTGAGGCAAGAAGCCCAGCGCATCTCCGATTGATTTGGCGAGAAAGTGATGGCCCCCGGTTCAAGCCACCAGCCAGGACGGGGTTTGGCACGCGCCTGATAGAATTCACCGTCGAGAAAGAACTGGGGGGGCGGGTGGAACTGAACTACGCGCCAACGGGTTTGGTGGTCGAGATCGCTGCACCCTTGTAACCGGTCTCTGACCGAGACTGGCCATGACCAAAACTATACTCCTCGTCGAGGACGAGTTCCTCATCGCCATCGACCTGCAAATGCTGCTTGAACGGCGCGGCTGGACTGTGATCGGGCCTGCAGCCACAGTGCGCGAAGCCCTAAGCCTCCTGGATGATAGCCTTCCCTCCGTCGCACTTCTCGATGTGACACTAAAAGATGGATTAGTGACTCTGGTTGCGGAGGCCCTTCGGGCACGCAATATACCGTTCATCGTTGCAAGCGCCTATGACAAGCCAGAGGATGTCGCGGGTGAGGTGCTGGCGGGGGCGCCGAACGTCGGGAAGCCGGCGGATGAGCGCGATCTGCTCAAAGCGTTGGAGCGACACGTTCACTGAATTATGCTGCTTGTACTTCAACAGATTAGCCGGCTCGTTCAGCGCCATGGCCGAAACTCTCCAGCCGCCCTAGGCAAGGATCGCTAAAGAAAAAACGGCCGCGTCCGGGCAGAGCGCGCCATGAGGTCGGCGTAGTGCCAATAGGCTCCATTCCGGGGACTATTGAGGTGAAGTGGGACGGGTACCGGCTTGCCGTCCATGTCGAGCCGGGCGGGGTGAGGGCGATTACCCGCGGCGGCTACGACTGGACCAAGAAGTTCGACTTGATCGTCGCCGAGGCGCGCGAACTCGGGCACGCTTCCATAATCCTTGATGGCGAGGCTGTCGTTCTCGATGATTAAGGCCGATCGGATTTCGGGCTGCTGCAGCGTGCCGTCAGGGAACTCGGGAGTTGGTAATTCCGCGCACACCCTACATCGCTGTCTACACGTTGACAGTCGACCCCGTTAAACTTGCAGATTGACTGCATCGGAACTATATTGCAGTCAATGAAGGCGCCTGCGAGGGTCTGACTATGGCTATCCTGACAGTACGAAATGTACCTGATGAAGTGCACCGGGCTTTGCGCGTCCGGGCGGCAAATCACGGCCGCAGCACAGAGGCGGAAGTCCGCGAGATTCTGGAACGTGCGGTAAAGCCCGAACAGCGTATTCGCATCGGCGATGCCTTGGCTGAGTTGAGCGGGCGGCTTGGCTTGACCAATGATGATTTTGAAGTGTTCGACCAGATGCAAGACAAAGCGCCGGCGGAGCCGATGAGGTTTGAATGATCGTCCTGGACACGAATGTCGTCTCGGAGGCGATGAAGCCGGCCCCGGATTTGGCCGTGCGCAATTGGTTGAATGACCAGGTAGCCGAAACCTTGTTTTTGTCCAGTGTAACGCTGGCGGAACTGCTGTTTGGCATCGCCGCGCTACCGGAGGGCCGGCGCAAAAAGGCGTTGGCCGACACGCTTGATGGCCTGCTCGAACTGTTCGACGATCGCGTGTTGTCATTCGACACTGCGGCGGCTCGGCACTATGCGGACCTTACGGCAACCCCGCGAGCAGTGGGGAAGGGATTCCAGACGCCTGATGGATACATTGCGGCTATTGCAGCCTCCAAGGGATTTACAATCGCGACCCGCGATACAAGTCCCTTTGAGGCGGCAGGAGTCCCCGTCGTCAATCCTTGGAACCACCTATAGACCCGCCATGGGGCCGGTCTCGGGTTCAAACCTCGGCCACCTGGACAAGTTGGCACCCGCCGATCGACCTCGTGCTTGCTATTATTTTTCTCGCATATGGATTTGCGTTGTTGCGTCTTGGGATCAGCGGGGCAGACGGTTTCGGCGCGGCGCGGCGCGGCGCGCCTTGCTGACGCAGATAGGACCCGCAACGCGGCAATCGTTGCAGGATTGGTGCTGGTTCTGACAGGCTTGGTGGACCTGCTGCTGGCGGGCGATTTCGACTTTTATCGGGCACCCATTCTGCGCTGATCGTTGCCGTTGCCAGCATGCTCAGTCTACCGCTGATCGCCTGAGGGCTCCCGAGCCTAAGATGGCATGATCCTGATCAACGCTCCCCTTTATGGAAGCAAAGCTCTTCGATCTCGATCGCGTTTCGGGAGCGGTTTTGCTTCTCGCATCTTAAAGATCGTGGGGAGGTAGTAAACGGTTAGATATGAACTGGCCGATCGCTCGATCGGCCAGTTCATATCTACGAGACATGTATTGATCTCGTTCTTTCATGAATCGGTAACAGTGGACACTTGACTCGCGGCAGCAGCTGTTGAGACTCTTTCGTTGTCAGACATCTTACATAAACGGGGATCCAAACTGACGGATCACAAGGAGGACCACATGAAAAAGCTCTTCATGCGACTGACTGTAGGTGTTGCCTTTGTCGCTGCCGCCGTATCGGCCCATGCTGGCGAGACGTTGGATCGCGTCATGGAAAAGAAGGCGATGGTCGTCGCCACCAACAGCGGGTGGCCGCCCCAGAGCTATCTCGATGACAGCAACGAGATGGTCGGCTTCGACATCGACGTGTCGCGCGAGATCGCCAAGCGCCTCGGCGTCGAGGTGAGCTTCGAGACGCCGGACTGGGCGACGCTCACGGGCGGTCGCTGGCAGGGCCGTTACGACCTCGGTGTCGGTTCCGTAACGCCCACCAAGGCACGCGCCCAAGTGATCGATTTCGTCGGCATCTATTACTACAGCCCTTATGTGTACGTCGTGCACAAGGACAGCGACGCCAAGTCCGTCACCGACCTCAACGGCAAGGTGATCGGCGTCGAAACGGCGACCACCTCGGAAGACTTCATCAACCGGAAGCTGGAAATCGACGCTCCGGGCCTGCCGCCGATCGAATACAAACTGGAGCCGGGTGAGGTCCGTACATTCGCCGATTCCATGCTGCCCTTCGACGACCTTCGCCTCGGGGCTGGCGTTCGCCTCGATGCGGTAATCGCACCCGAGCAGACCGCGATGAATGCCATCAAGAATGGCTATCCGGTCAAGGTTCTCGAAGGCGAATATGCCTTCCGTGAGCCGCTGGTCGTTATCGCCGAGAAGGTCGACCCGGACTGGACGGCCACGGTCAGTGGTATCGTCGAAGAGATGAAGAAGGACGGCACGCTCGGCCAACTCACCACCAAGTGGTATGGCAAGGACTACAGCGCCGACTGATAAACACCGGTGCGGGCCTTTTCGCCCGCACCCTTCCATTCGAAGGGGGGCGCATGCCGATGACTTATCCAGACACCTACTATAAAAGAACGATGGCGGACCGGACGGCGCGACCAGTCCTTTCGGGTACGGTCGAATGTGACGCGGTCATCGTCGGCGGCGGTCTTGCCGGCCTTTCGACGGCGCTGCAGCTTGCTCGCGCCGGCAAGCGCGTCACGGTGCTGGAGGCTGAGAGCGTCGGCTTCGGAGCGTCCGGCCGCAATGGTGGGTTCGTCAGCCCCGGTTATGCGACCGGCGGCGACGACATTGCCCGGGTCACGGGCAAGGATGCGGCCCGCAAGCTGCACCTCCTCTCCGTCGAAGGCATGGAATTCATCCGCGAGAACATCAAGACGCTCAGCATCGATAATGCGAAGCCAGAACCGGGCATCATGAGCGTTCTGCGTTACGACGATGGCGCGAGCCTCAAGGCCTATGCCGACGAGATAAGTCGCGAATACGGCTACGAGCTCGAATACATGGACCGAGAAGCCGTGCGTGCTGTGCTCAAATCCGAGCGTTACTTCCAGGCATTGCGCAATCCGACTGCCTTCCATATGCACCCGCTTAACTATCTACGTGGCATCGCGGCGGAGATCGAGCGGCTTGGGGGGCGCATCTGCGAGCAGTCGCCGGCGACTTCGGTGGTTTCTTCCGGTTCCGAAAAACGTGTGAAAACTGCACGGGGCGAGGTGAAGGCCCCTGACGTCGTCTTCACGACGGGTGGTTATACCGGTTCGCTGAATGGCAAGTTAAAGCGTTCCTATCTGCCGATTGCCACCTATGTGATGGTCAGCGAGGAGGCGCCGGAGCTGATCGCCACGGCGATCGCCACGAAGCACGCCATCGGCGACAACCGCCGGGCCGGTGACTACTACCGCCTCGTCGACGGAGGCCGCCGGATCCTCTGGGGCGGGCGTATCACCACGCGTGCTGCCTCGACCGCAGGCCTCGTCAAGGAACTGCGGGCCGAAATGGTCGATACCTATCCGCAACTTGCCGGACTCAAGACGGAGCTCGCCTGGTCTGGCCTCATGTCCTATGCCCGGCACCTGATGCCTCAGATCGGACGTATGAGCCCAGGCATCTGGTACTGCACGGCCTTTGGCGGTCACGGCCTCAATACCACGGCGATCGGCGGCAAGGTCATTGCCGAGGGCATTTTGGGGACAAGCGAACGTTACAAGCTTTACCAACCTTTCGGTCTCGTCTGGGCCGGCGGCCTGGCGGGGCTTGCGGTGGCACAGCTCACCTACTGGAAACTCCAGGCGCAGGACTGGTGGCGCGAGCGTGCGGCTTAAACAGCTTCTACAATAAAATGGGGCGGAATATGATTGGTCGACTGATACTCACCTATCCCGAAGCGTCGCGCAGGGCAGGCGGCCTGCTAATCCTTGCGATCGTCGTGGCGATCCTTTACGCCCTCGGGGTCAGTTCCGCCTGGATCGGCCATGTTCTGCCGTCCTTGACAGACTGGCTGAAGGAGAACCCAGCGATCAGCCGCGTCGTCTCGTCGGTGCTGATCGCGCTCATCGTCGCCGCCAACTGGCAGGCGCTGCGCCAGCTGTCACGCCGCCAGCAGATCGTCGCCGTCTGGCTCGAGCTGTTCGCGCTCCTGATGCTGTTCTTCTACTCCTTCGATCTTTCCTTCGCCTTCATCGCCAAGAAGATCGGCTTCCTCATCACGCAGGGCGTGACGACGACGCTCTTCATTTCGGCGATTTCGATCGTCATCGCCACCATCATCGCGCTGGCCGGCGCCATCGCGAAACTCTCCAACAATGGCGTGATCTACGGGCTTGCAACGTTCTATACGTCGCTTTTCCGCGGACTGCCGCTGCTCATGCAAATTTACATCATCTATCTCGGCCTACCGCAGGTGGGTTACGTGATCGGCGCCGTACCGGCTGGCATTCTCGCGCTCTCGCTGTGTTACGGCGCCTACATGACGGAAATTTTTCGCGCCGGCATCCAGAGCATCAATCGCGGTCAGACGGAGGGCGCGACCGCGCTCGGTCTCACTCCGGCGCAGACGATGATGCTGGTCATCTTGCCCCAGGCCATGCGGGTCATCATCCCGCCGACTGGCAACCAATTTATCGCAATGCTGAAGGATTCCTCGCTGGTATCTGTCGTAGGCGTTTGGGAAATCATGTATCTCGCCCGCACCCAAGGCCAGACGGAATTCCGACATATCGAGATGCTGATCACCGCGTCCATGATCTACTGGACCCTTTCGATTTGCCTGGAATATGCCCAGTCCCGCATCGAGGAACGGTTTGGCCGCTTCAATGTCCGCTGAGGCATCCGTGGCAGACAGCGACGGCACTCCGGTCGTGCCGTCGTCGAACCGTCGGGGCGCGCTGCTCGTGCTCGCCGCCTTCTTTATGTTCTCCGCAACCGATGCGATCGTCAAGATCATGGCGGGAACGATGCCTGCGCCGCAAGTGACCTTTTTCGTCACCATTGCAGCTCTTCTTCTGCTCTTGGTCCATGCACTCGCAACCGGCCGTCTTCGCCGCCTCATCCCACGCCAACCGTCGCTCGCCTTCTGGCGAGCGCTGCTGCTGGCGTTCGATACGCTGCTGATCCACTATGCCTTCGCCAAGTTGCCGCTTGCGGAAGCCTATCTTATCGCCTTCCTCACGCCGATCCTGGTGGCGATGCTGAGCTTCGTCTTCCTCAAGGAGCGGCTGTCGCGCATCGGCTGGGCCGGTGTACTGATCGGCTTTGCCGGCGTCGTCGTGGCGCTGAAACCGGGCGTCGCGCCGCTCAATCTCGGCCATCTCGCCGCCTTTGGATCTGCCGTGCTTTTTGCGCTGTCGTTAATCCTGCTGCGCCGGGCGAAGGTGACGGAAACGGATGAAGCGCTGGTTGCCAGCCTGCTCGTCGTTATGACGCCTGTCGCCTTCGCGGTTGCGGCTGTTTCGGGCGAGCCAGCACCGCTCCGCCTTACCGATCTTGGCTTATCAGTCGCGGGCGGTGCCTTGATGCTGGGCGGACATGCGTTGCTGGTGCGCGCTTTCCGTGTTGGCGAGGCTTCGGTCGTTGCGCCGTTCCAGTACAGTCAAATCATCTGGGGCTGCTTCTACGGCATCTTCCTCTTCGCAACGCCGTTAGAGCTGTACACGCTGCTGGGCGCGGCGATCATCATCCTGTCCGGATGGCTTGTCCTGAAATAAGCTTGAGGGCAGCGAGTTTCCTGCGGCTGTGCAGGGCAAGAAGATGCTTTTTGCGCCCGCCGAAAGGCAGGAGGCGATCACCGTGTCGATCCGTTTCTGCCGGCCGAGACGCCCGACTGGATGCGCAGGGATTACTGTTCGTCGAAGTTCAGCAGGCACATGTCTTCATTGCCATGGAATAAAAAGTTGTAAGACAACGGACATTGTGGATGTTGCCTGTCAAGCCGATCCCTGGAGCGGCTGGAAGTGCAACCTCTCGCACGGTTTCTGCATACGCCCTACACTTGACCATCCCGGATTTGTCAGACAAGGAAGTTGCAACGACAACCAATGACGAGGCAAGCCGGTGGAGGAGCCCCTTCGCGATTCACGCACCCTCGCTGTCCAGCTCCGGGACCGGATCGCCGATCTTATCAAAGATAAAGGGCTGAGGCCGGGCGACAGGTTGCCGACCGAAGCACAGCTGACGCAGCGGTTTAAGATTTCTCGGCCGGCGCTGCGCGAGGCGCTGAAACTGCTCGAACAGGACGATGTGATCAATGTCGAGCATGGCCGTGGCCGGTTCGTCTCGGCGCTCTCAGCCGTGCAGGTCGATCGACCGATCACCGTCTTCGAGAGCGTTACGGACATGGCGCGGCACTACGGCTACCGGACGGTCAACAAGGTACTTTCGATCTCCGAGGAGGCGCCGGACGCGTGCGTCGCCGAGAGCCTAAGGCTTGGCCCGGCGGACCGTGTGATCCGTATCGAGCGCATCCGCCTGCACGAGGACGAGCCGATCCTCTACTGCATCGACTACATGCCGCGCAGCCTCATTGAAGGGCGCCTCTACGACATCGACTGGAGCGGCTCGCTGATGCAGCTCATGGAGGAATACGGCAACCGCCCGCGCATGTCGGCGGCCAGCGTTTCCGCTGTCATGCTGCCGGACGACATTGTCGAGCGTCATGGTCTGAAGGACTTCGGCCCAGCGCTTCTCATCACCGAAACTTGTTTCAACGCCGCCGGCGCGCCGGTGAACTACGCCATCGACTACCATCGCGGCAGCCATTTCTCCTTCAGCCTCGTTCGTAAATGATGTCGCTGTAGGGGCAGGAACCGTGCGTCACGCGCATGACTAGGCGAGCGTGCTATCCGAAGCTACAAGGGATCGCGAAGCGTCCTGCTCGTACGATTGGAGGTGACATGGTTCAGAAACCGGCGACTTTGAAGGATGTGGCGGCGCTGGCCAATGTGTCGCGCGCGACGGCGGCCCGGGCTCTCAACAGTTACGGATATGTCGGCGACGAAACCGCCCAAAAGATCCAGGCGGCCGCGGAAAAGCTGGGCTATCGCGGCAACCGCCTCGCGCAGGCGCTGCGTAGCGGGCAATTGCCGATCGTCGGTTGCATCCTCGGCGATATCCAGAACCCGTTCTTCGCCCGCATCGCGCACGATATCGAGGTCCTCGCCCGCGAGTTCGGGCACAATCTCATCATCGGCAGCAGCGAGGAGGAGTTGGCGCAGGAAATTTCCCTTCTGGCGAGCCTCCGGTCACTAAGCATCCGCGGCTTCATCGTCGCGCCGACCTCGGAGGGCAACAACGCCCACCTCCAGGGTCTGGTCGACGAGAACGTGCCGCTGGTGCTGATCGACCGTGTCGCAGAGGGCGTCGATTGCGACAGCGTCGTCGTCGACAACGAGGGCGGCGCCCGCAAGGCCGTCGAATACCTGATCGGCATGGGCCATACCCGCATCGGCCTGTTGCAGGACGACATGCGTATCTTTACCTCACGCGAGCGCAGGAGCGGCTATAGGTCGGCGCTCGCCGCGGCCGGGATCGCGGCCGACGACCGTATGGTCGCCGTGTCGCAATCCACCGTGGAGCACGCGGTCGATGCGACCATACGGCTCTTCAGCCAGAAGACACCGCCGACGTCGCTTTTCACCGTCGACAGCCTGATGACGCAGGGCGCGCTCCTGGCCTTTCGATCAATGGGGGTTTCCATCCCGCACGACGTCTCGCTCATCGGTTTCGACGACTTCAATCTGGCGACTTTCACCGATCCGCAGATTACCGTCGTTTCGCAGCCCGTCTCCGAGATTGGCCGCACGGCTGCTCGGGTGCTGTTCGAAAGGCTCACTGGCAAAGACGAGCCGCCGCGCAAAATTCGCTTTGAAACCAAGCTGATAGTTCGCGGCTCGGTGAGCCGCCGCGGCGGCGTCTGAGCGCCGCAAACCCCGCCTCAAAAAATTCGAGACGCCCACTTGCCAGCGCGAAAGTCTTGTGCGCTAAATATATGTGAGATCGATCTCACATCGTCTCAAAGTTTATTCGCGTTGGGACGCCACCTCGCTTCAAAGGCGATTTCGCGCAGCGCAAAACGGGAAGGTACAAATGCTCAACTTCGATAGAGATCGCTTTGTGAAGATACAAAGCGGTGCAGTCGCAATCGCCGACGACATGCGCGCCCTGATGCGCGGTCTGCTCGACGACGGTCTGGAACGCATTTTCTTCATGGGGACCGGCGGCGTGCAGTTCCTAACCCAGCCGGCCATCGAGCTTGCGCGCGCTTTGACGCCATTCCCGGTTTCGGCCGCCTATTCGGCGCAGGTCGTGCTGGAGCCCCCGGCGGGCCTCAACGAGAAGGCGCTGGTCGTGCTGCCCTCGCTGTCGGGCACGACCAAGGAAAGCGTGCAGCTTCTCGCCTTCCTTAAGGAGCGCGGGGTGAAGACGCTGTCGCTCACCGGGCACAAGGACACGCCGCTCGGCCGCGACGCCGACTACAACTTCACCAATTTCGCCGAAGACGATACGTCCTCGGAATCCTTCTACCTCCAGACCCTGCTCATCGTGCTCGCGCTGCTGGCCGAGCGCGGCGAATACGCCGATTTCGACGCGACGGTCGGCGAACTGGCGCTGTTGCCGGAGCTATTGGTTTCGGTGAAGGAGGGCTACGAGGCCGAGGCCGCCGCGCTCGCCCGGGAAATCAAGGACGAAACCTACCACATCTTCACCGGCGCCGGTTCCGTCTGGCCGGAAGCGCACTACTACGGCATGTGCATTCTGGAGGAAATGCAGTGGATCCGCACGCGCCCCGTGCAGGCATCCGACTTCTTCCACGGCACGCTGGAACTGGTGGAACCGGGTGTCAGCCTCTTCATCTTCAAGGGCGAGGATGCCTTTCGCCCATTGACGGACCGCGTGGAGAACTTCGCCAAGCGCTACACCGACAAGGTGCGCGTTCTCGATGCGGCTGCCGCCGACCTTCCGGGCGTCTCGGCCAGGACGCGCAGTCTCATCTCGCCGATTGTCCTGGCGACCATGCTGGAGCGCCTGAGCGCGCATCTGGAGGTGCTGCGCGACCATCCGCTGACCACGCGCCGCTACTACAAGCGCGTCGAATATTGAGGTTTTCCGGTCCGGCGGCGACGCCGGACCGTTCCCCGACCTTGCATGTCCAAAAGAAACGAAAGACAACAGAGAGGAACTGCGAAATGAAAGCCAATCCGTTCTTGAGCACGACGAGCCTCGGGTCGATCGCTGCTGCCGCCTTCGTCATCGGCAGCGTCGCTGCTGCATCTGGCGCGGAGCCGGTCGTCGCCGATCCCAATGCGACGGTCGACTATTCCGGCACGGTCAGCGTGCTGACGAAATTCGGTCTGCAGCAGCTTTCTCCCTTCTTCGTCGATGCCGCCCGGGACTATGAAAAGCTCCACCCCGGCGTGAAGGTCGAGCTCATCCAGGAGAGCGACGACAGCGTGAAGGGCAAGACGAAGGCGCTCGTGGCCTCCAATTCGCTGCCCGACGTCTATTTCACCTGGACGGGCAGCTGGGGTGAGAATTTCGTGCGCGGCAACCGCGCCGTCGATCTGACCCCGGTCATCGGTCCGGATACCGAATGGGGCAAGTCGCTCGCGACCGCTGCCGTCTCCGCCTTCCAGTACAATGGCAAGCTTTACGGCATTCCGCTTTATCTCGACGCCAAGTTCATGGGCTACAACGAGAGCCTGTTCGAAAAGGCGGGTGTCGCTGAGCCCAAGTCCTTCGAGGAGCTGCTCGGCGCCTGCGCCGCCCTGAAGAAATCCGGCGTCACGCCGATCTCCTTCGGCAACAAGGAAGGCTGGCCGGGCGTGCACTATGCCGGGCAGCTGCTAGCCTACAACGTGCCGCAGGCCACGCTCGAAAAGGATTTCATCCCTGCTACGGCCGAATTTGCCGATCCCGGTTATGTCGCCAGCCTTACACAGTTCAAGCAGCTCATCGACGAATGCTCTAATGGTTCAGGCACGAACGGCTCATCCTACGCCTCGGCCTTGCAGCAGTTCAGCAACGGCAAGTCCGCCATGTACTATCAGGAAATCATCGAGTTCGACCAGTCGACCGCGGACGGTGCGCTGACACGGGAAGATTTCGGCTTCTTCAAGCTGCCGGTGCCGAAGGATGCCAAGGGCGACCCCAAGGCGGTCGAAGGCGCGCCGGAAGGCTACATGATCAATGCGGCTTCCAAGAACATTCCGCTTGCGATCGATTTCATGAGGTTCGTCACCTCGGCCGAAAACGGCAAGGTTCTCTCCGCGCCGCCTTATGGCCAGCCGAGCGCGACGGTCGGCGGATATTCGGTAGACGCCATGAACCCAGCCGTGGTCGACGGCCTCAAGGTGATCGCCGACGCCTCCTATCTGATGCCCTGGCTCGATACCGCCAATCCGCCGCGCGTTGCGGCCGCCTGGCTCTCCGGTCTCCAGGCGCTGATCGGCGGCTCCATGACACCCGAAGAGGTCATGGAACGGGTCAAGGAAGCAGCGACTTCGTCCAAGTAAGGATCGGCCCAGGATGACTGTCATGAAGCACGAGCAGAATGGTGAAGCCGTCAAAATCGGCTTCGCCGGGCCGGACCGGGCGCAAAGCCATCGGTTCGGCCCGCTGGCCGGGATCCTGTCGTTTCGCTGGGTGCTGGTCGCGTTCGTCCTGATCCTCTGGTTTGTCTATTATCCCATCATCGACAATTTCGTCGTGAGCACGAAGAACCAGGACATCTTCACAGGCGAGACCGCTTTTATAGGACTGGACAATTACCGGCGCCTGCAGGGCGACCCGGTCGTCTGGACGGCGATCGTCAACAACACGCTCTATGCCGTCATCTCCGTCATATTCCAGGTTTTCGGCGCGTTCGTGCTGGCGGCCCTCATCGAGGGGCTTGCCGATGAGAGATGGCGCCGGTTCTGGCGCGCCGTCTATTTCATACCCTCGGCCATCTCGATCACCGTCACCGGCCTTCTATTCTATTTCATCTACCAGCCCGATATCGGCCTAATGGATTCGGCGCTGACGCAGATCGGGCTTGCGGAGTGGTCGCGCGCCTGGCTCGGCGAGGAGGGTACCGCGATCTACGCTATCATCGCCATGAGCCAGTGGCAGGGTTTCGGTTATTCGACTCTGCTGTTCGCTATCGCGATCCAGAAGATCCCGCGCGAACTCTACGACGCGGCGATCATGGACGGGGCAGGGACTTGGCGGCGCCTATGGAACATCACCTTTCCGCTCACCCGCGAAATGACCGGCCTGATGGTAATCGTCACGATCACCGGTGCGTTCCAGGTCTTCAACGAGGTCATGGTGATGACCGGCGGTGGGCCGAACAACAGCAGCCAGGTGCTCGGCACATGGCTTTACCAGCAGGGTTTCATCGAAAACGATTTCGGTTATGGCGCGGCCATCGCAACGGTTATCTTCGTCATCACGCTGATCACCGGCTTCGCGCAGCTCTGGTACACCAAGAGACGGAGGGTCGATCTGTGAGCGTCACCTATCAACCGCGGGAAACCGAGCGCACCGACTTCGCCGCCGTGCTGGCGAAGACCTGCCTCGTTACCTTCCTGATCAGTCTCGGCTTCGTCGTGCTCTATCCGCTGTTCTGGATGGCGATGAACGGCTTCAAGACCAATGCCGAAATCTTCGGCAACCCCTTCGCGCTGCCGAGCGGCTTCAGCATCGCAAACTATATCTCGGCCTGGAACCAGGGCATCCGGAATTACATCGCGACAAGCGTCATCGTCACGCTCGGATCGGCCGTCTGCACGGTGCTGGTCAGCGCCTGGACAGCCTATGGCCTCACGCGTTCGAAATTGCCCGGAAAGCCGTTTTTCGTCGGCATCGTGCTCGGTGGCCTCATGCTAAGCCCGACGGTCGCGGTCATCCCACTCGTGCGCATGATGCAGGGCCTTGGCCTCTATAACACCTATTGGGCGTTGATCATCCTCTACACCGCCTTCCGCATTCCCTTCACGACCTTCCTGATCCGCGCCTACATGCTCGGGCTGCCGCGGGATCTCGACGAGGCCGCCACCATGGACGGTGCCAGCGAAGGGCAGATTTTCCGGAAGGTGACGCTGCCGCTGTGCAAGCCGATCCTGGTGTCCTGCGTCATCCTGCATGTGCTCTTCGCCTGGAACGAGTATCTCTTCGCGATGATCTTCACCAGCGGCGCGGATTTGCAGACGCTGCCCGTCGGCCTCACCTCCATCATGGCAAAGCACGGAACCAACTATGCCGTCGTCTTCGCCGCCATGACGCTCTCCGCACTTCCCATCGTCATCACCTTCTTCGCCGCCCAGCGCTTCTTCATCCGCGGGCTGGCCGAAGGCATCGGAAAATAGGGCGGGCACATGTTGAAACGAAACCAGCTCATCGGTGCGAACTTCTCCTTTCAGCACCATTCCTTCCGCTGGACAGCCGAAAAGCTCAGCGCCATGGGCTTTCAGCAGATGGAGCTCTGGGGCATCGCCCCGCATCTCGATCTCTTCCACGACAACCAGGCAGGGCTTGCGGAGGTGAAGGCGATCCTCGGCGACAACGGATTGGCCGTACGTTGCTTCACGCCAGAGCAGGTTCTTTATCCGATCAACATCGCCTCCGGCGACAGCGCCTACCGCGAGGCCAGCGTCGAGCGTTTCATGCAGGCCGCCGATGTCTGCGCGGAGCTGGGAGCGCAATATCTCTTCCTGACGCCGGGCCGCGGCTTCGAGTGCGAAAGCCGACAAACCGCCTGGGCCAATTCGATCCAGTCGATCAACCGGATCGCCGCCCATGCGCGCGCGCTTGGCGTCTCCTGCCTGCTGGAGCCGCTGCAGCGCCTCGAAAGCAACATCGTCACCAATGCCGATGCGCTTGAGAGCTTCTGGCGCGCGCTCGACGGTGACGATATCGATATCGTTCTCGACCTCGTCGCCATGGCGACGGCAGAAGACAGCGTCGGCGACTATTTCGCGCGCTTCGGCAAGCGCATCGCGCATGTGCATGTCGTGGATGGAACGCCGGCGGGGCATCTTGCCTGGGGCGACGGCAACCTGCCGCTCGACGACTATATTGGGCAGCTTGGCAGGCACGGTTTCGCCGGCACGTTGACTTTCGAACCTTTCGGCAACGGCTCCTATGCGCTCGACCCCGTTTCCGCCTGGCGGCGATGCCTCGAAGCCATTGCACCCCATCTCGATGAAACGGACACAGAATGACGAAGGCCAATCCCAACCTGATCGCCGTCGGCGACAATTGCCTCGATGCCTATCTGAGCAAAGGGTTCGTCACCGTGGGCGGCAATGCCCTCAATGTCGCCGTCCAATGGCGGCAACAGGGGTTGAATGCCCGCTATTTCGGTGCGCTGGGCCCGGATGCGGAAGGCGATATCATGCTTGCCGCCATCGCGGAGGCGGGGCTTGATCGCAACGATGTCGAAATCCGTCCCGGCGCGTCTGCTGTGACGCTGCTGACGGACGATGCCGGCGAGCGACGTTTCCTTCTCGAGTCGCTCGGAGTGGGCGAGAATTATGTTCCAAATGCTGATCGCTACGAGGCGTTGCGGCAAGCCGACTGGTTGCATCTCGGCACAAATTCCAGCGAAAGGCTCATCCGCCGGCTCGTCGCCGATGGCATTCCCTTCAGCATCGACATTTCCACGCGGCATTTCGACCTTTCGCTCGATGGCGTGCCGCTTGTCTTCGCCTCCGGTCCGGACGATCCGACCAAGCCGGTCGAGCCGCTGATCGCGCGGTTCAGGGCCGCGGGCGCACGACAGGTCGTCGTCACCTGCGGCAGGCGGGGATCCTTCTATCATGATGGTTCGACGGTGTTCGCGGCGGGTTCTGTGCCGGTCACGGTCGTCGATACCTGCGGTGCAGGGGACAGCTTCATCGCGACCTTCATCATGTCGCGGTTCTTCGCAGACCTGTCCGGACAGGCCGCGCTCGACAGCGCCGCCGAAAGAGCATCCGAGACCTGCACCCATCTCGGCGGCTTCCCGCAGCCCATCCGGCCAATCCCGGAATGGCTGCTTAAGAAATATGACGATGTCATCGGCAGCACCGAGAGGGCGGGAACATGAACACCATCACGATGAGGCCGCCCGTCGCGGCACCGAAGGGCGATCGTTCCTTCTGGCTGCAGAGCATTGCGGCGGATGCCGTCACGCCGCCCCTCAAGGGCAGCGCGGATTGCGACGTCGCGATCGTCGGCGGGGGCTATGCCGGCCTGTGGACTGCGCTGAGGATCAAGGAACAAGCGCCCGAAACGCGTGTCACCGTGCTCGAAGCGGATTTCTGCGGTTCCGGAGCTTCCGGTCGCAACGGCGGTCAGGTCCATAGCTGGTTTGCCGAAATCGACATGCTGCGCGCGCTTGTCGGCGAGGATGACGCGCTGATGCTGTGCCGGGCGACCGCCGACGCCATCGAGGAGCTTAATGGCCTGCAGGCCTCCGGTGCCATCGACATGGATCTGAGACTCGACGGCTGGCTGTGGACGGCAAGTTCGACCGCGCAGGAGGGGGCCTGGGCTGCGGCCCGCGACCTCAGCCGGACGCTCGCCGAGGACCGCCTGCATCCGCTCCAGCGCGCCGATATCCTGCGCCGCACCGGCTCGGACGTCTCCTATGTGGGCATCATCGAGGAGAGGGCGGGAACCGTGCAGCCGGCAAAGCTCGCCCTCGGCCTGCGACGGCTCGCCCTCGAAAGGGGGATCATCATCCATGAGCAGAGCCCGGTTCTCGAAATCGTGCCCGGTTCCACGCCGCAACTGCGCACAGCATGCGGCGTGCTTTCCGCCGGCAAGGTGGTGCTCGCCGCAAATGCATGGCTTTCGGCCATCGCGGAATTGCATCCCTATCTCTACGTGGTTAGCAGCCAGGTCATCGCGACGGCGCCGGCGCGCGATGTCCTGGAGCAGATCGGCTGGACGGACGGCGCCTCGATCTGCGATGCGCAGCAGCATGTGCTCTACTACCAGCGCACGCCCGAGGGCACCGTCGTCTTCGGCCGGGGCACGGGTGGCATTGCCTATGCCGACCGCATTGACGCCCGCTTCAATCGCAGCGGCGACGGCGGCGCCGACAATATCCGCGAGATGCACCGGGTGTATCCTGAGTTGAAGCATGTGCCTGTCCTTTACGACTGGAGCGGCCCGATCGATTGCACGGCGCAGCACTTGCCGGTCTTCGGCCATCTGGAGGACCACGCGAACATCTTTTACGCGATGGGCTTTAACGGTACGGGCATCGCGCAAACGCCCGTCGCCGGCCGCATCATGGCAAGCCTTGTGCTCGGGCGTGACGACGCCTGGAGCCGGTGTGGGTTGGTTGGCATTGAAAAGCGCACGCGGCTTCCGCCCGAGCCGCTGCGCTATCTCGGCGCGCGGGTCGTGCGGCATGCCATCCGGCGCAAGAACGATCTCGAGATCATCAACAGAAAGCCGGGTCCGGTCACGCGGTTCCTGGCCGGGCTCGCGCCCTGACGGCGCGCTGTCTTGCAATTGCAAATAACGGAACGGGAACGATGGCCGATTTATCGCTGAGAAACATTCGCAAGGCTTATGGTGATCTCGAAGTCCTGCACGGCATAGACCTTGAGATGAGGTCGGGCGAGTTCATCGTCTTCGTCGGCCCGTCTGGGTGCGGGAAATCCACTCTGCTGCGCTCGATTGCCGGCCTTGAGACAATCACGTCAGGCGACCTCGTCATCAATGGCGAGCGAATGAATGCCGTCGCGCCCTCCAAGCGCGGCATCTCCATGGTGTTCCAGTCCTATGCGCTCTACCCGCATATGACCGTCTACGAGAACATGGCCTTCGGACTGCGTATCGCCGGAACGCCGAAGGCGGAGATCGATATGCGGGTGCGAAAGGCGGGCGAAATACTCCAGCTCGACAAGTACCTACAACGCCAGCCGAAGGCGCTTTCCGGCGGGCAACGGCAGCGCGTGGCGATCGGGCGTGCCATTGTGCGAAATCCGCGGGTCTTTCTATTTGATGAGCCCCTGTCCAATCTGGATGCCGCGCTGCGCGTCGCCACCCGCATTGAGATCGCCAAGTTGAAGCAGAGCATGCCGGAAGTAACGATGATCTACGTCACCCACGACCAGGTCGAGGCGATGACGCTGGCGGACCGCATCGTCGTCTTCAAGGACGGCAACGTCGAGCAGGTCGGCACGCCGACCGATCTCTACCGCAAGCCGGCGAACCTCTTCGTCGCGCAATTCATCGGCTCACCGGCAATGAACATCCTTAAAGGTAAGGTCGTGGGCCGTTCCGCGACATCGGCACGCTGCCAGCTTGACTGCGGTGTGGTCCTTGATATTGAGGCAGAACGTGGCAGCTTTTCAAGGGGCGAGGCGATCAGCGTCGGCATTCGCCCGGAAAACATACGGATAGGCGACAGTCATGGGACGGATCCGACATTTGCCGGAACCGTCGATCTCGTGGAGCATCTCGGCGAGGTGCAAATACTCTATCTGGACCTGAACGGCGCCCGTGAAAAGTTTTTGGTCAAGGTCGATGGGGAGAGTGCTTTTTCACGCACGCAGAGCGTTAATTTCACCGCGCGCCGCCGGGATATCCACATCTTCGACACTGCGGGAAGAGCCGTTCGAAGCTAGGTGAACCGATCTTGCAGCCATCAGTTCGGGAGGCTCTTGCCGGGATCAGGCAGTCAGGCGATCCCGATATCTGGGCCGCCTGCAACAACAATCTCGCGTCTGCGCTTGGCTGACTGGCATATGCATCACCGACAATCGACAGGAACAGGCTCTTGCGTGCGGCAGCAACGGCTTGGGGTGATGTGCTTCAAGTGCGCAAAAGAGAGGACAATGAGTTATTGTGGGCGCGAGCGAGTGCAAACGTCGCCCGCGCAGTCTCCGATTTGTTTCACTACCTGCTCGTGGAGGATGGTGGCGAAATTACAGAGCGCGTGCGAGAGGTGGCGAGCAATGCAATCCATCTCTTTGAAGAGGTTATCGACGTGATGCGGCGCGTGCCGAATGACTATGCGGCCACGCTACAAGACGTCCCAACGATCCATGCCAACGTCAGATCTTACGGATCTGCCATTCAGCTTTTGCAAGAGGCGCGCGAGTTTTCCAAGAAACGGAAATGCCGCTGGCATTGGTACGTGCCACGAAATGCTTGGAAAAATCGCAGCCGCACAAGCACCATCAGGTTAGGCCGCGAAAGGCCGATCGCTGAACGGGCGGCCCAACCTGCAAGGATGCGTTGTCCAAACCGTCTTACCGATCGCTTCTCTTCGTTCTTGCAACTGTCGCTGCGTCTGCCGTCGGTGCGGACTTGTCTGAACTCAACCTGCGGGGCCGCGACCACGGTGCATTCAACGCGCGCTGACCATTGAATCGAAACCGATGAGAAAAGCGTCGACCATGGCATGAAGACGACGCGGTTCAACTCCATCGCGTGCTTGAACCGAAAGCCCGTGCAGCAAGGTTGCGCAGCAATCGCCTATGGCAATTTCATCGACATGTGCCGGGATCTCCCCCGATCGTTTCCCCGCGATCAGGCGGTCAATGATCGATTGCGTTCGCGCCTTCCGATGCTCGGCCAGCCAGTCTCTGATCGCCTCGTTCTGCTGCGTGCAATTCGTCGCCGCCGATACGACCATGCATCCCTTCAGTCCGTCGGTATAGAGCGCCACTGCCGCCCGGAACATGACTTCCAGAACTGAGCGGACGTCGCTGTTCTCGAGCATGGCTCGCTCGGCAAAGCCGCCCTCATTCGTCTCGTAGTGTTCGATAGCTTCCCGAAACAAGGCCTCCTTGGAGCCGAAAGCGGCATAAATCCGCGCGGAGGCGATGCCAAGGCCATCCACCAGATCGGTCATGGAAACACCTTCGAACCCGCGCGCCCAAAACAGATCCCGGGCTCTCTTCAGCGCCACGTCCCTGTCAAACTCTCTGGGTCTACCTGCCACGTCCCGCTCCTATGTTTGTCGATCGACAAATAATTCGCTTGACGCGGAGATGCAAGGCTGCCAATTCTTTGTCGATCAACAAAGAAAGGTCATCCAGTGAAAACCATAAAAGGCCCAAGCCTCCATCTCGCTCAATTCAGCGATGCCAATCCGCCCTTCAACACGCTAAAATCAATTGCGGAATGGGCGAGCGGAATGGGCTTTGCCGCCCTTCAGATACCTGCCTGGGACCAACGCCTGATCGACATCGCCAAGGCGGCAGAGAGCCAAGCTTACTGCGACGAGATCAAAGGCACGCTTGCCGAGCACGGCTTGCAGGTCAGCGAACTGACCACGCATATCCTTGGACAGCTTGTCGCTGTCCACCCGGCGTACGATGCGATGTGCGATGCGTTCGCTCCTGAGGAGCTTCGTGGAAACGCCGCTGCCAGGAGCGAATGGGCTCTGCAGCAAATCAAGTTGGCCGCGAAAGCCTCGCGGCGGCTTGGACTGACCGAGATGGGAACGTTTTCGGGCTCATTCCTCTGGCCCTACTTCTTTCCGTTTCCACAGCGTCCCGAAGGCTTGGTCGATGCCGCCTTCGACGAACTGACCAGCCGCTGGAAGCCCATTCTCGACAACTGCGAAGAAGAGGGGATCAACCTATGTTATGAACTTCACCCGAGCGAAGACCTTCATGACGGCGCCAGTTTCGAGATGTTTCTTGATCGCATCGGTGGCCATCAGCGGGCCCAAATCCTCTTTGATCCCAGCCACTTCGTCTTGCAGCAGCTCAAGTATCTCGACTTCATCGACATTTATCACGAGCGCATCGGCATGTTCCATGTCAAGGACGCTGAATTCAACCCGACCGGACGCCAGGGCATCTATGGCGGCTACCAGTCCTGGGTAAACCGTGCGGCCCGATTCCGTTCGCTGGGCGACGGCCAGGTCGACTTCCGCTCGATCTTCTCGAAATTTGCCCAGTATGATTTTTCGGGCTGGGCCACGTTGGAGTGGGAATGCTGCCTGAAGAACCAGGAAGACGGAGCGCGCGAGGGCGCTGCCTTCATTCGTGATCACGTGATCCGCGTCACGGACAAGATTTTCGACGATTTCGCCGGAACGCCGCTGAGCGTCGGCCAAATGAACAAGATCCTCGGCATCTCCAACTCTTTCGCACGAAAACACTATGGTTAATCTATTGGTGTCGGACCGCGCGTCCGAAGGTTTCGCGCATCGCTACGTGCGCGTCGACGGGCAGAAAATCCACTGCGCCACGATGGGCGAGGGCAAGCCGGTGTTGCTGATCCCCGGCTGGCCACAGACCTGGTACGCCTGGCGCTACGTAATGGTCGCCTTGGCGCAAAATGGCTTCCAAGCCATTGCCGTCGACCCCATCGGCACGGGGTTTTCCACGAGACCGGAAAACGGCTACGACACGGGCTCAGTCGCGCGTCTCCTGCACCAGCTTATGACTGCGCTTGGTCACACCCGCTACGGTGTCGCCGGACATGACGTCGGCATGTGGGTCGGATACGCGCTGGCGAGCGACTACCCGGACGCCGTGGAACGCATCGCGCTGACAGAAGCTGTCATTCCCGGTCTCGCGCCTGCGCCGCAAATCTTCGTACCCCCTTCGGACAACATCTTCCTCTGGCATTTCATGTTCAATCAGGTCCTGGATCTGCCGGAATTCCTCACATCGGGACGGGAGAAAGAATATCTCGGCTTCATGTTCGACAAGTGGTCTCACCGCAGGGACCGGGTCGCAGCGGATGTCTATGCAGCTGCCTACGGGACACCAGGGGGTATCCGGGCCGGCTTCTCCTATTACCGGGCGATCCCCGAAACCATCCGTCAGAACCAGGTACGGGCGAGCCGGCCGTTGGCGATGCCGGTCTTGGCTATAGGTGCGGAGCACGCGACGGTGGACGCGCCTATGCAAACGATGCGCCGACATGCGAGCAACCTGCGCGGCGAGATTGTCCGCGATTGTGGCCATTTCATAATGGAAGAATGCCCGGACGATTTCATCGCACAGGTTGTTCCCTTCTTTCTGGAGGGGGCAGCCTGATGCCTGTCGATGCGAACATCGCCACGTTTCTGGCGGGGCTACCGGCCACGCAACCCGGCACCCTTGATGAAATGCGCGCAGAGACCGATCGAGCCCTGATCGCCATGCAGGCCCCTCGGAGCCTGTCAGTCAGATCGAAGATCTCGTTGTGGCCGGCGACGATCCGGACGTTTCAATTCCTGTTCGGGCCTACTGGCCCGCTGGAGCGAAATGGGGCGGCAAGCCTCCGGCTATGGTTTTTGCCCATGCCGGGGGATGGTGCCTGGTATCGCTCGACGCGTATGACAATCCGTGTCGTGCGCTCGCCAAGGCGACCGGCTGCGTTGTGTTTTCTGTCGGATATCGCCTTGCTCCGGAACATCCCTATCCGGCAGCTCTGGACGATGTCTATCGCGCCCTATGCTTTGTCGCCGACCATTCGGAACGACTGGGAGTGGACAGAAATAGGATTGTCATCGCTGGTGACAGCGCCGGCGGCAACCTGGCTGCCGCGACCGCGATGCTCGCACGCGACCGCAGTGGACCGCCTATCGCGCAACAACTGCTCATGTATCCGCCAGTCGATACCGACTTGGAAACCGCTTCCTATCAGGAGTTTGCCGACGGTTACTATCTGACGCGCGATGCAATGAAGTTCTGTTGGGGCGCCTATCTCGGTGACCGAGTGACGACGCCCCCAGTCTATACCGCCCCGCTTCGGGGCGATCTCTCCAGTTTGCCACCGGCGACGATCATGGTGAGCGAGTATGATCCCTTGCGCAACGAAGGCGAATCCTACGCGCGCAAACTTGACGCATGCGGCGTCCCAACCACGCTCATCGTTCTCGAGGGAATGGTCCATGCCTGCATCCATATGCTCGGCATCACACCGGCGGCGAAAGCGATATTCGCCAATGCGGGAAGAGAGCTGCGTCTGAAGCTCGGTGCATTCTAAGGCTAGGCGGTGTGACGGTGAACGCGCTAGTCAATACTGTCGGGAGCGTCAGCGGCAGGTGGCATTGCGTCGGAGCGAAGGCGGTCGGGCAGTCGAGCGCATTGACGGGCCAGACTCGCTTGGTCACAGCCGGTCCACGTCGATGATCGCCTGAGCGAAGTCCTCCGGCGCATCCTGCGGCAGGTTGTGGCCGACGCCGCCGGCGATGTTGCGATGCTGGTAGTTGCCGGAAAACATGCCGGCTTAAACTTCGAGCCCCCGATGCGGGGCGGCGTTCTGGTCGCCTTTGAGTGTAATTGTCGGGGTCGTGATCACCGGGCTATTGGCAAGCTTTTCCTCGAATGCGTCGAAGCGGGATTCCCCTTCGATCAGGTCCAGCCGCCAGCGATAGTTATGGACGATGATAGCGACATGGTCGGGGTTGTCGAAAGCAGGGGCCGAACGTGTGAAGATCGCGTCGTCGAATTGCCCGTTCGGCGAGGCGGTCTCCCAGATTAGATGAACAAAGCCGTGCGTATTGGCCTGGTAGCCCAGCCGGCCACGCTCAGTGGCGAAATAGAACTGATACCACCAGGCGAGCTCGGCTTTGAGCGGTATAGGCTTCTTGTTCATTCTCTTGGCTGCCGATCCGCTCACCGACACCAACGCCTTACAGCGATCCGGCCACAGGACGGCCATGATTTTCGACGTACGGGCACCGCAACCATAGCCGCCGATGATTTCGACGCCGAGCGCGGCGGCCAAGGCGGATTGCTGGCCGTTGCGTGGTGTGTCCTTCGATGAACCGGGTCGTGCCATACCCCCTGAGATAGGGCACGATCACCCGATAACCGGCCGATACAAACAGCGGTGCGGCGTCGACATAGCTATGAATGTCGTAGGGCCAGCCATGCCGCAGCAGGACCACGCGCTCGTTGCTGGCACGAGCCTCGGCGTAATCGATTTCGAGGTCGACGACCTTAATGCTTTTCATGGATTCAATGGACGTGGTCGGGCGGCCACAATGGCGGTCCGCGACGTCGTCGCGGAGGTGTCTGACCCCGCATCGGCTGCGTCGGCAAAGCCAAGTTCGACGGCTGCAGCTGTAAATGCAGCCAGGCTGAACAAGCGACGGCGTTCAAGGTTGAATTCTACGGACATCGATCCGGCTGCTTGGCTGGTCCATTCCGATAAGACCGTTGCACCACGAGTTTGCGCGGAGCGTGCGAGATATACATTGGGAGGACCGTCCCTCACGATCCATGTCGACCGCGTAGACGACCATGCTCCCGGCAAACAACCTCCCGCACCCAAAAGGCGCTTGCAAATCTCGCTTTTAGACAACGGTCTTGCTCTGGAACATCGCCTTCCGGAGGGGGTTTAATAGGATCGTTGTAAAAAAGGACGTTTTGCCATGCCAACCCATCTGGATAAGGGAGGCGACAGAGTCGGGACATCGAATGGTAGGAACCCACTCCCAACAGGATTGGGATTTCTCAGGCGCGCTGTCTTACTTGCAGTTGTTATCGGTTTAACACTTGCAGTGATTGCGTTCACAATATCGCGCTCCTTGGAACCAGGCAGTGACCTCGGCAGCAGTCAGCAAACGGTTGTACCAACAGGTACCGATAAGGCGAAGTGAAGTTGAAGCACCCACGAACCGCCAAGCGACATCCGCTCGAGCAACGGTCGGAGCGGTGGTGACGCATGCGTAACCCCTCACGCGCGAACCGGCCCGATAGGATTGGACCGCGGGCGGGTAGGTCTACTTCAACTGCAGCGCGTTCATAGATAATGACGCTTTCTGGTGCACTGCTTACCGAACGTGCGGCCGGCAGAAGCATGCCACTGTTCAAATGCTAGTTTGATGACACGGCCGGACGCTAGACTTCTTTCTGGCACGTATGGCTCTCCGGGAAGTCCGGATTCGCTGGATCGACCGAGATTTTGCCCGAGAATTCCTTCCTTGAAGGAACGTGCACATCGATACGGTGAAAGTGAAGGCACGAAAGTTCCACGGACGGCACGCCTATCGAAGGAGACCGTCGCTCCCGAATTCGTCCCATCCGCTCAAGCCGGTCGCGGCTTCGTCGGCTCGTTCGCTTGGTTTGACTTTTTCCTTTTTCTTCAGCGACCGCGTCAACTTCGCCTGATACGCGGCCCGCCTGCGATTTTCCGCTTTTGCCGCTATATCTTCTTCTCGCCACTCATCCACGGCGCCACGGTCGAGTAGATCTTCGACGACACGAGGATCGAATATGTGAAAGGTGATCTTCCTTGCG